>NZ_JBQENM010000038.1:0-52659 GCF_052044795.1 Ensifer sp. 22521
TTGAGCTGACAGGCTGGCGAAATCACGCAGCTGTGCCCTCCTGCTTGCATGCATTCGGCCAGCGCGAACTCCTCCTCGGTCGCTCGCACCAGCGCGCCAACAGCGATCTCCTCCGATGCCCTCGCGAGCCGGATGCCGCCCGCACGCCCGCGCGTCGTTTCGACGATTCCGAGGTCGCGCAAAGTCTGCGCCACCTTAAGGAGGTGGTTGCGTGAAAGCCCATAGGCTTGCGCCACGTCATTGACCGTGCATGTGCCGTTCCGTCGCGTCGCGGCGAAGATCAGCATGCGCAGGGCATAGTCGGTGTGGAGTGTCATTCGCATCGTCGCAGTGAATTCCATAAAGTGGTATTTTGTGTGCCACTTTACTGTGCTTGGTCGACGAGTGGAAGGGCGATTTAGTCATCTGCCAGGAAAGCCGCTGCGCAACCAAACTTGATAGGAGGGGAGGGATGTTTGCGGCCTTCAACGGCTTTTCTATTCGGTCAAATTTCACTCTTTGCGATTGGTCTTTGCGTACGGGTCCCACTTTCTAACTTAATGAGTCATGGCGATGCGACCATCTGCGCATTGGTTGGCTTTTCAATTGGCTGAAGCGTCGGTCGACGTTTTTCATCCAGTTGCCAAGGTGAATGCACAGGATCAGAAGGTTCTCTCTGGCAGCTCGTCGAGTCACTGCCGACGATGACCGACTGTACAGAGCCGAATGGCGAACCCGTTTACCGAAGCCAGCAGCTTCGCGAGTTGGGGGGCCGTACGATCGCAAGCACCTGCTGCGGCGCTTTGATGGCGAGTATCGGTAGGTCGAGACGCGAGCTCCCGCTATGCGCGACGAAAGAGCCACAATCGTCCAATGGAACGTCATCTGCCTGGACATCGGCGGGGAGGTCTCGACGCATGCGGCGCTAATTCCGCCTTCGAGGTTGTCAGGAGGATCCGTGCATTGTTCCAGTATTCATGGATGTTCGCGACACGACTTCGAATTCCTTCATGTTGTCAACCTTAGCTACCTAGGTTGGGTTGTAGGAAAGGCAACCGGATGACCTTCGACGACCTGCTTGCCACATACGAGCCGCGGCTTGCGACTGCCTTCAGTGAGGCAATTGATCAGATCAAGTCGAGCATCGTCCTGGCACGCGTCATTGAGCGGCTTGAGCGTGGCGACATCAACGGCGCCGTTGAGGCCATGCAGATCGAGCCCGAGGCTTTCTCGGCTCTCGAAATCGCCTTGCAGGAGGCCTTCAACGCGGGCGGAGCGCAGGCACTGTCCTGCGGCCGGCACCGAAAGCGCCGGCGGCAGGATTGGAGTGACGATGCCACGTTTCGTTGTTCGCCGCCTTCAGGCGGCAATCAGTTCGTCGGACGGGCCAAAGAACTCGAAGTGAACCCGCTCGCTTGAAACGCCTTCTCTGGCCAGCGCCGGAACGAGGGCGCGAAGGAACGGCTTCGGTCCACAGAGATAGAATTCGGCATTTTCAATGGGTGTATTCTTGCGAAGCCACTCTGCGGTGATGAAGCCGTCGAAATCGTGAGACAGTCCGACCGCGTCCTCGGCTGTTGGCGCGCTGTAGAAGCTGCTGATCTTGATCTTGCCATGCGCATCGGCGAGCTGGCGAACATGCCGGTCCATGGCATGCGTCCCGCTGTTCAGCGCGCCGTGGACGAAATGTGCTTCGAGGTTCGGATGCTCCTCGGCGATTGTCTCCAGGATGCTGACCATCGGCGTCAGGCCAACGCCGCCCGAAAGCAACACGACCGGTTTCTCCGGCGCTTCGGGAAGGAAGAAGTCGCCGGCCGGCGGGGTCGCACTCAACACCATGCCCACGCTCGCCTGATCGTGGAGGTATCGCGATCCGCCCTGTCCCTGCGCTTCCCGCTTGACCGAAATGCGGTAGAAACCATCGCTGGGGCCGCTTGAGATCGAGTAGTTGCGCTTGATCTCCTGGCCATTCTCCAACTTGAAGCGAAGCGTCAGATATTGGCCGGGCTTGTGGCGCGCAACGCGACCGCCATCCTTGGGCTTCAAGACAAACGAGGTGACGACATCGCTTTCGCGAACCTTCGCGTCGATGACGAAGTCTCTCCAGCCATCCCAGCCGCCCGAGCGCTTCAGCAGTTCGCCGCGTATCTCGGCTTCGCGCTCCTTGAGAATATCGGCCAGGAACCAGTAAGCCTCGCCCCATGCATTCAAGAGTTCAGGTGTCGCAGCACTTCCGAGCACATCCTCGATGGCGGCGAGAAGGGCCGTGGCCACAAAGGGATAGTGCTCGGGCAGAATATGATACCCGATGTGCTTGTGCGCGATCCGCTCGACCACAGGGCCGAGCACGCCAAGGTTATCAACGTTTTGCGCGTAGGCCACAATGGCGGCTGCAAGCGCGTTAACCTGTGAGCCGCCTTCGCCCTGATTGGCATGGTTGAACAGCTCGCGGATATGATCGTCGCGGAATAGGCGGACATACATGCTCTTCGTGATGTCCGCTGCGTGTGCCCCGAGCGCCGGGATGCTTGCCTTTACGATCTGAACAGTCTCGGGTGAGAGTGGTTTCGGCATGAACTTTCCTTTCGATGCGGTGCATCAGTAGGGGGCAGGTTGGTGATCGTAGAAGTGCAATTGAAGTTTCACCGGGCCTACGATCTGGAGGTGATGGGGCACATCCGGGGGGATGATGACCGGCGAGCAGGCGTCCACTTCGATCGTCGGCTGAGAGCGAAGGTGGTAGTGGAGGCTTCCCTCGAGGACGGTGAGCTTTGCCCAGGTCTGCGGTCGAAGTCGATAGGATTGCAGGAGCGGCTTGGGGACCGTTTCTTTGTCGAAAACCGGCGTGCTCCTATAGGGCCGTGAGGCAAGCTCAAGCGGTCTGGCCGGCGGGACTGCGTGGTCCGATCCAAACAGGGCGGACGACAAACGCGAAGCAATTCTGACGGCCCTTGACTGGATCTCAGCAGCAATCTCCGGCGACAGAGCGTCTGAAGTAACCTTCCTCCAAAGCGTCAACCAGCGCTCGAACATGCCCGGGTCGATGCGTTCAAGGTGGATCAAGTGCATTGCCACCGGATTGCCCTTGTAACGGCCGGTCGACATCATCATCGCCCCCCAGAATGCCATCATGCGCTCGAGATGGTCGTCCCAATCCGTTACGGCCGCGAAGCCAGCGTTCAAGACTTGGTCTGCTCGCACTTCGGCGTAGAAACGTTCAACGATCGTTCGGATGTCTGTTTCGGTTATCGCTTGCGAGATCATCGCAAATTCGCCCTTAAACATGTACCTTAGATGCATCTATTTATCCGAGGACAAAGATGCTAATCAAATGCATGTTTTTGGATTGGACTATTTGACGCAGACCCCGATGAGGCTCACCAAATATACCGACTACGCAATGCGATTAATGATCTATTTGGGATCACGGCCATCGGGGCTTAGCTCGATCCGGGAGATATCGGACACGTTCTCGGTCTCGCAAAATCATATGATGAAGGTTGTTCAGGACCTTGCGAACGCTGAGTTTCTGGAGTCCGTGCGCGGTCGCAATGGCGGCATACGCCTCGCGAGGCCGACGAACGAGATCAATCTCGGCGCCCTGCTTCGGCATACTGAAGGGCTGACGGATCTGATAGATTGCCATGGCTGTCGTATCGCGCCCGCCTGCGCCTTGCCGAGTGTGCTTTCGGAAGCCACGGCCGCCTTTGTGGCGGTTTTCGACAAATACACGCTCGCCGATCTCGTGGACAAGCGTTCGGCGCTCGGCGAGCTTTTGGGCTTCGGGGCGCATTCGTCACGGTGAGGTTATGTCGTGGCCCTTCGAAGACGCGGCCATTCTCCTTGCCTCCCTTCGCAGGTGATCGCGGGCGGGATGCGTTCGAAACTCCCGGATGGCGAGGGAGAGCGCCAAACACGCCAAGTTCATGTCTTGCGGAATGAACCTTTGACAGAGGGAATAATAACTGGGATCAATAGTTCTGATCCCATCAAGGCGAGGGATAGGAATCGACGTCCCAGACGACTGCCATCTTCCAAGATGCTATCAGCTTAGACCGTGTGCCAAGTCGACGACGGCGCCTTTCTCCCCAAAATAGTTTTCTACAATTACTTCGGAAACAGAAAAGTCAAAGCCATCCGGAAGCCTAGACCCTCAGGGCCGTTTTCCGGCGCGTCCGCCCAGTAGCGAATGCCGGCCGTGAGGCTGATCGGCTGCTTGTCGATGGTGATCAGTTTAGCAACGGTAAAATTAATCGGAACGGACCAGTCCTTCGTCTCCCAGTCGTAGGTGGATTCCGTATTGAATGAGAATGTCCAGGCATCTTTGGTCGTATAGGAGATGAACGGCTGCAGAAATGTCGAACTTACGTCGGCCCGATCGCTTTGCCCCGCAAATGACCAGATATGGTTACCGAGCATTCCGAAGGTCCACGGTCCTTCCTGCTTGAGGGCGACCGCTGTCGGTCCTGCACCCCATTTGCCGCTGCCGAGCAACTCGTCCGTCGCCGTTGGAATGAGGAACACCGGTCCTGCACCCCACACGATGCCGCTCTCGGTCGGCTCTGAAGGCGAAAAGAAGAAGCTCTGCGTGATGTCCCCCAGACCGAATTGCGTTCCCGATGGCCCGGCGATGTCATTCTGCCAAGTGACGGGAAGAATGGTGCGGGAAATGACGTTCCACTCCTTGTTGATTGCGAACGGAATGACAGGCTGGATGTTCACCGTCGCCTTGTCGCCATCGTCCGGGCCATAACCGTGATCGTAATTGGCCTGGAAGGGGACGCTGATCAGCGAGGCGATTGGATTAGAGAGCTTTTTCGCCAGCTCTTCGTTCGACTGGGCGTTTGCAATCCCTGGACCAAGTGCGAAGGCCAGCAGGGTCGCTGTGTGAGCCATCCTCTTCATTTGATGCCGTCTCCAATGAACCACGCTCACGCAAGCCTCAGTCTAGAAGTGAAACGTCACGCCGATAATCGGCCCCTGCTCAACAACATCAAAGACAAACCCGTCATTATTGTAGTTCACACCCACCGCTCGGTAGCCAGCGACGGCCGAAATCGTTTCGGTGAATTTGTAACCCAAGGCCAGCGAGACATCCCAGTCGAGATCAGCGCCGCCGCCGCCGACCAGGCCCCATCCGGTCACGTAGAATTCTGGTGTTACGAAGTAATTGCCCCGTACACCAGCCAGAGCGTCGACCCAGGTTGCGCCGTCATCCCTTTGACGGCCACCGAGAAGGCCACCGTTGAATCCTATGGTCGTATCGACTGACCACACGCGCACGCCGCCGACAATGTCGAGATGGCCAGACTGGTTCTCCAGCACGGAGTATCCAGCACCGAGAAGTCCGGCGAAGGTCTTTGAGGTGACATCAACGCTATCGGCAAGGATGCCGTTTCTTGTGCCCGCCTCGGCACCGAGCTTGGTGTACATGACGTCCGCAAAGATGCTGACGCGGTCGTATCGGGCTTCTCCAGCCGCCATGAAAGCGAAGTCAAGGTTCTGCAGTATGTCGCCGAAGTTGGAGTTGATGTGAACTTCAGGCAGACTGAACTGCGCCACGTCTCCGGACAACCCAGCCGCCCAGAAGTATGGCGCGACCGTGTACGTCCAGCCGCCTTCGTTCTCGACCACCTTCGCATCTGGAATGCCAAGTGTAATGTCGGCCGTATATGCTGAAGATGCGACACCAAGGCCGGCCCCAAGTACGGTGGCCAGTAGCAATAAAGACCGCATGTAATCCCTCATTTGTATTAAATTGAATCGCCCAAACAAGGTCATCCTTTCAATGGGGGGGGAATGATTTAAAGGGGGTATGGCTGTATGTTACCGTATCGGTATAGGAAAACTCAGCGCTTGCGGTTCAGTGACGCTCTGATTTTACAGCAATTCTTGACGTCGGTAGAGGATATCCTGATCGACACAGCGACGAATGTGGCGGCAATTCGTTCTGCACGGCCTGCACCCCCCACTCACTCTTGAGGGGCGTCCTTAAAGCAAATCGCGCGCCGTCACGAATGCAAAACCACGCATCTCCCTAAACATACGTTGATGAATTGTCCCGAGGCCCCATAGCGACCCACTACTGTCAAATAGCGGGATTCTTCATGCCGAAACTGCATGTGCCGGACGTATGATACCGTTAGATACCTTGCGCTCACGCCCTCGACGTTCACAGCTTGACGCGAAGCTTTCATCCCAAACGACAACCGCAATCGAGGGCGAGCGATGTGCAAGGGCAAACTGGATCATACGTTTTGGTGGTACTCGGTCTTCTCGGAACGCTGCTCGGTCCGCTAGGCCGAAATCGGCTATTGCTAATCTAGGGAGGACTGGTGGCCGCCGATATTCGAAAGCCACTGTGGTGTACGCGGGGTTGTTCGCGCTGCTCCTCAGCGCGTTTTCTGAAGGTTACAAATACGGTTCCGCGTACGCTGCTGCTGGCGACGGTCTGCCTTCAATCGTCGGATCGGTCGTGCCGGTCTTCATCCTACCGCTGCCGTCCTGGAAGCGGAGTGGACTGGATGCGCATGGTGATGCGAGTGGTCGACAGTTAAACGGCGGCCCGCGTGGCCTGCCGAGGCTGGGATGGGAATACATTGAGAGGAGTCGCAACTCCAAGGATCGAGATCGATGTCACCATGTCCTGAGATCGCGATCAGGCAAATACGGACGGATAAACCGGATGGGAAACGGTGTTAAATTCGTAGCCACATACTTCGAAGAGCACTTTAAGGCGATAGAGGAACTCGCCGCTCGCAGTGAGGGATTCCGCGACCTGTGCGACGACTTCGCAATGGCAAAGGGCGAGAAACTGCGATGGGAGCAATCATCCGCACCGGAGCGGGATGAACGTATCGCTGAGTACCGGGACCTTATAGACGGCATGTGGCTCGAGATCGAGCAGGAACTGGAAAGGGCCGCGATCAAAACACCCTGGCGATAAATCCGCTACGCAATGTCGAACAGACGGCTTCAGGCCAATAGGTGCAGGAGAGGAACAATCATCGCAGAGAAAGAAGGTATATTCGCAGGAGCCGCACTCGCCGTGCTCCAGTCATAACAGGGGCCGGTCGGGCAGACACGAGCAGCTACTCTGACGCGGTAGCAACCTTTGCCAAGGAATGCGGTTGCAACATCAAGTCTGCCGAGAGGAGTCTCGGAAACGGCCGCAACCACGCCTTGCCTGAGAAACGCGGCGGAGGTCTCAACGACCTGCATGTCCACTCACAACAGTGTCGTGACGTCAATCGATCAGCGTCATGCCGCGAAGGCGCCGGCGCACAAGGTCTGCCAGCACGGTAACGCCGTGATGGGCGATTGAAACCCGTTCTGCCTCATCGTGGCAAAGCGTGTCGACTGACCTATTGGGACTGATGAAATAGATAAACTCGGTGAAACCAACGGAGTGAAACTGATGACTAGATCTCCCGGCATATGCTTGGTCGCAGTCGCAGCAAGCCTAATACTCACATCTCCGGCAATAGCGCAGGACGCAATTTCAGCGCCCGCACAGAAGACCATCGGCGCAGCTAAGGCGCAGATGGTGCCGTCGCTTGCTGTCCTCAATTCTGCGGGAGCAAAACTTGAAAATGGCAAACTCACCATGAGCGGAATCACCGCAAATTCGATTGTATTCGCCGATCGGCCGGTGCGATCGGCGGGGCATGTCCTGACCTCCGAGTTCATCAAGCAATGGGGCGATGGGACCGATAGTTTCGCAAAGGACCCTCCAAATGCGACGATATCGGTCCTGAGGAGCAAAGGAGATTCTGTCGCCGATGCGGTGATCGTCCTTAAGTCACCGAAGCTTGAAGGCGGAAACCTGACGTTTGAGGTCGCCGTCCTCGAAGGCGATCTCGCTGGCGCCGATGGACCCGCGTCACTGTTCATCGACTGGTTTGCCGCTCGCGGCCCTTATGGCGGCGTCGCCGTTGGTGGGCGTGCGCCGGTCTGGCGTGGCGGCTGGTATGCGCATCCAGGCGCATACTACGGAGCGGGCGTGGTCGCCGGCGCCGCAGTCGGTGCGGCAGTTGCCAACGATCGTCGCTACTATCCGCCTCCTGCATGCGGCTATTACCCTTATCCTCCCTGCTACTAAAATTACGATCTGAGCAACAACTCGTGCTGTTTTCGGCTCGGAGGAAGGCTGCAGACGAGCCTTCCTCGCAGATGCCCAAACCGAGGGACACAGAGGGTGGACGATTTATCTTCGCCGAAGCCGGTCTTGGAAATTCTCGTAGGCACTGTGTTTCTGACCATCGTCATGTTTGTGCACGGCTTGGGTATCAGATGCATCAGCCGACAGTTTAACAAATCCTGGACTCGCGTAGACAGCACTACGGCGCATTGGCGGCTAAATGTTATGCTTGCCGTGACAATCGCCGCCTTGGCGCTCCTGCACTTTGCAGAAACGCTGATCTGGGCGCTGCCACTGTATGTAAGGGCGATTATTCCCTCCATGCGCGACAGCTATTATTACGTCCTGGAGAGCTATACGACGCTCGGGGAGGGAAACGTGACCCTTCCAGATCGGTGGCGTCTGCTTGGTCCGATTATTGCGATGTCCGGACTATTCACCTTCGGTTGGACGGGAAGCATCCTCGTGAGCATCATGACGGACTTTGGAAGATACGACATGCTGCGGGCCAGGAAGGCACATGAAAATGAAAACGACGACAAGTCCTAGTTTGTCCGGATTTCCATAACCACTCGTGTCGCTTGGCACTTAAATGCGAGAATGCGGCCTGTTTCAACGAGGAATGGCATTTAAAGATGAGAATCCGAGCGACCGGAATTCTCAAATTAACCGCAGCTGCGAAGACGCCATCGATCGGCATGTATGGGCCATTATCTCGTCGATAACGCTGCTTGAATCGTGCCCACAGCACGCTCGTGCAGCTCTGGGCCAACAAGATTGCATAATGTATCGTTGGGAACTGGCGGCGCGAGGCGCGCTTTTGGTCAGTCAGAAAGGGCTGCGTGGCGAATGGAGGCGCGGCTCGGCTGCCTCACCATCACCCGCGTCACTGATCTCTCCCCGATGCGCTTAGGACAATCGCTTCCATGGTGGCTGCAAGCAGCATGCGTGCACCTTTTACGGAGTGCTCAGGCTCGACATATTCGGCCTCGTTGTGGCTAAGCCCATCGCGGCAAGGCACGAAGATCATGGCCGCGGGCGCGACGCGATTGACGAACAGGGCATCGTGGAAGGCGCCGGAGAGCATGCGTTTGGGTTTCAAGCCGAGAGAAGCGGCAGCCCGGTCGAGGCAGGCCAGCAGGTCTTCCGAAAAGATAGCCGGCGGCATGTCAAAGATCTGTCTCAATTCGCTCCCGCAGCCGGCGTCAGCCGCCGCCGCGTCACAGGCCTGGCGGATGCGATCTTCCAAGGCGTTGATGACTGCTGTCTCCGGGTGGCGCAGATCGACGGTGAAGGTCACCGAACCCGGGATGGCGTTCACCGAACCCGGCTCGACCGCAAACCGGCCGACGGTGAAGCGCGCGCGGGGATCGTTCGGCATCACGCTGTTGTAGAGCGGTTCGAGCGCGGCGATGGCCGCTTTCATGGGGTCGCGACGGAACTCGAGCGCCGTCGTGCCGGCATGCGCCGCCTGGCCCGTGATCGTCACCTCCAGCCACCGGGTCCCCTGGATACCATGGACAATGCCGATCGGCGTGTTTTCCCGTTCGAGGGTCGGTCCCTGCTCGATATGAAGCTCGATGTAGCCGGATATCTGCAAGCCAAGCGGGCGCATGGCCGCTTCCGGAAGAGCGTCGAGCGTTGCCTTCAGCTCATCGACGAACAATGCGCCGTCGCGACCGCGAAGACCGGACCAGGCATCCGGGATCGCACCGGCGGCGAAGGCCATGGATCCCATGGTCCCCGGAGCAAAACGGCTTCCCTCCTCGTTGGTCCAGGCGACGACCTCGATCGGCAGATCGGTCTCGATGCCGGCGTCCTCGATGCTCTCCAGGACTTCGAAGGCGGTAAGGGTGCCGAGCGCTCCGTCGAAGCGCCCGCCGGTTGGCTGGCTGTCGAGATGACTGCCGATCACAAAAGGGGGCATTTCGGGAAAGCGGCCTTCCCGTCGGATGAACAGGTTTGCCATCGGGTCCTGGAAGGCCCGAAAACCCCGCGCGAGCGCGAGCTCGGCCAGGAGCCGCCGTGAAGCGCGATCCTCGGGCGACAGGGCCTGGCGGTTGACGCCACCGGCGGGCGTTGCCCCGATCCTTGCAAAATCGTCGAGGCGCTGCAGCAGACGCTTGCTGTCAATCGCGATGGGAGTGGTCATGGTCGGCTCCAGACAGGTCGTCCCGATCAGCCGTAGGCTGCGTCGTGGAAGGCGATTTCGAGTTGTTGCGTACGCCCGAAAATGGCGCTGAGGCGGCGGCGCTCGGAAGCGTCGAGCGCGATGCCCGCTTCGTCGAGCTGCTGCTTGAGCCATTTCGCCTGGGCTGCGAAATCGTCGTCCGCGTGCATTTCCACCCATTCCTTCAGATGCGGATCGACAAAGGCTACGTGAACGGCCCTTTTCGACCAGGTCCAGTACATCCATTCGGCGGCGAACATGGTGGCGACCGTATCGAGGAATCCGCCGTTGCTTGCGATGTCCAGCATGCCGCATCGGAAGGCTTCGACCTCGGGACGACTGACATCGTAGGCGCTGGCATCGATGCCGCGTTCGGCAAAAATTCTCTCGAAATAGGCGATCTGCTGGTTGGCGAGCGCATCGAGAACGACGATCAGCCAGCGCTTCTGCTCGATTGTCCTGGCCTTCGCCGTCGCAAAGGCAAAGATCGAAATCGCGGTTTCGACAAAAGCGCTCTCATAGACGAGATAGCGCTCGAAAACCTGGTTGGACAGGCGCTCGAGAACGATATCCTCGACGAAGCGATGGTTCACCATCGCTTCGAAGACGGCAGCGTTTTCCCGCAGGATCTGATCCGACAGCGTTTCAGTCGGCATCGTCACGCCTCCAGGGCGGGCGCTGCGGCAGCGCGGAAGGCCTTGACCCGCTCGATATCGACCGGGTTCCACCAAACCCCGCCTTCCTTCAGCGATGACGCAACGATCACGCCGTTCGTCCGCTTGAGGATTTCGACGATGTTGTCCTTAGTCACGCCGGAGCCGACCAGAAGCGGCAGGTGGGTGGCCGAGCCGACCTCCTCGATCTCCTCGATGGTTGCCGTGTTGCCGGTACGCTGGCCGGTGGCGATGACGCCATCGGCATCGAAGAAGGCGAGGTCACGCGTCAGTTCCTGGATCGAGCGGTCGGCGACGATCGCGTGGGCGCCATGCTTCACGTGACTGTCGGCGAAGACCTTGATGTGCTCGGCGCGCAGCAGCGAACGGTAGCGCATTGCTTCGGCGGCCCGGCCCTCCATGAAGCCTTCATTGGCGACATAGGCATTGGCCCACTGGTTGACGCGAATGAATTTGGCGCCACCGGCCATGGCGATGGCAAAGGCCGGGATCGGCGCATTGGCAAGCACATTGATGCCAAGCGGCACGCCCGTCGCACGCGCGATCCGGTCGGTGACCACGGACATGAAGGCCGCCGTCTCATGGCCGATATCCTCCGGCTTGGAGAAGGGCACGTCGCCATGGTTTTCAATCATCAGGCCATGCAGGCCACCCTCGACTAGCGCCTCTGCGTCGCGCATGCAGGCATCGTAGATGGTCGACATATCAGCGCCACGATAGCGCGGCGCTCCGGGGAAGGGGGGGCAATGGATCATGCCGATCAGAACCTTGTCAGTCCCGAATATTTCCCTTATGGCGCTTGAGGACTTGTCAGAAATTTCCTGCATTTCTCTCCCTTTCGAAGGTATGTTCATGCACGCTTACGTAATCGGTAATGTGACGGTGGACGAGACCATCGCCGTGTCGGAAATGCCGGCCGCGGGCGCCTCGATCCATGGCAGCCAGCGTTCGCGCGACCTCGGTGGCAAGGGCGCGAACCAGGCGGTCGTCATGGCCCGCACCGGGCTGCCGACGAGCCTCATCGCAGCCTTCGGCGACGGTTTTCGCGCCGACATGATCCGCCAGCATCTGGCAGACGAACCGGTGGTGAGCCAGCTTGTGCCGGTCCCCGGCAAATCCACCGACTTCTCGATCGTGCTGACCACGCCGGATGGCGAAAACGTCAACATCACGACCACCGACTCCGCCCGGAACCTCGCTCTTGTCGACGCTATCGCGCCTCTGGCCGACGCTGCTCCAGGAGACATTGCGGTGCTCCAGGGAAACCTCTCGGACGAAACGACGCGAGGCGTCCTTGAAGCTGCGCGCGCCCGCCGAATGATCACCGCCTTCAATCCGTCTCCCCTGCGTCCCTATTTCAGCACCCTGTGGCCCTTGATCGATGTCGCTTTCCTCAACCAGGGCGAGGCGCAGGCATTGACCGGGACCAGCGGTGAAGAGGCTGCCCGCAAGTTGCTTGCGGCCGGCGTTCGAGAAGTCGTTCTGACTTTCGGCGGCGACGGAGCCATGCTTGTCACAGCCAAGAGCTGTGTTCGGATTGCCGCCGTCGAATGCGAGGTCGTCGACACGACGGGCGCCGGCGACACGTTCATGGCCGTGGCGCTCGCATCGGCGGCTCTTCGCGGCAACCGTCTCGACCGCACCGCAATCGAACACGCGACACGGGCCGCCGCCATCACCGTCAGTCGTCCCGGTACCCGCTCGGCGTTTCCGTCGATCGGGCAACTGAACGCGATCCTCGCCGCGCGCTGAGCTTCTGCCCAGCGCGCAACGTCGGCTGCTCAGCGCGCCGTCTCCGTCATCCAGCCAAGGATGTTCTTCCAGAGCCGGCCGTAGCCTTCCCATTCGCAGAATGCCGGCGACAGCCAGTGCGGGCCGATATCGGACGTCCAGGCGGCGGTGCGGCCCTTGCCGAAGCTGCCGAGAACGAGCAGCGGGTGTCCGCCCTGGTCTGCCGGAAGGCGGGCGATGACCTCGGAGCCCGGGCGCACCTCCACTTCGTTGACACCGAGAAGCAGCGGCCAGTTGCCGGAAAGACCCGCCATGGTCGGATGATCCGGCTTGACGACGTCGGCGACCGCACCCTCAGGGATTTCGACACGGTCGTCATAGGGAAGGCATGTGACCGGAAGCGTGTCTTCAACGGCTGTGCGGCGCCAGCGCGCCTTGCCGTCGATGCCCTGGAAGGAGAAGTAGCCGCCGACCATCAGCAGCGCGCCGCCCTTTTCTACCCAGGCCTTGATCAGCTTCAGCCGGTTCGGAACGGTGCGCGAGTGCAGCCACACTGCCGGCGGCAACAACAGCGAGTTGGCGCCGATATCCGAAAGAATGATCGCATTATATTGGTCGAGGCCCGCCATTTCATAGGGGAACTGGTCCACGGCGTCGTGCGCGGTCATGTAGGTCAGCTCGAATTCGCTGTCTTTCAGCACCTTGACGAGCGGCTCCGCGCCCAGATGGAAGGTGACGCTGCCGAACTGGTCGAAACCCTTGTAGTGGGTGGCGGAGCTTACCCAGCTCTCGCCGACGAGAAGCACTTTCTTTGTCATGGTCTATCCGTATGTCTTGAATTGCGTTGAGAGCCGGATGTCAGGCCCCGGTTTGGAACACCGAGCGGGGATTGTCCCGCATCATTCTGTCGAGCGCGCCGTCGTCCAGCCCGTGTCGTTTGAGACGCGGCAGGAAGTGGCGGAGCACATAGGCATAGCCATTGCCTCCGTAGTGGCTGAGCATCATCTTCAGGAACACGTCGTGCGAAAGCAGGAGGCGGTCCATATGACCGGCCTCCACCAGCCTTACGATCGCCCGCGCGGCCTCTTCGTCGCTCGGGCATTGCACCTGTTGATCGGCATAGAAGAAGTCCATGCCGATCATGTCGTACTCGATGAAGGCCCCGCGTTCGGCGAGTTCGCTCTGGTAGGCGTGGTCGTCGTGCGACGGGTTCATGTGGCAGAGTACGGTGTGGCGGAGATCTGCCCCTTCCTCGGCGACGACGTCGAGGACCCGGTGTCCGAGCCGGAACCAGCCAGGCAGGTGCACCATCAGCGGCAGGCCGGTGCGAACCTGCGCCCGAGCGGCTCCGCGCAACGACTTTTCTTCCGCCGGAGTGAAATCGGCGGATACGCCGATCTCGCCGATCAGCCCGATTTTCACGCCCGTGCCGTCGACACCGTCGATTGCCTCGCGGACGATCCCGTCGGCGATCTGGTCGATACTCATGTCGGCGACCTCGGCCGGATGCGAGGAGGCAAGATAGTATCCGGCCCCCATGACGATGTTGAGGCCGGTCGCCTTGGAGATCCGCTGCAAGGCGACCGGGTTTCGGCCAATGCCATTGCAGGTGGGTTCCACGACCGTGCGGCCCCCTTCGGTAGCGAAAGCCCGCAATTCGGCGATCGCCAAGGGTTCGTCGTCGAGCGTGATGTTGTGCTTGTTGACGAAGGGATCCTGGCGAAGCTCGCCGAGAATCTCCATGCAGACGAAGCCTTCGGCGAGATACTGACGCTCCTTGGTTTTCGGCGCGTGCCACCAGCAGCGGCAATCGTTGAGGATATGCTCGTGCATCAGCGTAACGCCGAGTTCGCTCGCATCGATCGCGCCGGTCACCGTCATCACCTTGCCGGACTGCACGTGTCCTTCTGACAGTTCCTTGCTCATTACGGTCATCTCTTCTTGCCGCCGAAGCGAAAGTTGGCGGTGAAGATCCGCGTGTTGAGCCAGATCGCGACGAGAATGATCGCGCCGGTAACGATCTGCGTGAAGAACGGCGAGATGTGCATGAGGATCAGGCCGTTGCCGATGACCGCGATCGTCATGGTGCCGAGGACGGTCCCGAGGATCGTGCCGCGGCCACCCATCAGCGACGTTCCGCCCAGCACCACCGCGGCGATGACCTGCAGTTCGAAGCCGACGGCCGCATTCGACGAGCCGGAGCCGAGGCGCGCTGCGATCAGCAGACCGGCAAGGGCGCAGGCAACCCCGGCGATCATATAGACCGAGGCGATCACCCATTTTGCCGGCATGCCGACGCGGCGAGCCGCCTCCATGTTGGACCCGACGGCGACGACCTGGCGGCCGTATTTGGTCGAGGATATGACGACATAGCCGGCGACCGCGACCGCAACCGCGATCAGGGCAGGCATCGGAATGCCCAGCAATTCGCCTCGGCCGAGCATGAAGAAGCCCGGGGCATCCTTGATCGGGATCGAGTAGCCCTGCGTCAGATAGAGCGCCAATCCGCGCAGGATCGACAGGCCGGCAAGTGTGACAATGAAGGCCGGAATACCCTGATAGGCGGTGAACCATCCCTGCACGAAGCCGAGAAAGGCGCCGAAGAAGAGCATCGCGACGACGACGAGAGGCCAGGGATAGCCCATCGCCAAGACGATCGCCGCGACGGCATTGACCAGGGCGACCTGCGAACCGACAGAAAGGTCGATGCCGCCGGTGATGATCACCAGTGTCATGGCGACCGCGACGATGAGGATCGGCGCTGCCTGGCGGATGACGTTCAGAATATTACCGAGCGTCATGAAGGTGTCGGTTGTGGCCGCGAAGAAGACCACGCAGGCCAGGAAAAAGAAGGCGATCGACAGGACCTGGGCATTCTCCGAAAGGAAGTCTGCCGCCGGTGAGCCCTTTGCGCGTTCGGTGTAGGCCGTCATTGCTTGGCTCCTTCCCCGACGATCAGCTTGACGAGGTCTTCCAGGTTGGTCTTGCCGATTTCGCGCTCGGCCACCTTGGTGCCTTCGTACATGACGGCAATGCGGTCGCAGACGCGGAACAGGTCCTGGAGGCGATGGGTGATCAGGATGACGGACACGCCCTTCGCCTTGACGCGGTTGATGAGCGCGAGCACCGCTTCGACCTCCGCAACGGCAAGCGCCGAGGTGGGCTCATCCATGATCAGAACCTTCGGATTGAACGAAGCGGCACGCGCAATCGCGATCGCCTGGCGCTGTCCGCCCGAGAGTTGAGCGACCTTGCCGGTCAGCCGCGGAATGCGGATTTCCAGAGCGTCGAGCATCTTGCGGGCTTCTGCGAGCATGGTCTTCGTGTCGAGAAATGGCCCTTTGCTGATTTCCCGACCGAGAAAGAGATTGCCGACCACATCGATGTGGTCGCAAAGGCTCAAATCCTGAAAGACCATTTCAATATTGCGGTTGCGGGCATCAGCAGGCCCCGAAAACCGAACCTCCTCGCCTTCCAGAGTAATGGTCCCGCCATCGGGGATGTAGGTTCCCGAGATCACCTTGGTCAGCGTCGATTTGCCGGCGGCATTGTCGCCGACGAGGCCAAGGCATTCGCCGGGATAGATGTCGAGGTCAACGCCACGCAGTGCCTGGTGCGATCCGAACGTCTTGACGATCCCCTTGAGGGACACGCGGGGACTGGCACCGGTGCGGGAGGGCAGAGCCCCCCCGACACCAGCGACAGCGGGAGGATGCTGTCTTTCACTCGTCATCATTTGAAGATCGCCCGATATGGCTCGACGTTGTCCTTGGTGACGATCGTTACCGGCACGGAGATGGTCTTCTCGACGCTACCGCCGTCGGATACCTTCTTCAACGCGTCGATGGCAGCGGCACCCATGGCGGCCGGATCCTGCTGGATCACGGCGGTGACGTAGCCGGCGTCGATGCCCGCGATCGCCTGGGCCGTCAGGTCCCAACCGAAGACCTTGACGCTATCCTGCTTGCTCTGGCTTTCAACCGCCGCGATGGCACCCATCAGGGCCGGCTCGCCCGTCGCATAGATCGCGGTCAGGTCAGGATTGCCGGTAATCAGGTTCTCTGCGGCGGCGAGCGCGTTGTCCTGCACGTTCTGTCCATCAACGACGCCGGCCGAGCTGATGCCGTCGACACCCTTGATCGTCTTTTCAAACCCCTCCTGGCGAACGTTCTGAATGAAGGAGTTGAGCGCGCCGACGACACCAACTTTGGCTTTGCCGTCGGCATTGGCCTTGATGTAGTCGAGGAAGAACTTGCCCATGTCGGCGCCCGCCTTGGCATTGTCGACGCCGATCTGCGCCTTTTGCGGGCCATTCGGAAGGATCGCGTCGATGGCAACGACGGGGATCCCGGCTTCGGCCGCCTGATTGACGGCCGGCATGATGCCATTGACGTCGATAGCGACGACCGCGATGCCGTCAACCTTCTGCTGGATATAGGTCTCGATCGCGCTGTTCTGTGCGGCCGGATCGTTGTTGGCATTGAAGATGACGAGCTTCGCGCCGGCAGCATCGGCTGCCTTCTGCGCACCTTCGTTCATCTGATTGAAGAAAAGCGCCTGCTGGTTGATTTGCACGAGTGCAAAGGTCTTTTCGGCGGCCAGGGCCGGCGAGAGAGCCGCGCCGAGGGTCGTCAATGCCGTGAGCCCAAGCGTGGCGACAAAAGTCCTGCGTTTCAAAGTCCAGTTCATGTTCTCATCCTCTGTTGGTTCTCCATTGCGTGATTTATCGTTTCGCAGGCGGAGCAACGGATTTCCGCACGACGATTTCGACTGGCAGCAGCTCTTCGACGGGAGCTTGCTTGCCCTGCCAGTTTGTTTCGAGAAGAAGGGAAACGGCGCGCTCGCCGATCGCGCGGACCGGCTGGCGAATGGCGGTCATAGGCGGACCAAAAAGGTGGAGCGGGCCGACATCGTCGAAGCCGATGACCGAGACATCGTCCGGGATCGACACCCCCTGGTCATGGAAGACCTCGATCATCCCGATGGCGATCTCGTCCGAGCTGGCGAAGATCGCCGTTGCCGGGCGACCTTCCTCGATGAAGCGCTTTGCCGCCTGCCGTCCGAAAGCCACGGTGTAGTCGCCGGCGTATTTTGAAAGCCGGAAATCCTCGCCAAACGCGCCGCACAGCGCCCGTACAAGGCCGTTGAGGCGCCGACGCGAACTGATCATCGCTTCCGGGCCGCCGACGAACAGCACATCCCTGTGCCCGAATTCGGCCAGATGCCGGCCTGCCAGATAGCCGCCCAGCTCGTTATCGCAGAACAGCTTCGGCGCCTGCGCACCCGGAACGTCTTCGTCGGCGATTATCACTTTGCCGGTTCTGTTTATCAGCGTGGCGAGTTGACCGTCATCCGGGTGGTTGGTGACGAAGATCAGGCCATCGACGTGATTGCGCTCGATCAGCTGGAGATAGGCGACCTCGCGACCGGCCCGGTTCAGTGTCGCGTAAAGGGAGACGGCAAGCCCCCGGGTATCCGCTTCTTCTTCGACCGCCGCCACGAGCGTCGCGAAGAACGGGTTGGCGATATCCGGAACGACAAGGCCGATCGTATCGGAACGACCGCGGCTGAGCCGGCGGGCATGCGGATTGGGCTGGTAATTGAGGTCGCGGATCGCATCCGAGATCCGCTTCTTTGTTTCGAAGGGCAGGTCGAGCGATCCGTTTAGCAGCCGCGACACCGTCGTCACTGAAACGCCGGCCGCCCGGGCTACATCCTTGAGGCTTGTGACGCGTTGTGTGGTCACCTTGGCTCCATCCCTTGCCGTTGTAAACCGATTTACTAAAGCGCTTTACAATAAGATTTCGACTTTCGTGTTCTGTCAAGATAATTTCTACTCCGGCGAGGCACGGTGTCGTTGTGAACGATCCCAGACAAAGGATGCGAGCGGACCGCCTGTTATGGAAGCAGCTCGGCCCTACCGACCATCGATCGTCTGATGCATTGGCGGCCTGCGCGTCCGCATCCTTTGTTCGAGGCCCGCTGGAGCGTCGCTCCTGTTTCCAAAGCTGGCGCTGAGCGCCGTGTTCCCGTTCTCTATCCCCGGAAATACCCTAGCGGCACATCTACGGTCCTTTCACCTGCATAGGGCCATCAACCGGGGCGTATGGTCAGCGTCCGCATTCGACCAAACCTAACTCCTCAGCATTGCCCATCCTGAACTCATCCATGATTTCGCGATCTGAATTGCGGAGATGACAGTCAGGCGGCGAATTTCATGCAAACGCGCGGNCAGTATCGTTCGCCGCAATCCTTGGTGACTATCAAGCGGCCCTTGGGCCGTTGCCGCGGTTCTCTTGAGGCGCCGTCACGTGCTCGAGCGTGACTGGCAGGTCGGCTTCAAGGCAAGCAGCGATGAACGCCTCCCGCGCGACGGCGACTGGAGTCGTCCGATGAAGGGCGCCTCGACAGGTCTTGACCGCGCGCTCGTAGCGCTGTCCACGACGAAGTGGCCACTCGTTTTCGAGGAAATCAAGAGCATCGGAGACAGATGAGAAGATGTGGCTCGTGCCGTTCTGGAATCGAACGGTGAGCGGCACGGACCATGGCATTTCCGCAATGAACATTGGTTCCTCCTTCACATACACATGGGGATGAAAAGAAGACAGGAAAAAATATTGGGTGCTCCGATTTCGGCGTCAAGCTGGGACCACGACAGCGGCAAAAAAATCTCTTACCAGGGGCCGAGCACCGGTGCGGGGACTGTCCTCTGAGGAGGCAAGTATCACATCTGTCTTCAACGAGTACGACGCGAACTGCTTCTTTGCGCCACCGGATGGTGTCTAAACCGTCCCGGTCGAGTTGACCCTGGAGCTGGTAATTCCGCGCACTCCCTACATCGCCGCTTACATGGTGACAGCGGACAGGATTCGCATTCTGCGCATCCTGCATGGCGCCCAGATCTGGCCCTTCGAGTTCGGCGCCGAGTGAATACGGCGAGCCATTTCTTTGGCGTTCGGCGGTTCGTACCCCTTCAAGGCGAGAGGTTAGGAAGTTTTTTCGGGCCCAAAGCCACAATCTCGCCTGGAAGATAAGAACGCAAAAAGCCCTTCCTCTTAGACGACAAGAGGAAGGGCCGGGCGTCTGAGCGTTCGACTTCACAGACATTTCATCTGTGGCTGACATACCCAAAATATCAAGGTCTTGACGGAAACATTAGCTAGCGAAGGCTTTTTTGGGCAGGGTTGTTTGCTGGTCCGTCATTGTCGCGATGACGGCGCTGAAAGGCGAGGGCATGCGCGGAGCGCCTTAGAACAAAAGGCGAGGTTGTATGGTGGGCCCGGCAGGACGCGAACCTGCAACCAGTCGGTCATGAGCCGACGGCTCAAACCATTGAGCTACAGGCTTCACCAGGACGTTTCTAAGCACAGAAAAAACCGATGAATCAGTCGCGTAGCGGATGCTTTGAAGAAGATTCTTGAAAATTGACGCACCAGTGCGGTTCATCGATAATCAAAGTGACCAAGGAAGGTTAGATCCCATGACCGCTGCGTTTACCGTGCGTGTAAAAGATGAAACCGCGAGTAAGCTAGATCAGCTCGCTGAGAAGCTGGATCGGTCCCGCTCTTATATGGCTGCAGCGGCCATCGAAGCTTTCGTTGAGCAGCAGGAATGGCAGCTTGCCGAGATTGAGGCCGGGTTGACCGAGGCCGACCGGGGTGAGTTCGCCACCGATGAAGATGTGGCGAAAGCCGTCAGGAAGTACGTCAAGTCTGCCCGCTAATCATGAGCCGGAAGTGTATTCGTTGGACGCTCCGGGCGTTGCGGCGACTTCTTGAAGGCAATCAGCAGCGGTATCAGTGGGAACTCGATACCCGCGAAAACGTCGGATTTTTACACAGACCACGTACTATCATCAGCTTGGAGCGCAGCACCTCCTTTCCGGTCGGCGAAGGCGGGGCTAGAAGCCCTCCTGCGGTGAGCCTTTTAGCCGGTCAAGCGCTCGCGAACGGGCTCGAGGCGAGGGATTTTGAGCCGGCTCTTTCAGGTGGCTAGAACCTGTGGAGCATCCAACCCGCTCCGGTGAGCCGTGCTCAAAGCGAACGGATCAGGCGGAAGATCTCACTCGGAACATCGGTCGTGATCTGGCGCACTTTCGCCCCCACGATCGTACGCAGGATGGGGTCATTGATGTCCCGACCTGGATTGACCGTCCAGGCGTCCGTCTCAATGCCGAGGTCGAGCAGGCGCGCAACGAGGGGAAAGCCCTGGTTTTCTGCGGCAACAATGGCGTCGAACCGGAGGTAGGCAAGACTCACGCCGGTGCTGCGCCGCTCGATGTGGCGCAGCAACCGCTCTGGGTCGCGCAGGTCTCGCTGGCGGGAAACCGCCAGCATCGGATCGTAGCCGAGCCGGGCTCCGGGAATGGCCGCGGCGAGACGGCGTGCATCATCCAGATGATGTGAACCGACGACGATTGCGTCCGCTAGCCCGGCGACGGCCGCTGCGGCATCGGTGACCGCCGAATCCGGAAGCCTGTGTCCTTCGAGCAGCTTGAGATCGAGCTGAAGGTTGGCCGATGGCGCTCTCGGTAGTCTTGGAAGCGGGGCCACGAGGTCGGCGAGCGACACGACCGGCGCATCGGGATCGGGGGCGCCTGCTGCGTCCCGGTGAAAAAGCCCCGCCATCGATGCGATCGGCGTGCGCGGAACGCGGCCGCGGCCGGTCGTCGATGGACCGAGCGTCGCATCGTGGAGAACGGCGAAGCGGCCATCGGCGGTGCCGAGTATGTCTACCTCGAGGCTCGCGCCGAGCTGCCAGCCGAGGGCGAGGTTCGACCGCTTGAAGGGCGCGTCGGCGAGGTGCGTGCGCAGTTTGTGCCACTTGAGCCGGACAGGGCCATATGGGCCCTCGACGGCCACCGGCGCGTTCGACGTCTGGTTGCTCGTCTCAAACGCTGCCACTGGCGCGCCCTTCTCCTCTCCCCACCGAGAAATGGGGCGGCTGTCGCTCGATCATGTCACGCCGGTGCACGAACATGCGCGCCCCCAATGAGCTTCTGTCGCGCCGTCTCGAACACAAGCGAGTTCTCGGGCAGGAAACCGATCTTTACCTGCTCGCCAGTCGAGTGCCCGGCGGACGAACCCTGTTCAAGCACGCGCACGGCGCCCATGCCGGTTTCGACGACATAGAGGATCTCCCGGCCCATCGGCTCGATCTGCACGATACGGCCGGCGAAGCCGGTATCGCCGATTCTGAGGTGCTCCGCCCTCAGCCCGACTGTCAGCGCCCCGGACGCGCCCTCGACCGGAAATCTGGCGCCATTCACGGTGATCGTTCCGGCCTCGGCTTCGCCGGCAATGAGGTTGATGGGCGGCGAGCCGATGAAGCCGGCAACGAACAGGCTCGATGGCCTGAGATAGAGGTCGTCCGGCGTCCCGACCTGCTCGATCCGGCCGGCGCGCATGCAGATGATACGGTCGGCCATTGTCGTCGCCTCGATCTGATCATGCGTGACGAGGACGGTCGTCACGCCGAGTTGCGCGTGCAGCGACTTGATCTCGGTGCGCATCGAAAGGCGAAGCGAAGCGTCTAGATTGGAGAGCGGCTCGTCGAGGAGCAGCAACTGCGGCTCCTTCACGAGGGCGCGTGCAAGGGCGACGCGCTGCTGCTGGCCACCGGAAAGCTCGCTGGGACGACGGTCCATCAGTTCCGCAACACGGACAAGGTCCGCGGCGGTCTTCACCTTCGCGAGAGCTTCGTCGCGTGGCGTTTTCTTGAAGCGCAATGGAAACAGGATGTTGTCGCGCACGCTCATGTGCGGGTAGAGCGCGTAGGATTGAAAGACGATGCCGACATTCCGGTCGCGTGCCTCTACTTCGTTGACGATATGGCCGTCAAAGAGGAGCTCGCCGCCGCTCGGAAGATAGATACCGGCGAGCATGAACAGGCTCGTCGACTTGCCGCAGCCGGAGGGGCCGAGAAGTGCGACGAACTCGCCGTCCTCAATGACGAGGTTCATATCGGGGATCACCTCGACGGCGCCGAAGCGCTTCACCACGTTACGGAACTCGATCTTCGCCATCTTCTCAGCCTTTCACGCCGCCGATCGACATCTGCATGAGATACCGCTGCGCGGCCATGTAGAGGATGAGACTCGGGACAAGGTAGAAAACTCCGACCGCAGAGACGACGCCGTAGTCCACTCCCATGACATCATCGCGCACCCAGTACATGTAGAGGCTCATTGTCCAATTGCTGTTCCTGATCAGGAACGTGAACACGAAGATGTATTCTTCCCAGCCGCGGATGAAGGTGAACACTGCGATGGCGAGGATGCCGTTCCTGACCTGAGGCAGCACCACGCTCACGAATGCCTGCCGTCGCGACGCGCCGTCGGTCAGCGCGCTCATCTCGATGTCCCATGGGACTGCGTCGAAGAAGCCCTTCATGATGAAAATCGCAAACGGCAGTTCGAAGGCGACAAGCACAAGTATCACGCCGGAAAGCGTGTCGAGCAGCCCGATCCAGTAGAGCATCAGGAACATGGGCACGATTAGCGTCAGCACCGGGAAAGCATGGAGCACCAGAAGCGAGCGCAGCATCGAGGAGCGGCCGGGGAACTGGAAGCGCGACAGGTAATAGGCTGCCAATGAGGCGACGGTGACGACGATGGCAGTCTGTGTGCCGGCGATCAGGATCGAGTTGCCGAAGGCATGCCAGACATTGGGAAACTGGACCGCGCCTTTGACTTCGCCGATCCGCGACCTCACCACCGAGGCGAAGTCCGGCTCCCACAGGAAGATGAAATTGCCGAGGTGCAGGTCGGGGCCGACCAGCACGGCAAAGGCGAAGATGGCGATCGCGGCGACTGCGGTGAGGCCGATCCATAACTGGCGCCGGCTTTGCGCGAGCGCGGCAGTGAGCCAGAAAGCGACGACGGCCGGAACGACCACGGCCATCGAGCGCCACAGAACCGCCGTCTCGGCAACGCCGGTCCTGGCCGAGAAGGCGATCGTGACGAGCCAGAAATAGGGGAGGATGATCGGCAGCGACACGGCGATCAGGAACGCGTAGAGGACGACCGCCTTGGCGCGCCGAACGCCACGCGCCCGCGCTGCCACTGCATCCCAATCGACTGGCGGTTCGGATGCCGCCGTGGACAGCTCGGGGATCGCTTGCGCGGCCATCTCAATGCACCTCGATGCGCGGGCGCTGCAGCAGGCGCTCCATATCAAAGAAGCGCCAGCCGATGAGCGCGACGACTACGCCGATGACGATGAGAAAAAGTGCCAGCGCGGCTCCGTAGCCATATTGGCCGCTTTCGAAGGCGCGGCGGTAGACGTAGAGTGCATAGACAGTCGTGTCGTAGAACGGACCGCCCTTGGTGAGGAGCAGGATGTATTCGAAGCTGACCAGCAGCGAAAGTGTCTGGTAGATCGTCACAAAGCTGATCGGCCAGCGCAGCGCCGGCAGGGTGATGAAGCGGATCTTTGCGAAGGTCCCGGCGCCGTCCACTGCCGCGGCGTGGAACAGGTGCTCCGGGATCCCGCGGATCGCGGCGGTGAAGATGATCATGCCCATCGAAGCGCCGATGAACCCGTTCGAGATGATGATGAGCGCGACCGGCGCCGAGGTCAAAAGGTCAAGCGGCGCGTCGAGCCCGAACGCCTGCATCAGGACCTGGTTTACGAGGCCAGCTTCGGTGGGGCTCACCGCCCAGAGCCAGAGCAGGATGTAGAGGACTGACGGGCTCATCCGCGGTAGCAGCCACACGCCCCGGAAGAAGCTGCCGGATACATTCCTAATCGCCGTGGTGGTGATGGCGAGGATCAGGCCAAAGGTCACGTTGAAGATCGCGAGCGTGCCGAAGACGTAGATGAAGGTCAGCCCAATGACCTGCGACAACCGGCGATCAGTTCGAAGGACCTTCTCGTACTGCTCGGTAGTGAACTCGCTGATGCGGAGCGAGCGGCTGAGGTCGGTAAACGACACAGCTATATCGATGATCACGGGGACGACGAAGAAGAGGACCGTCAGGACGATCGCCGGGCCGAGAAAGATCACGAAGTTCGTGCGCCTGCGCGCCGCCGACCCCGCATGGCCGCGCCGCTCGATCGTGAGTTCATCTGCTATCGTCGTCATCGATTAGCTCTTACGGCGGACCTCGCAGCCGCCGACCCGGGCGGCCGGGTCGACGACTCGAGACCGATCGGACTTATTTGACGATCACGTCCTCGAGGGTGGACGAAGCCTCCTCGATGACGAAATCGGCTGCTTTCTCAGCTGACAACCGCCCCGATTCTATGCCTTGAATTCCGGCATAGATGATGCCGTTGAGTTCGCCGAACTGCGAGTTGTTCGGCAGGAACTTGGTGATCTTGAGCAGGTCGGTTGCCCTGGCGAGCGGCCAGGCCTTGGCATAACGCGGGTCTTCGAGTTGTTCGGGTTTGATGCCGAGATGCGTCGTTGTGACCGCGTGATCGGTGTTGAGGTCGGCCGCCGAAGCGTGGCCAAGCAGGCGGGCGGCGAGTTCAGGCTCCTTCGTGTCGGCAGCGATCGCATAGACGATCGGATGCGTCAGACTGACCGGTGAACCGCCCTTCTGCGGTGCAGGCCCAGCGATCCAGCCCCAATCCGCGAAGAAGGCTTTTTCGTCCTGAGGCAGCCCGTAGGTCGGGAACCCGACGCTGCCGAGATCCCAGATGCCGTACATCCAGAATGCGGCGTTGCCGGTGTAGAATTCCTTGCGCAGCGCATCGAATTCCATCGCCGTGTTATTGGCCGGGATGACCCCTTCCTTCACCCCGCGTTCAAACCAGCCGAAGGCGGCAGCGAGCTTGTCGCGCTCCAGGAGCAGTTTGCCGGTTTCGGGATCGACGAAGCCGCTGCCGTAGGCCTGGAAGACCATGATGTAGTCCGGACCCTTGTTCGGCCGGTGAAGCACACCGTATTGCGCTTTTGTCTTGTCGACGACCTGCTTGGCGATCTCCAGTACCTCGTCCATCGTCAGGTCGCCCGACAACGCACGCTCCGGCATGGCGTCGACAAAGGCAGAGTCGTAGCCGGCCTCGCGCAGGAGCTTCTTGTTGTAGAAGAACATTCTCGCCTCGGCGTCCTGCGGAATTGCGTAGGTGCCGTCGGGACACTTCGCTGATGACCAGAGCGACGGAAAGATCGTGCCGAAGTGTTGAGGGTATTTGGAGATATAGTCGTCGAGCTTGAGAACGAAGCCATCTTCCTGGAAAGCGCAGATCCATTCGTGTGCGGCGATGAATATATCGGGGCCTTCACCGATGCCGAATACCTTGAGAAGCTGCAGTGCGTCGTCGTCGAAGCCCTTGGCGGGGCTCTCGCGCACAGCAACCTCAACGCGCTTGGGGGAGCCTTCGGCCTCGAGTTCCTTGTTCAGCCGCTCGGCAGCCTTGACCACATTGCCAGGGCGCAGCGGCCCCGAAGGATCCTGACGCGACCAGAGCTCGAGCTTCACAGTTTCTTGCGCGAAGAGTGGCGTCGCGGAAAGGAACGCCGCACTGCCGCCCGCTAATGCCGCGCAGAGAAGCGCAGCAGTTCCGATTTTCCAGTGATTCATCCTGATTTCCTCCCGTTCCGCGGCACGCTTTTCATCGTGTCGTCATTGTTGTTGCAATGCTGTGCAACCCGATTATGAATGCGCTTCGGAGAATGTCCAGCGGGGTCAAAGCAAGTGTCGGATACCAGAGACAGCAACCAGGGCCGCTTCGTGAGCGCCCAGGCAGTCGCCGAGCTTGCGGGTGTGTCCCGATCGGCGGTCTCGCGGGCATTCACCCCTGGCGCAAGCATCGCACCTGCAACGCGGGCGCGGGTGCGAGAGGCAGCTGCGGCGCTCGGATACCAGGTCAACGATCTCGCCCGCGGGCTTCTCGCCAATCGGAGCCGGCTGGTGGGACTCGTGACCTCCGACGCCGATACACCGTTCCGGGCCCAGATGATTTCGGCCCTCTCGTACGCCTTGATCGAGCGCTCCAACGTGCCGGCGATCATCAACATCGGGCCAACATCGGAGGATGTTGCGAATGCCAGCCGGCAGTTGCTGCGCTATCGGGCGGAGGCGACCATCTTCCTCTCTGGCTCGCCGCCGGCAAGTCTTGTCGAGCTCACGCGACGAAACGGACAGCCGCTGATATTGGTGAACAGGGCCGAGACTGGCCTCGACAGCGTCCATTGCGATGACAGGGACGGCGCGCAGCAGGCCTTTGAGGCCCTGCGCATGGCTGGAGCCTCCCGTTTCGCCGTGATCAACAGGGCGAATCCGAGCCCGAGCCTCTCCGCCCGCGAGCACGCCTTTGTTGAATTTGCCGCCGCTTCCAGATTCGAGACGAAGATCGTTCGGGTCGGCCGCGCCGACTATGGTGGCGGAAAAGAGGCGGCGCGACAGCTGCTGGCGAGCGGACCGGCGCCCGACGCGATTTTCTGCGTTAATGATCTCATGGCGTTCGGAACACTCGATCACATTCGCGGCGCGGGCCTGCGTGTACCCGACGACGTTTCCGTTATCGGCTTCGACGATGTGCCAGTCGCCGCGTGGTCCTCCTACCGTCTGACCACCCTGCGGCAAGATCCCCGGCGGATTGCCCGGGAGGTCGTATCAATTCTCGACCGGCGCCTCGCCGATCCCGATTTGCCGCCGATTTCCGTCTACTTCCCGGTCGAACTCGTCGTTCGCGAAACAGTCAGAGCGCGCTTGTAGAGAAGTCGCGCTGTTACCATGGAGGAGCATATCGAATGGCCTTCAGCTTCCTTGCCCGCAACGCGGGACGTACTCATGTCTGCGGCCACCGCGGCTACAGCCTTCATTATCCGGAGAACACACTGCCAGCATTCGAAGCAGCAAAGGCTGCAGGGGCGACCACGGTCGAGATCGACGTCGTGCTGACCGCAGACGGTGAGCCGATCATTCTGCACGACCTGACCGTCGACAGGACGACAGATGGACACGGCTTTGCGGCAGACCTCCGCCTCGAGCAGATCCGCAAATTGGATGCGGGGGTTCGGTTTCATCCCGCTTTCGCCGGAACGAAGATACCGACCTTGGCGGAGGCGCTCGATTGGGCGAAGGCGGACGACATGGGGCTTGTGCTCGAGATCAAGGAGGCAGAGCGGCCGGACATCGCTGTTGATTGCGTGGCAGCCTTGCTGAGATCGACGGGAACTGTCGACCGGGTCATTGTCATCAGCTTCGACCATGTGGTGCTGAAGCGCGCGGTCGAGCGCCATCCGGGCCTGCGGACCGAAGCCATTACGCATGCTCGCCACGCCGACCTAGTCGGGGTGTTGAAGGCGTGCAGCGCGAGTTCGGTCTCGATCGAGCTCGACATGTTCCGCCCCGACGGTGCGAAGGCGCTGCATGCAGAAGGCTTCAGCAACCGCGTACACGTGCCTCGCCCAGATGTTCTCGCCGAGTATTGGCGCGGCGGACGCGATCGGTTGCCGGAGCTCATGCAATGGATCGCCGACGGGCTCATCGACACGATCTCGGGTGATGACGTGCCCTTCATCGCCATGCTCGTCAGCCGCGCCGGTCGCTCCGGCTCAGCCTCCCCGAGGTGAGACGACACAGCAGCTCTCGGCGATGGTCGAAGGCGTGCATGGGATATAGTGAGCGAGGCGGACCACAGATTAGAAGTCTCGTGGGGGCGGGCAGGCTGGTGTTCGGACCTGGGTACAATCCAGTTGCGGCCGCGCTCTTTTCGGCGAAAATAGGTGCCGGTGCCCTGGAACGGCCAGCCGATGAATGCGGGGACCGTTCGAAACGCTCACACAAGAAGCTGCATGGGCAGCTCTGAATGAGGGCCGAGAGTCGATGAAGGCCGTCTTCGTACTGTTTGATTCGCTCAACCGACACGTGCTCGCCCCGTACGGCGGAAAGCGGGTGCCGACGCCCAATTTCACCCGCTTGGCCGAGCGCACCGCGATGTTCGACCGCCATTATGTCGGCAGCCTGCCTTGCATGCCGGC
The DNA here is from genome assembly GCF_052044795.1 of Ensifer sp. 22521. NCBI lineage: Bacteria > Pseudomonadati > Pseudomonadota > Alphaproteobacteria > Hyphomicrobiales > Rhizobiaceae > Ensifer > Ensifer sp. 22521. Next base: position 28,631 of record NZ_JBQENM010000038.1, read on the forward strand.
GCGCCGCGACCTGCAGACCGGACGGCTCGGCTTTCTCCACAGGAGTTGGGGGCCACTCGAGCCGTTCGACAATTCCTTTCCCGAACTGCTGCACCGGGCCGGCTCCTACAGCCACCTCGTCACCGACCACTTCCATTATTTCGAGGACGGCGGTGCCACCTATCACACTCGATATGACAGCTACGACTTCATCCGCGGTCAGGAGGGCGACCCGTGGAAGGCAATGGTGAAGCCACCATGGGAGCGCTTGCGCCAGATGTATCATGAGCGCCAATTCAGCCCATCGGCCCGCGACAAGTTTCGGCGCAACATCGTGAACCGCGAGTTCATCAAGGACGAGAAGGAGTTCCCATCGGTGCGCTGCTTCGCCGCCGGGTTGGAGTTCCTCGAGCGGAACCGAACCGCCGACCACTGGTTCCTGCAGATCGAGACGTTCGACCCGCATGAACCCTTTACCGCGCCCGAGCGGTTTCGCGAGGCATTCAGAACGGGCTGGAACGGTCCGGTTCGCGACTGGCCGCGCTACGGCCGGGTCGACGAGCTGCCGGAGGAATGCGAAGAACTCCGCGCCAACTACTACGCCGTCATCGCGCTTTGCGACTTCCTCATCGGACAGCTTCTCGACTATTTCGATGCGCACGATCTTTGGCGCGACACCGCGCTCGTTGTCACCACCGATCACGGCTTTCTGCTAGGGGAGCACGATTTCTGGGCGAAGAACCGGATGAATATGTATGAGGAGATCGTGCACATCCCGCTCTTCCTGCACGATCCGCGCCGGCCGGGAAGAGCCGGCACCCGCCGGTCCGCTCTGACCCAGACCATCGATCTCGCTCCGACATTCCTCGATCTGTTCGACGTGGACACTGTTGCCGAGGTGCAGGGGCACTCCCTCCTGCCGCTGCTCGGCGCCGATCGTTCGCTGCGGCGCGGCGCACTGTTCGGCTATTTCGGCGGTGCGATCAACGTGACGAATGGACGCTATACCTATCATCGCTTCCCGCCCGATCCTCGCTCTCAGGAGCTTTTTCAATACACGCTGATGCCGACTCACATCTGGCAGCCGTTCACGCCGGAGGAACTCGCGGGAGCCTCGCTGGCACAGCCGATGTCCTTCACGAAGGGAGCGCCCGTTCTCAAGATCCCGGTGATCGAGAGGTCGCCCATGTTCGATAACTACGGTCCCGGCGCGCTCCTTGAGAGTGAAACCCGACTCTACGACCTCGCTGATGATCCAGGGCAGAATACGCCCCTTTGTTCCCCGGAGATCGAGGAGGCAATGACGCGTCTCATGCGGGATCTCATGCGCGCCAGTGATGCTCCGCGCGAAGCTTTCGCACGTATTGGGATCGAAGCTCAGTAACGTAAGACGCTTTTCAGAACTGCCGTTCGCCCACCGACTTGGTCATCAGATTCAACTTGAAACGCGTTTAGCTACTCATGGTCACGGTCTGTTTCGGCCAACTGCCCGGATCAGGGCCAGCACCTCCCCCATAAAGCAGGTCGAGCGTCGGAGGTCGTCTCGTCGGAAGGGCCGATCTCGGGGACCATGTCGAACATGGGGTGGAGACCGAAGTCGGCACGCTTTCAATATCGGCCGATGTTTATTGGCCAACGCTGATGTCATACCGGGCTTGAAGAATCGTGGGCATTGCATTGATCACGAAGTACACTTCTCTCATTACGAAAAGGAAAGACCTATGAGCATGCATGAAGCGGGTCTCGACCGGCGATTTGCACTTGCGAAATCAATCGCCGAGGAGGCGGGGGCGCTCGCGCTCGACTACTTCAACAAGCGCGATACCCTGGTGATCGAGACCAAGCGCGACCCGCAGGATGTCGTCTCGATTGCCGACCGAAACGTCGAGATACTGATCCGGGAGCGCGTCGCCGCGGAGCTTCCGGAGGATGGGTTCCTCGGCGAGGAATTCGGCCACATGGAGGGTGCTTCAGGCTATATCTGGGTTGTGGACCCGATTGACGGTACCGCGCCATTCGTCAACGGTATGTCGACGTGGTGTGTCTCGATCGCGGTTCTGCATGGCGGCATGCCGGTGATCGGCATGATCCATGCGCCGTGCGACGGCGAACTCTATGCGTCGGCCGCTGGCAAAGGCGCTAGCCTCAACGGAAAGAAATTGAACCTCGATCCGTCTCGTACCATCCAGAACGCCATCACCGGCATTGGCTGCAATACCTATGTAGAACCGGAGCGGGTTGGGCAGATCATCGCCGCGCTGCTCCGCATGGGCGGCAACTTCATCCGCAACGGCTCCGGCGCACTGATGCTCGCCTATGTCGCGGCGGGCCGTCTGGTCGGTTATTACGAGCCACATATGCACGCCTGGGACTGCATGGCTGGTTACTGCCTGGTGAAGGAAGCCGGCGGCGACTATCTGTCCTTCCCGGCCGAGGGCGAGGCTCTGTTGGAGGCCCACCCAGTGCTGGCCAGCAATCCGACGGCCTTTGCCGATCTGTTGGCAATCCATGGCCGTTGAGCCTGTCGCAATTAATTGCCTGACACTCAAGTTGTTGGTGAACAGGAGCTTCTGGCAGTTTTGAGGAGCATTAGCCCGTAAAGTTCTTTTCAGTTCGCTTTGCGCTCAAAAGGAGCGTGCCGCGAGGGGGGCAAGTGCTCGCCATTACACGACCGAGGGTCTTCCTCAATTTGTGTGGTGATTATTGTTGTTGAGCAGCAGCATGCGTGCTCTCGGGCCCTCCGGGCCTGCTCTGCTATACATCGCCCGTTTGATCGTCTTCAGTGGCAGATTCTCGTGAGCGCAACTATCTGGCTGACGGATATCGACGGTTTCGACGACAGCAGCACCGCGAATGAAAGCGTTGCGCCTATTTCCTGACACGGATCGAACGAGTCCTCACCACATCTCAAAAGGACACGGTGATTTGCGACGGGAATGGCGCGCGAACAGTTTTGGTGTAGTCGAGGTCCAAAGTAGCAGAGTTGGACCCAACGCTATCGGGGCTTTGAGCAAAAATACGACCCCATGGGTCGATGGCTAGGGAGTGTTTCAAGCAGAGCTTTCTTCCCTGAGCGTGGGAGCCGGTTTGGCCGACGGCCAGAAGATAAGTCTGCGTTTCGATGTTGCGCGCGCGAAGCAAGACTTCCCAGTGGTCCCGGCCGGTTGCCTCAGTGAATGCTGCAGGCAGGACGATAACATTCACACCCTGATCTCTGAGCGCCCGAAAAAGTTCGGGAAAGCACAGGTCGTCGCAAATCGCACACCCAACGACTGCGACGCCAATCCTATAGGTCACGAGGTCGTTGCCGCGCGTAACGTAATCGGATTCCCGATAGCTCGTTCCGTTCGGCGTATCGACATCGAACAGATGTATCTTGCGGTAGCGGGTAATCTGTCGGCCATCCGGCCCACATACGAGCGTCGTGTTGTAGAAGTTGCTCCCATCCTTTTCGACGATTGACCCCGCATGAAGTGTGATGGCGTGTTTGGCGGCCAGTCTGTGAGAGAAACGCGTAGATTTCTCCCCCCGGAATCTGCTCGCCGCTCTCGCGCATCGCTTGTGGATCGGCGCTGAACTGCGGTTTGATTTCGCGCGGCAACGGGGATACAGGCACATATGAGTTTAGCAGCCGATGCCGAAAACATCTCGGTGATCCGATAAGACAAATTGGGTACTAGAGCGGAGTGAACATGAGTGACCAGAGCGATGACTACACTTACGACGAGGCGACCGGCGAATGGCGGCCGGCCTCGGAAATCGCCGCGGAAGCTGCGAAGGTCGCGGAGGTTCGCGATGCCTCCGGTAATCTTCTTGCCGACGGAGACTCCGTGGTCCTGATCAAAGACTTAAAGGTGAAGGGTGCCGGCCAAACCCTAAAGCAGGGCACAGTCATCAGGTCGATTCGGCTCACCGATAACCCGGAAGAGATCGATTGCCGCCACGACGCGATCAAGGGCTTGGTCCTGCGCACCGAGTTCGTTCGCAAGCGGTAACCAAGAACATCAGCGATGTTGTCGGGAAGTCGGACGGGCGGGGATCCGCGGGGACGTAGATGGTGTGGGCGACACGTTCCTCGATCCACTCTGACTGTCACGCCCCTGAGGGCGCCGCATCAGACGGCAAGGGCGGCCTCGTAATTCAACACGACGGATGAAAGAATGATCGCGCCCTAACAGGGCAACCGGGCGGCAAGGGGTGCGTCACGCAACTGTCACGCGCAAAGAACTTTAGAAACTGCTAAGAAGTGGAAAGCCATGCCGGTGTTCGAGTACGAAGATGCGCCGATACCTCTTTCACATTCATCTTCTTGGGACAGTCAATCGCGACCACACCGGATCGTTTCATGCTAGCGACAGCCAGGCAGTGGCGCGCGGGAGATCGGTTGCGGACGGGATCGCAGAAGACGACAGGCACCGGAGCGTGATCGTAACAGTTGAAAGGGCAGGTGGTCCGGTTTTGGCGCGCGTAACTGCGACGAAGGCCATGCCCCCCTGGCAGTCTGCAAGCTCGAAGTTCGAGCACGCTTGGCGGGAACTGACCGGAGCCGCGTTTGTCAATGGGGATTAGGCGGCAGAAGGAACCGAGACGGTGCAGAACGCGCGACAGTCTCGGCGACTGCCAGGCGTAGTCCAGATTAGAAACCCAGCCTTGCACGTAGACAAGGTCGAAGAGGCCGTCGCCTATCACCTAGTAGGCGATGTTCTCGGGCTGCACACCGAGCTGCTTGCGCAGCGTATCGGCGCGACGCTGGTATTGTACGAGGGCGAGGTTGAACTGCCCCTTCGTCGCATAGACGCGCATCAGCGCGCGGTGTCCTCTCGCAGTGGATCGAGGCTGAGCAGGCGTTTTGCCGTGGGAACGAAGGCACCCGGCTCGTTTCCCACGATGTGGCGGGTGAAGCGTTGCGAGTGGTGCAAATATTCGAGTTAAAAAGTCTCGGAGGATGGGCGTGGCCTGTTCGCCTTACAGGCACGCCCGCCTAAGTGAGAGCTCCCGAAAATCGTTCCCCTTCAACAGAACATAGCTGCCCTTGGTGGCGGCCTCGTGCCAGCCATCCTTTTGCTCATGGCGATAATCTTCTCGGCCCCCATCTGCTTGGCGGAAAGCACACCCATCAGCCCGACGGCCCTGTCGCCCACGACGACCGCCGTCGAACCCGGCTGGACGCGTGCCGCATCTGCTGCTACCAGCCGGTACCAAGAACATCCGAGACGGCCAAGAGACTTGGAATAAGATCCTCGGACGGCATCTCCGGCGTTGCGACCAGAGTACCGTCAGCAAGTGGAATTCGAGCAAACGGCGCCTGCGCTCCGGACATGAACTCGCGCTGTTCGCGGAGGATGGAAACCCGAAGCGGCAATGGGGGCATTATTGTCGGAGATGCAGAATGATCCCACGACAAACTTGCCAGGCTTCACCGTCTTGACCTGGTCGCCGACTTCGACGACCACGCCGCAATATTCATGACCCATATGAGCCGGCCCGCCCATCGGCTGGAGCCCGCGGTAGGGCCAGAGATCGGAACCACAAACACAGGACGCCGCTAGCTTGATGATAGCGTCGGTGGGTTTGAGGATTTTCGGCTCCTGCGACCTCCTCACAACGGATGTCGCCTTTGCCGTGCAGGCCACGGCGCCGCATGGATGATCTCACGCTCGAAGCCGTCGATGATGAAGGCTAGCTTGATAACGGCCTCACCATAACCTGCGGTCTAGTTGAGCGGTGAGCATCGGTACAGCCGCGGCTCCCGGCGCGCCGAGACGAAACTGCTGTACGAGCCGTGCGAGGACAAAGGTGGTCGCAGCTGTGACAACAATCCTAAGCCATGGGTGAAGATCCCCTCGCGATGGAGGCGCATCTATCTCCTCCGTCTGCTCACGAATTGTCATCAGCCGAGCCTGCAGGTCGGCGACCGCACGGCGCAGCTCAGCGATCTCTTCCTCAGGGGGAAGAACGGCTTCTGCCAGCGATGGATCTTCAGCGGGACTGTCCTGCTCAAGTTCGTCCAGGTGTTCCCGCAAATGCGATGGGCTCTCAAACCCCCTGGCTTTGATATTTGTCATTGCGCTTTCTCTCCATCCGATGCCACTCGATCGTAATGAAACTCACGGGACAGACGGGAGTTCCCTTAAAGCCGCAACGGACAGACCAGGCGATCTAAAGACATCTTGTGAGGACTGCAAACGTGGCAATGCAGGAGTGAGCAGCGCATGCGGCTATGAGCGCTGCTCATGAATGCGCCGTCAAAGAGCCGATGGACCATAGATGAATCCTCCTCTTTAGCGCATGCGATTTTCTCCGGCTGGATGAACTCGCTGGTTCTGACGGCTGCGTGTTGCCGCCTGCTCGATCAGAACTACGACCGATAAGCCGGCAGATGTGCTCGATACCCATCGCGACTTTGGAAGCCTGATGCCGTTGCCCGGGGAGTTGCCAGTTGTCGGCTATAGACCTACACCTTTTTCGGCAGGTCGATCGTAACCCTAAAACCGGGATCGCCCTGCGAGAACGCGATATCGCGGCCATGGTAGCGAACGATCGTTCTTGCGATTGCGAGGCCCAGACCGACACCGCCGGTCTCGCGGTTTCGCGAAGCCTCAAGGCGAAAGAAGGGAGCGAAGACTTTCTCGTGCATCGCCTCCGGATCCCCGGCCCCTTGTCCTCGACGACGATATCGACGGAGCGGTCGCCATTTTTCACTCGCCGCTGGACATCCACCCGGAGAACTCCGACCCACGAGAGGTCCTGGAACGTATGCGTTTTGTTATCGATCGGCCGAGCGGCCGTACGGCGTATCGCCTTCCGGCGACAAGGTTTCGAACGTTCATTGCCAGGTAGCCTTCACGCGGATTGTCTTGTTCTCACCGACGCCGCCTTGAAAGCCTTCCTAATTTCTCTCATCCGACGGTCAAGGGTATTATGACCGGCTTGCATAACGTCGATATCCAAGAGGTGGCCAATGACTGCCAGTTCTTTCATCAGGTCGCCAATAATCAGGTCTGGGGATCGAATGGTATTTTCGCCAACGGGTAAGCTCTTGCCAGCAATCACCGCGGCTTCTAATGCCTGATTAAGCTCCAGAGCGGCTCCCAAGAATTTTTTTCGACGCTCCACGATATCGCCGGCGGCAGCCGTACCATCGCACGCTGCCGTCAAACGAACGGCTTTGTTTTGAAATTCACTCATGTGTCGCCCCCAGTTCCCCTTCGTGTCTCTTAGCTAATGTAGCTGAACACGATCTTAAATCTCCGTAACAGAGGTCACGAGACTCTCAAACCGCCACCGAGGTCGGGCGCTGCGCGTCCCTAACGCCTTCGCTCATCGCGCTCGAGCGGCACCCAGTCCTCTCGGCTGTCCCCAAGTGGAAATTTAGACGAGCCGATTCCGCTACGCACGGGCACGCTCCACGACGGGCCCAACTGACCATCTATACCCGCGACATCAAGGAAGCGGCGTCCATCGGGACTCAGATCTGCTCCGCGATGTGTTGATGCTCGTCTTTTGGCGGCCTTGATCCCCCTTGCCGTTGGTCAAACCCGCAACCAAACAGCGTCTCGTGCGGAACTCGCCGCAATAGCCGGTTGTATCGCGGCCGCGGGCGTCCAGCAAACCGCCTATTCACTCATCAGCCGTAGCTTTGTCACGTTCAACACCTCGACCGTGCGTGCGCTTTTGAGTCGAATGACCCCGATGGAGCGAAGCTTAGAAAAGCTCCGCGAGACCGTTTCGATCGTCATGCCAAGATAGTCGCCGATATCTGTTCTGGTCATTGAAAGGTCGAGTGTGCCGTCTGCACCTTGACGCTCGTAAAGGTCAACGAGGAAGACGGCCACTTTTTCGAGCGCGCTCTGCTTTCCAACGACCAGAAGATGTTCCTGCGCCCGCACCATGCTCTCCAGCGCCAGCGCCATTAACTCCGAAGAACTGCGGCCTTTTTCTTCGATGGGGACGGTTGTCAGACCCGTAGGTACGATGCTTTCAGCGAAGAAGCTGCGCATGGTCCGCGCTTCGAAGCCGAAGGTTTCTCCTGCAATGTGAAACGCAACCACCTGCCTGCGGCCGTCGGCGAGCAGGCGGAAGATCCGAACAGCTCCATACTCGATGCGATAGAGCGCGCCGGCCAGTTCGCCTTGGGCGTAGATTTCGGTTTCTGCTTCGTAGAATGAGATCGCGCGAGGCCGAGCGAACGAACGACCATCAGGGCCGGCGGCGGCGTTGAAGCTGAAGGAGGCGATGGCAGCGGTAGAAGTGTGCATATGACCGACCCTTTGTTGACGGTCAGATCATGACGAAGCATGGCCGCGTGCGAAATTCGTTCGTTCCACTACGCGTTACTACGTAGTGCGGCCAAGGCGGCGATTACATCAGAACCGGAGAGAGGCTTGTGAAGGACGAGAATGTTCTGGCGCGGCCTCACCCGGTCGATGTCTTCATCTGCAAGCAATACCACTCTCTTGCCGGCCGCCAACACCAAACACTCTTCGATGTCCATCGCCGGCAGAGATCCGTCAAGGACCAGGATTTCGGCGACGGAGCTTCGCTCTTTTGCTGCTATCCATGACCCGAACTGCTCGACCTGGTATCCATGCGCCTCCATCGCGAAGACCAGGGATCGGAGCAAGGCTTCGTCTTTCACAATCGTGACGACAGGGGGCGGGCTGGACACTGCGGTTCCGTGGGTTCGAGGCGCGATGGTTCCTCAAACTTCGCACAGACGGGCAGGCTGGGCTTTGTTCCAGATCAAGACGATGCCGCGATTAGTCTGCGGCTTCTGCTGCGAGTGACATCCTTACAAGTTCTGGGAGGCTGCGGGCCTGCATCTTCGCCATGACGTTAGCCCGGTGAACTTCAACGGTGCGCGGGCTAATGTCTAGGGCAAACGCAATCGCCTTGTTCGGCTGTCCGGCGACGACCGCGGTCAGAACCTGACGCTCGCGGTCGCTTAGAGTGCTGATGCGCGCCCGAATGTCTTCACCACTTTCAATCGGCGACGATGCATCGCTCAGGCGCTCAGAGGCGCGTCGGATTGCATCAACAATGGTGTTGTCGTCGAAGGGCTTTTCAATGAAGTCGACGGCTCCTGCTTTCATCGCTTCCACGGCCATCGGCACATCCCCATGCCCAGTTATCATGATTGACGGGATCGTTGTCTTGAGGGCTGCCAGACGGCGAATTAGATCCAGTCCGCTAAGGTCGGGCATGCGCATGTCGGTAATGAGCACGGCCTGCCGCAGATTTGGAGCAACGGAAAGGAACGCAGTGGCGGACTCGTGCACTCGGACGCCCAATCCGTTCATCGTCAGCATAAAGGCAAGCGATTTCCTGACCGCCTCTTCGTCGTCGACAATATGCACGGTGAAGTCGTCAATCGGCATTTTCTTCCTCGTTGTATTGCGGCAGGGTAAAACGGAAGCATGCGCCACCCAAGCCCCCGGTGGACACGGTTAGGTCCCCACCATGCGCCTCGACAATACGCTTGGAGATCGACAAGCCAATGCCCATTCCTCCGGCTTTGGTCGTTGTGAACGGCTTAAACAAGTCAGCCGCAATTTCCTCAGGTATGCCAGGGCCGGAGTCTTCGACAGCTATCATCACCTCTGCAGGGCCCAAGCGCTGAATGGTGACCAAAAGTTCCTTCCTGGGCGAATTTTTCATCGCCTCTACGGCGTTGCGCATGAGGTTTGTCAGCACTTGCTGTATCTGTATTCGGTCGACCATGACTTGGTCGGCGCCGGATTCAAAGTCGAATACAGTGCGCACCCCTTTCTCGCGCGATCCGACCAGTGCAAGCGCGCCGGCCTCTTCGACCAGTTGCCGCAGATTGTGAGGTGACTTCTCGGTCTCGCCCTTTGTGACGAATTCCCGCAAATGTTTGATAATCTGCCCCGCACGTAGGCTCTGTTCTCCGGCTTCCTTGAGGGCATCGCGAATCTGGACGTCGCGCGGACTTTCGGCTGACTGAAGCAGCCGTCCGCAACCGTGGACATAGTTGGCTATAGCGGAGAGCGGCTGGTTCAATTCGTGGGCGAGCGTCGAGGCCATTTCGCCCATTTCGTTGAGGCGGGCCAGTCGCGCCAGCTCGGTCTGAACCTCTTGCAGGCGAGCGGCCGATTCTTCACGCTCGGTCAGGTCGCGTATAAAACCCGTGAAAAACCTTCGACTACCCGATCTCATCTCCCCGACGGCAAGTTTCATGGGAAAGGTCGATCCGTCCTTTCGTTGACCGACGACAACACGGTCGGTTCCGATAATTCGCTTCTCGCCCGTAGAGAGGTACCGCTCGAGATAGCCGCCGTGTTCCTTGCGATAGGGTTGCGGCATCAGCATCCGCAGGTTCTGGCCGATCACCTCATTTTCGGCATAGCCGAACTGCCTGACAGCCGCGGCGTTGAATGATACGATTGTTCCGTCCTGTTCGCTGACGATGGTGGCGTCGAGAACAGTGTCCAGGATCGACCGGAGGTGCGCCTCTCTTGTACTCAAGGCCTCGTCAACAGTTGTTAAGTCATGTTGAGCCCGACGGAGCGATTCTCCCAAGAAGGAAATTGCAACCCCCACGGCGGTGAACACGACCAATTCAGGTATTTGGATCCCGCCGGGAGTAAGTGACCTCAGATAGGCTGCTGAACCGATGGAGGCGATAACAGCAAGCATTCCTGGACCAATACCCCCGATAACGGCTGCAAGGAGAACGGGGGGTACGAAAAGAATGTAGATTGCCCGATCATCCAGAACACCCATGAGGAAATAACGAAGGAGAAAGGCAATCAGAACAGCGGTCGCGGCAAAGCCGTAACCTTGAGAGGCGGGCCAGTTGCAGCGGAGGACGAAATTCGAGATGGTGCGCGTGAAGCCGGGGTTACCAGTTGGCATCATGTCTAAACATTCTTCTACCTAGAATTGACATTTATCATGAAGGTCACACCTCTGCCACCCACTCAGCCGGGCCGTTTTGACGGCCAGGCACTTTATGACAGTTTGCGCTTCCGAGCTCGGACTTCATATTGTTGCGGGAAACCAGGGGCAAGCGAGCACGCAATTCTAGCAGGATACCTTTCGCTCGCACCGACGACCCAAGGGTGGCCGCAGATGGAAGTGTCCAGGTTTCAATCATTCCATAATTTGCGTTCGTTTTCTTAGACATCTGTCGAATAGATGGTTCGATATCGACGGTCATCAAAGAGGGTCGCTGAACCGGCGTTTGGCCCTGGACGGCGAGCGGGCACCACTGCGAAACTGACCGTCCGTTCGGGCTGCCAAGGCCCGCCTAGATATCTCCAGAGGTTCAGGCCTTCCACAATCACCGAGCGCGGTTTGAAATGGTGTGTCAGTTGTTGGTGCAAGGTGTCTGCGGCTGACCTCGAAACTCTGTTTTGGACGGTGATATGCGGCTGCCACCCCTGCATGTCCTGGCCACCCAACCATGGCATGAAAGCGGACCTAAGCTCTGCGTAAAGCTGCTCAAGTGCAAGGCTTTTGATCCTGAATGCGACACCCGCGCCGAGATGGCGAACACTGGCTACCTCCGCTCGGATCTGGCCACGCTTGGTGGCAGCAGACTGCAATTCTCCGACGATCCGCTCGAGGTGTTCACCCGGCAGCCGATGAAACATCGTCAGGTGAGCCCGAAGGAAGTTTCGATCCGACGGAAATGCGCCTTTCGAAGGCGATCGAAGGGTTCAAGGTCTGTCTCCGCGATCCGGGCGGTGAGGATGAGTGGTTTGCGGGTCTTCAAGCCAAAGTCCTGTCGATGCTGGGTGGGGGCAATGTGCCTTACGACGGCAGATGTGCAAGCGCAGGCTGCGTGTTCTTCACCAGACGCCGGCTAAGATCCGGATCGTCGTAGTCCCACCAGATAGGGCCATCTTCACCAAGCGCCGCCTTGGCATCGCCCATCCTCCGGCGCGTGCGCGACGCGTCGGTCGCTTTCATAGCAAGGTTCGCTGCACTGGCTCGATAACAGCGGGCGGCTCGAGTTCACCCCGCCTTGCCAACTCGGTCTGGGCGCTGAAACGGATATCGCTATCTCTATCGTGAAGAAATTCCGTGAGCGTCTCCGTACTAAGGCGATCCCAACTTTTTCCACGATCTGGCCCGGAGGGCACGCGCGGCAGGAGCCCCGGTTCGGCGCTCCACGCCAGCAACTGATCGAGCGATGTCGCGTTCAGCAGGTCGCGCAGATGATGGGCGGTGACATAGGCATCCGGCATGCCTCGATGGGCCGGCAGCCCTAACTCGTGAACGAGCCCTTCCGGCATACGCAGGTAGCGGAGCATCTGGTTGGAAAACCGCGGGAGCTCGGGCCAGACCCGTAGGGCGCACTTCCAGGTACAAATCCAGCGTGAGCCGCCGGTCAGGCGAGGCGTGCAGTACCGCTGCTCGGAGGCCGCACGATGTGCAGCAAGAGCGTCGATCCTGCCGGGCGGACGCAACACTCCTGGGGCGACATCTTTCCAGTAGGGCGCGCCGGCGACTTGTTCGTCGAGAATGTGATGGATGGCCATCGTGTCGGGCGAAATCGGCCGTCCTGGATTGACCATCAGCGCGCCACGTTCATCGTTGACGGCCCAACGTCCATGGTCTTCAAGGACCACATCCTGCCACCCGATCTCGCAAACGTCGTTCGGTCCATTGCCGGCCGTTTCCAGATCGATGACGCGAACGCGGGATGTCGACACTGCTTTCTCTCGTCCTAGTGCGGTCGCCCCGTTTCTAGTGCGATCCGGCCGCCACGGGTTTCTCTCCGCCTGCTCATCGTGGGTTTTGTTTCGTCCCTTGAGGCCGATTCCGGTGATCGAGACAGTGGGATCTAACTATCTAGTGCAGCAAGGTATCGCCCGCCACTTCGAATGACGAGCGTTGAGCAAAGTCGAATTGCCATCCACCACGAGCCGCAGCGCGTTGTCCAAGGACTGAACCGTCAGGGGTTTGCGTTTCTCCTGATTGCCTTTCGCCGCGGTCAACATATGGCGGTTGGCATTGACGATGCCTCTTTCGCGCGCACGCGCGTTGACCAACTGTTCGAGCGGAATAAGGAGGTGTGGTTCGCCAAGATCGAAGTAAAGCGAAGGATCGTCCGGAAGCCGCGCGAGCGTGGCAGCGATATCCTGATCCAACTTAATCTCCACAACAGCCCCATCAGGCCGGAGAGTGGGATACTTGAGCGACATTTCGTCAGTTTTCATTGCGCACCTCTGGCAGGCTCGTGATGCTTGGCGCTACAGCGAACGGTACTCGTTTGCGATGGGTTTGAACGGATTGAACCGCGGGATGCCAATTGGCATAGGCGCCGCGCTACATTTGTTGCTCCGCGCCTATGTACGCACGCGCTGTCGGGCGCTACGGTAGATCAGATCCGACGATTGCGGTGGTTGGTTCGAGGCTGAACTCAACGCCGCACCCATGCTTTTTGCCTGCTGCTCGGTCAATCTAAACTGCAGTGACGACACATCCGTTCGCTCCGGGTCAACACTGAATTCGACCCTCAGGACGACGTCACCACTGCCGTCTGCGGTGACGGCTTCGGCCTTCCAATCGCTGACGGTTGATACTCGAAGATTTCCCCGTGCGTCCTTGCTCCACTCGAAGATCCTCGATCTGGTACCGGACCGGGATTCGCTGGTGATCGACGCCCAGATCGCCGTTGACGAAATCAGCGATGTCCATCCTGATATGTTGGCCGAGGTTCACCTGACGGCCTACAAGCAGCGTATAACGCCTATGGTGCAGGGCCGCGTCGTCAATGTTTCGGCCGACAGGCTGGTGGATAACCGAACAAACGCGCCATACTATGTGGCGGAGATCAGAATAGACCAGAACCAGCTTTCCGAACTTCCGCAGGTCAAATTATATCCGGGCATGCCGGCGAATGTCATCATCCCGACCGTCGAGCGCACTGCGTTCGAATATCTCGTCGGCCCGTTGACCATGACGTTCAACAAGGCGTTCAGGCAGAAATAGGTTTCAGACAATCAGAACAGCCGGGGTCCGGTTTCCGCTCAGTCGGGCTTAAATCCGACCACCATTGAGTCGGGCCCCAGCAACGGCTCGACGCGTGTGGACACGAAACCGGCGTCGCGCATCCAGGCCTGGCAGTCGGCGCCGGTGTAGTCGAAACCTCCGCGAGTCTCGATCAGCATGTTCAGGCTCATCAGCAGGCCGAAGGCGTTACTGCGGCGCTCGTCGTCGATGACAGCGTCGTAGATGATGACGGCCCCGCCTTTGGGCAGCGCGGCGAAGGCCTTTTCCAGCAGCATCCTCTTTTCGGCAAGATCCCAGTCGTGCAGGATGTGCCCCATCACGATCACATCCGCATGCGGCATCGGGCCATTGAAAAAGTTGCCACTTTGGAAGCGGACGCGGTCAGCGAGGCCCTGCCGGGCGATAAACTCGTCGAATATCGGCTGCACGGCGGGCAGGTCGAAGCCGATAGCCTGGAGATGCGGATGGGCTCGCGCGATGACCATCGGCACCATGCCCTGCGCTGCGCCGACATCGGCGAAGGTCGTGTACTTCGACCAGTCGAACCTGGCTGCGATCGCCTGCGCCGCACCGGCGCTGATCCCGCTCATCGCTTCGAGGAACCCGCGCAGCCGTGCCGGCTCCGCATAGATCGCGGCGAAGAAGTCCTCGCTGTGCTTGGCTTCGTTCTGCGGCTCTCCGGAGTGCAGGGCTTCGGTCAGCGAGCCCCAGAAACCGTAGAGCCGGGCATTGGCCATTTCGAGGATGCCGCCGATATAGGACGGCTTCCCCTTGTCGAGGAAGAGGTCGGTATCCGGGGCATTGCGATAGCGGCCATCCTCGCGTTCGAGCAGCTTCAGGGCCACCAGGGTGTCGAGGAAGTCGCGGGCCGAGCGGGGATGCAGTTTCAGCCTGGCCTGCAGGTCCGGCAGGTCGGCCGGTCCGGCTGCGAGCTCGGTGAAGACGCCGAGCTCGACGGCGCTGAGCAAGGCTTTGGAGGCCCAAAACCCCATACCGAGCTGCATGATGTTGTCCGGCGTCGTTGCGCCCATCGCTCGTCTCCTCGTGGATCGGGTCGTCGAACTGCGCCTGGGATTGGTGCGGAAACCGAAGCGGTCCGCGGCGCTGCGAAGCCGAGGACGTTCCGTCTCGTCGAGGACACCCTGCCAGGAAAATAGAGCGTTTCGCGATGGGGTGCAATTAATCAAGAATCACTAGCTAAGAGCCCAACCACTAAGCGGTAATTCCGACGCCGAACTTCCAAGCGACTTCACGTCGGACAGCGGAGGAGCACCGCAGCACACGTCGTCGCCTTCAATCTTGGCCTTAAATTCATTCCCGTCGATCGACGCCGGCAGAGAGGTCGCAAGACCCCGCTGTTCGCCACCGCTCGGGCCGCCGAGGTGGGGTTGAGGCCGGTATAGTCCTGAAGACGCTCGAGGTCACGACACAGGCAGCGCGGGGGATTGTTGGCGAGCTCGGTATTCGCGAGTGACGGGGAGGGGGAGATTTCGCGCCTGGGACGTGCAGATAGGGGCTTGCCTGGCTATCGGAATGAAATGTCCCAGCAAAATTCATCTGCGCTTCTCTTCCAGCAACGCGTCGGCATACATCACCTAACGGGTTTGACAGCGTTCGATAAGATTGGAGTACTCTGGATCGTTCACAAGCTTCCGCCAAATGAGACCATCGCGCATCGCGTTCCCACCATGAAAAGAAATGGCCCCGAAGGACGACAACGGGGCCAAGCGAGTCTGCCTCGATGGGCTCCGTTAGAGAAGAGCATAAAGCTCGCGGAGCTCAGCCGATGATCCGGCGTCGTGGATCACCGGCAAAGCTAGAACGGCCACTGATCCGGAATGTTCCCTATGCGTCCGGCGGGTACCGAACAGCGTCGAAGTGCTGCTCCTGCCAAATGGCGCTCTCAAACAGCGCTTCTTCGTCATCCAGCCCCTTCGAGAACTGCTCCATGATGTAGCGGGCTAGCCGCTCGGCGCGTTTTCCGTAAGGGGAATTCCGCACCAAACGCACACGCGGTCGAACGTTCGTTGTAGGTACATCAATGTCATCGGGGCTCAGCTGACAAGGCGGCTGGCCTGCAACGTCAAGCATGGAAACCTCCGGGCTTCCGTACGACACAGCATCAGCGTTGGCTTCCGCGACCATCCTCATGTCAAAGCCGACCGATCTGTTCAATAACGCTCGGAACAGCAACAGGACGTTGGCGGTGCTTGGGTTGGCTATCTGCAGCGACTGGGTCGCCAATTGCTCCCCGTGCTTGAGTAGGTTTCAGGCGCGCCGATGCTTCGTTCATGTCGGCGTCCGGTGTGAAAGCATTGGATGGCGGGATCGTGGCCCATGTCGGTTGCCCACGCACGGTGCCTTCCACCAAGCGTCATCGCTAAAGCATCGAGTTTGGCCCGATCGCGTGCCACAAGGATCAGCGAATGAAGCGGTCCCAATCTTCGGCCAACTGGCATTTGACGGCTTCGCCGTTCTTGTGGCCCCAGTCGCATGGCGCACTCTCCAGTTTTGCTCGCGTGCCCAGGGCATGCCGCGCCGCCCATTGTCCCGACTGCCCGGCTTTTAAACATCCGAGCGGGAACGATTTGGCCGCTGGATGCTTTCTCCCCTGCATTTCATCTGCCGAGGAGAGAATTCATGAAAACGCTGGCTGAAATTTTCGAGCATACGCTGCAGGATCTCTATTTCGCTGAAAACGCCATCACAAAGGCGCTTCCAAAGGTCGCCAAGGCAGCAAATAGCACTGAACTGAAGAAGGCGGCCGAGGAACACCTCTCGGAAACGAAGGACCAGATCAAGAAACTCGAGCAGGTCTTCAGGTCAATCGGCAAGACGGCCTCTGGCGAAAAATGCGACGCCATCGAAGGGTTGATCAAGGAAGCGGACGGTTTGATGAAAGAGGCTAAAGGGACCGCATTGGACGCCGGTCTTCTGGCCGCTTGTCAAGCTGTTGAGCACTACGAGATCTCCCGCTATGGCTCGCTGCGTGAATGGGCCAAGGACCTCGGGCACGAAGAGGCTCACAAGCTTCTGAGCGAAATCCTCGATCAGGAAAAGGCGACGAACAACAAGCTCACCAACCTGGCTGTAACGTCGATCAACAAAACCTCGGCGCGGTCTAAGGCAGCCTGAGTAAACGCGGGCGGCTCCGGCCGCCTTTTTTTTGGACCGCTTATGGACCGCGAACTTTGGGACTTCGCACGGCAACTTGATGTCGTGCTTAGCGCGTACGGGAGCGTGGCGTGAACACCGCAAATCTACAGCTTCAAGGTTTGATCATGGCGGTCCGCGTGTCTTGCCGATACGCTGGTGCAGAAGGGTATTTTGTCGCATAGCGACCTTTCGGCGGCACTCGGTGAAGCCGAAAACAGGATCGAGAACAGTATTGACCGTAAGCATCTCCTACGATTTTCCCCATTCGCGTCTTGCTGCTTGCGAACCAGGCAAGCCAAAGCGGACGTAAACTTTCCTTTTCCGAATATGCGGAATTGGTAGGGAAATTGACATAGACGCGTCCGGGGCCGGCGAGTGATCCTAAAAAACGGCCGCCACCCCGATGTAGCTGCGAAGCGTTGGCAATGGCCGCCCAAAGATCCGAGATCGGACTCGGATCGAGAGCCCGTGGCTCGCAGCGGCAAAATTCTGACGTGTTAGAGCTTGAAACCGGCGACGGTCCAGCCGTAGATGGCGCCGTCTGTGAAGTCGAACGCTCAGATGGAGGGCCCTGGATTCTACCCGTTTCGGATCTGGGACCTTTTCTTTTAGCGCCCAGTAACTTCTATTCCCGATCAGGCACTTTAGTCGCTCGCGCTGATCCTTGTCTCGGGTCCATATGAGCGTATGGTGGACAACGGATCGTCAGCCGCAGAACTGTCGAATGCGGCTATCGTGAGGGCGATCCGAAGTCCTAACTAAGCCTCTGCTCGTGAATGGCAGAGGCTCCTCTGTAGGGGCCGACGTGTTGTTTGATCTCATGGCTGGATGCCGCGTAGGGCGTCGTCCTGCTCGTCCGCTGTCTCGTGATTTCCCAGTCACCTTTGCGCCAGCGTCGCCAGTGGAACTTCGCGTCCCTGCTGGCTTAATGCCATCCGGTCCAGCCAAGTACTTCCATTACAGGGTCCTGAACAGTGCTCCGCATGGCAGCCACGATCTAGGCTTCAGCAATAATGATGTCGTCGCGGATCAGCCTCGCCAGCTCGTCTTCGTCGGTCACGCCGAATTCATACCAGTCGATCAGGGATTTGGCAGTTCGACCACCTTCCTGACTATCGGCGCGATGACCGCGCTCGTCGCACCAGTCGCGCAGGATCCGGCGAAGCACGACAATCGTTTCTGAGGTCACCGCCGATTTTGGCCAATCGGTCTTCCACATTGCCACCGCCCCTCTGAATAGCGAACCCTATGCGGACTCTGGCCGGACTCACAAGTTGTGAAATCAAGAGTTTTCTAATGCTGGGCCACGGCCCGAAGATGCTGCTACTCACCGTCCTCGATGCGCTTGGACCTCCGCACCTGTACGGAGGTCCAAGCCATGCGCGCGAATGAAAATGGAGGAATTGCGCGGCAATAAAACCAGCACGATCTCATCTTTAACGTGTGCTTTTTTGGTGCGCAATTTCAAGTATATGATTGCAATTGCTCGTCCCGAAATCAATAAGATTTTATGAACAGTAACTAATCAATTGGGGCTACTCTGGACAGCCGCGTGGATCAGGCGTCCGCCGAAACGCGCGTTGAGAGACAACCGGGAGGAGCTCGAGAAGGTGGTGAGATCCGAGGCAACGGCGGTCGTCGGAGCCAAACTGCCCAGATGAGCGGCGAAATCAGTAGGCGTAAGTCTCACTCAAGCAGAATGGAATATAACCCCTCAATCTTTAGGGGGGGCAGGCGATGATATACGTGTTTGAAGTGGTCGACGAAGCGGGTGCGGTTCGCAACTACGTCGCCAAGTTCATGCGTCGGGAAGCGGACAAGTTGGTCGTAGACTACCGCGGGCTTCAGGTGCGGTTCGCAATCTCCCATATCCGCGACTGGTGCGCCGTAGAATAAGGCAGGATCGCTCCGTTCTGAAGGAACCGCCAGGGGTCTTAAATAATGCCGAGCCGAGGAAGGATTATAGGTCTCATAGCGGAGACTGACGTTCACATCGACGGACTGAGTATACCTCCGGGGTTCTACTCGGCGACGGTGAGAACGTCTCGTTCCTGCCAGCACCGGAAGAAAGCGCCGGAGACCACGTATGAGCTCCATCTGAACGCCCGCGACCTTAAAGCGGTCCGCGGTTTCATCGGAGATGAACGCGGCGCCAGCATGGATGCGACAACAGCCGTCCAAAAGGGATATTTCACCATCGCCTGATGCGAGGTTGCGCCCTTCGGTCAATGCGGATGTTGCCGATCACGCAAGTCAAGTCACCAGCTAGGGAAGTTGCTCTCTTGCTTCCGGTGACGCCCGCTCATCCAGCGCTTTCTCCATCCGAGGTCCCGCTAGCAAGATCGTGGAGGGCTTGGGCCTCCTCTGAGGCATACTCGGCAGACAGAATGATGGTGAGAAACGCAGCTCGGGCAATGTCTTTTTTCGAAGCACTTGGGTGCCTGGCCTTGACGGCCTCAATCAGGGCCTTTGGCTTCATACCCGGGACTGCCAGTTCCCTGATCGTTTCGGAGATGGTTTCGGTCTCGCGAAGCTTCGTCTCTCGCATCGGTACCCCATGTGTTGACGTGCAACACTCATATCCCCGGTACATGAGAGATTTGTGATTTCAGCCCGCTGGACGGGCGGTCGGATATGGCTAAATAAGTGTTGGCCGTCGTCGCGAGATCTCATTGTCGGTGTACGCCGTCCATCTGCCATATCGCTCGTCATCGGTGGTGAACGGAGGCTCGGATGGGCTCCCCGGAAATCGACAAGGACGGACATCTGCTGCCCGTCAAGGTGAGAGCCGACTGTATCGAGCCGTTGACCTCGCAGTCCTAAGCCACGCTTGGTTTTTCAACGTCGATCAATGAGAAACCCCTAAAATTAGAGGGAACAAAGATAGTCAGAGTCCAGAACGAAGGCGCAACCATGCCGATAACGACGCCAACTTCGGCCACAACAAAAAGTCGAGTGAACAAGGAAGGAATACCGACGTGAGGCCGGTCGCAAAGGGCAGCCAACCAGCCTTCGTGAAATGGCGTTGCCCTTGGTGGTTCGATCACGTATTAGCCGCCCTTATTGAGTGACCTTCCCGAACCTGTCCGTGATGTGCAGCGATTTCGGGGCAACCGAACCGTCGCGACGTCGCGGATAACCCGATCGGCGACACGGCACGTGGTGCTCGCGATTGTTGCACTTGCGCGGCTTATCCGATCCGGACAACAGATTCGGATATGAACTCGAAGCGGGGGATCGCGAGGTTCTCCGGTGCGGGCCCCTTGCGGACGCGACCGGCAGTATCATAGTGCGATCCGTGGCACGGGCAGAACCAGCCTCCGAAATCACCCGCCTGCCCTAGAGGCACGCAGCCGAGATGCGTGCAAACCCCGATCATCACGATCCACTTCTCCTTCCCTTTCCCGGCAGAGCGGGCAACATCGGTCGCGTGCTGGTCATCGGCAAGGTTGGCATTCCGAGCCAAGGGGTCCTTGAGATCGTCAAGCGCGGTCGCCCTTGCCGCCTCGATCTCCCTCTGGGTGCGGTTGCGAATGAAAACCGGGCGACCGCGCCATTTGACGGTCAGTGACATACCCTCGACGAGCGAGGATACGTCCACCTCGATAGAGGCCATCGCGCGCGTCGACGCGTCAGGACGCATCTGATCGATGAATGGCCAGGAGGCGGCCCCAACACCCACTACCCCTGCCATGGCTGTCACCAGATAGAGAAAATCGCGTCGGGTGGGTTCTCGCGTCTCATCCATAGTCATCATGCTGCGGCCCTGCCAAGCCTTGCTCGCCCTGGGGGATAGGGGGAGACAAGCGGTTCTCCCGGCAACCTCCGAGGTGCCCAGATGTAAGAATGGCTCACAATTTTACATCGCCATCGTGAGTATTGGAACGTCGGAACTCGTGACCCAGGCGGTCCTTCAAGGTTACCGCAATCTCGCCGGCGTCCGCGACGACGTGATGATTGGTGAGGATATAGCCTCTGTTGGCATCAACAATGAGGCCGGAGCCCGCGCTCAGCCGCTATTGCTGCTCAGGCAGGTCGAAATAGCAACGGAAGAAGGGATCGTTGTAAAGAGGATTGGTTTCGGCGGAAGCGCGAGACCTCACTGCAATGTTGACGACCGCCGGCGTGACGTCCTCCAAGACATCAGCGAGCGAGGGTTGAGTGCCGGTCGACATCGCCGACTGCGGCCGCGCCGCGGGAAGCGGCGCTGGAACCAGTATGAGGACGGAGTGCGGCGAATACGCCAGCATATTCGACGAACGCGTGGTCATTTTTGGGGCCGAACTGTTCCTCCTTCGGTGCACGGGCGAGGCTTGGGTAAAGCCCCCCGGAGTCACGATTTTGGCTCCTGCCAAACCAGCACCAGTTCGACAAACGCCGCGCCGATTCAAGCGCAATGCATCTCTTACTTCGCAAGTCTATCCAAAGCCCACGCCCCGTGGGGGCGCGGACCTATCATTGCAGTCAGAAGTCCATGCCGGCTGCCGGCATCGGCGGGAGCGGTACATCCTTCTTCGGCTTCTCGGCGACCATGGCCTCGGTGGTGATCAGCAGGCCGGCGACCGAGGCGGCGTCCTGCAGCGCGGTGCGAACGACCTTGACCGGGTCGATCACGCCTTGATCGTAAAGATCACCGAACTCGTTCGTTTGCGCGTTCCAGCCATAGCCAAATTCGGTCCTCTCGCGCAGCTTGCCGACAATGATCGAGCCTTCGGCACCCGCGTTCTCGGCGATCTGGCGCACCGGCGCCTCGATCGCGCGGCGAACAAGGTCGATGCCGTGCCTCTGGTCGGCATTCTCGGTCTGCGTGTTGTCCAGTGCCTTGACGGCTCTCAGCAAAGCGACGCCTCCGCCGGGCAACACGCCCTCCTCGACGGCCGCCCGCGTGGCATGCATGGCGTCGTCGACGCGGTCCTTGCGTTCCTTCACCTCGACCTCGGTCGAGCCGCCGACGCGGATGACGGCAACGCCGCCAGCAAGCTTGGCCAGCCGCTCCTGCAACTTCTCGCGATCGTAGTCCGATGTGGTTTCCTCGATCTGCGCCTTGATCTGCGAAACGCGGCCCTGAATCTCCGTCTTCGAGCCAGCGCCGTCGACGATCGTCGTATTTTCCTTCTCGACAACAACCTTCTTGGCACGGCCGAGCATATTGAGGGTCACGTTTTCGAGCTTGATGCCCAGATCTTCAGAGACTGCGGTGCCGCCGGTCAGGATTGCGATGTCCTCCAGTATGGCCTTGCGGCGGTCGCCGAAGCCTGGCGCTTTGACAGCAGCGATCTTGAGGCCGCCGCGCAGCTTGTTGACGACGAGGGTTGCGAGCGCCTCGCCTTCGACATCCTCGGCGATAATCAGCAGCGGCTTTCCAGATTGAACACCCGCTTCAAGAACCGGCAGTAATGTCTGCAGGTTCGAGAGCTTCTTCTCGTGGATCAGGATGTAGGGTTCCTCGAGCTCAACCCGCATCTTGTCCGGGTTGGTGATAAAATATGGCGAGAGATAACCGCGGTCGAATTGCATGCCTTCGACGACCTCCAGCTCCGTCACCGCGGTCTTGGCTTCCTCGACGGTGATCACCCCCTCGTTACCGACCTTTTCCATCGCTTCTGCGAGGAAGCGGCCAATCTCGATGTCCCCATTGGCCGAGATGGTGCCAACCTGGGCGATCTCGTCGTTCCTGGTGACTTTGCGGGCGTTCCGCCGCAGTTCCTCGACCACAGCTTCGACAGCTTTGTCGATACCGCGCTTGAGGTCCATCGGGTTCATGCCCGAAGCCACGGCCTTCGCGCCTTCCTTGACGATCGCCTGGGCGAGAACGGTTGCGGTGGTGGTGCCGTCACCAGCGATATCGCTGGTCTTCGACGCCACTTCCCGCACCATCTGTGCACCCATGTTCTCGAACTTGTCCTCAAGCTCGATCTCCTTGGCGACAGTGACGCCGTCCTTGGTGATGCGGGGCGCGCCGTATGACTTGTCGATCACCACGTTACGGCCCTTCGGACCGAGCGTAACCTTGACAGCATTGGCGAGGATGTCGACGCCGCGCAGCATCCTTTCGCGGGCGTCGGAATGGAATTTCACTTCCTTGGCAGCCATTTTTCTACTCCTTCCTCAGTCAGCATTCCTTGTTGGCATAGGTCCGAATTGGCACTACGCCGCATTGCTCGCTGCGGCGTCGACCTCCATTACGCCCATCACCTCAGATTCCTTCATGATCAGACATCCTCGCCATTGAGCTTGATCTCGGTGCCCGACCATTTGCCGAACAGGACGCAATCACCCACTTTCACTTCGAGTGGTCGCAGCTGCCCGCTTTCATCGCGCGCACCAGAGCCAGCGGCAACGACCTCACCTTCCTTTGGCTTTTCCTTTGCCGTATCTGGGATGATGATACCGCCGGCCGTTTTTTCCTCGGCCCCGATGCGGCGAACCAGGATACGGTCATGCAAGGGACGGAACGTCATTTCGCTCGCCTCATCGACAACCAGATTTTTCAACAAGTGTTCCGCGCCGCATTCGGAGCGAAACCGACGCGGGACGCCGAGCCTTTCGGCATCGCGCGCATTTCGATCTGGTTCCTGTTTTTTGAGTTTCAAGAGAGGGTCAAAAATTTTTTAGCACTCTAGCCTGTTGAGTGCTACCGGCATGAATTCATGAGAGTATTTCACGTCGCGGGCGGTTTGGAGGGTAGGGCTGCCTCTTGACGCAAGGCATCATGATCCCCACCTTATTCTTGTCGATGCCCAAGTGGGTTGACACCAGTCAGGGAGCCCAAGCTTCTTGGCGCTCCCTCGTACCTATGTTGCTCTACGGAGGATATAGCTATGAGAACAAACCCCGACTTTTCCCCCTTCTACAGGTCGAGCGTCGGCTTCGATCGCCTCTTCGACCTGCTCGAAAACGCCAGCCTCAAC
>NZ_JBQENM010000039.1:0-47863 GCF_052044795.1 Ensifer sp. 22521
GGCTTGGCGACGACGCAGTCGCAACGCTGCGTCAATTGCCGGCAGCCGCCGGCGCCACAGAAGCTTGCGGCGCCGCTGAGCAGCACGACAGCGGTCGTGCCGTCGCGGCCGACATAAAAATCGAAGGCGGTGCCGCGAACGCCGATCGTGCCGGCCGGCGTGACGATTTCATAGGCGGAGTGCCCGGACTTGCCGCTGATCCAGCGGAACGTGCCCTTGGCGGCCATGATCGTCAGCTTCTTCACCGACTTGGCATCATCGTAGACGAATTTGTCGATGACCACGGACGAACCCCAGCCGACCGCAAGCTTGGTGCCATCCTGGAAGACGAACTGGCCGAGACCGGACTTCGATGTCGAAATCCGTTCGTCCTTGTAGACCGGGTCCTTGACCGCGATCGGACCTCGCGCGCCGCTGACTGACGTGCGAATCTGCACCGCCTGGCCGACGGGCTCTGCAGCGCTGACAGGAAGCGGTTGGCAAAACGCAGCACAAATCGAGATGAGTGCGGCGCCACGCAAGTAGAACATGGCACCCTCCAAAGTGTTATTGTTATCACGCTGCAGGGATTTATGTCTTGTCGCCCAATTGGAGTAACGTAACGGCACATCGCAACCGTAAGAGTTATATCAACGAGCCAGTCCGGCTCGTCGCGGTTGAGGCAAGCGTGACCCGGCCGTCGGCCCGAGTGGTGGCGCTGCCACTCGTTCGGCGCCCAGTCGTCCGCAAATTCAACGCCACGCCCCTGCCGTTTCGCGTGCAAAGCTGCGCCGAAGCACTGCGAAATGTTGCCTTTTTGTACTCACTCGCCCCTTTTCTTTCGACCGGACTCTCGCCATATTCCCCGCCATGACCAAAGCTCCGAAGAATGCCCCGCCGAAGCCCTCCACGCCGTCCGGTTTCGAAGAAGCGCCGCAGGCGCCCTTGTCCGGCACGCCGCTCAGCGGCAACGTCTCGGATTGGGTGAAGCAGCTCGAGGCGGATGCGGAAGCCTCCGCTTTCGAAACCCAGCGTCAGATCGCCTCCAAGGCCGGCAAGCACCGCAAGACGGTGGAGATCGCCGCCTCCAAGGCGGCGCGCAAGGCGGCCGGCACGGATGACGACGCTCAGCCGAAGAAGGCGGGCAAGAAGGGCAAGGTCGAAATCGTCGGCAGCAAGTCCGCCCGCGGCACCTCCATGGGCGGCTCGACCGACCCGAAGACGCGCGCCGCCGCCGGTCTCAACCCGGTCGCCGGCCTGGACGTGTCGCTGGAGGATGCCGACAGGCTGACGGCCAAATCCGGCGTCACCGCCACGGTGGAAGCGCTGTCGGCGCTGATCGAAAGCGGCAACCCGCTGTTCAAGGACGGCAAGCTCTGGACGCCGCACCGGCCTGCCCGGCCGCCGAAATCCGAAGGCGGCGTCGAGATCCAGATGGTCTCCGATTACGAGCCGGCCGGCGACCAGCCGACGGCGATCGCCGATCTGGTCGAGGGCCTGACCTCCGGCGAGCGCAGCCAGGTGCTGCTCGGCGTCACCGGTTCCGGCAAGACCTTCACCATGGCCAAGGTGATCGAGGCAACGCAGCGTCCCGCCGTCATCCTCGCGCCCAACAAGACGCTGGCCGCCCAGCTCTATTCCGAGTTCAAGAACTTCTTCCCCAACAACGCGGTCGAGTACTTCGTCTCCTACTACGACTATTACCAGCCGGAAGCCTATGTGCCGCGCTCGGATACCTTCATCGAGAAGGAATCCTCGATCAACGAACAGATCGACCGCATGCGCCACTCGGCCACCCGCTCGCTGCTGGAGCGCGACGACTGCATCATCGTCGCCTCGGTCTCCTGCATCTACGGTATCGGCTCGGTCGAGACCTATACCGCCATGACCTTCCAGATGAGCGTCGGCGACCGGCTCGACCAGCGCCAGCTTCTCGCCGACCTGGTGGCGCAGCAGTACAAGCGCCGCGACATGGATTTCCAGCGCGGCTCTTTTCGCGTGCGCGGGGATACCATCGAGATTTTTCCGGCCCACCTGGAGGATGCCGCCTGGCGCATCTCCATGTTCGGCGACGAGATCGACGCGATCACCGAGTTCGACCCGCTGACCGGCCAGAAGACCGGCGACCTGAAGTCGGTGAAAATCTACGCCAACTCGCACTATGTCACCCCGCGCCCGACGCTGAACGGCGCCATCAAGGCGATCAAGGAAGAGCTGGTGCATCGCCTCGCCGAGCTGGAAAAGGGCGGCCGCCTGCTCGAGGCCCAGCGGCTGGAGCAGCGCACCCGCTATGATATCGAGATGCTGGAGGCGACCGGCTCCTGCGCCGGCATCGAGAACTATTCGCGCTACCTCACCGGCCGCAATCCCGGCGAGCCGCCGCCGACGCTGTTCGAATACATCCCCGACAACGCGCTGCTGTTCATCGACGAGAGCCACGTCTCCGTCAGCCAGATCGGCGGCATGTATCGCGGCGACTTCCGCCGCAAGGCGACGCTGGCCGAATACGGCTTCCGCCTGCCCTCGTGCATGGACAACCGCCCGCTGCGCTTCGAGGAGTGGGACGCGATGCGCCCGGACACGATCGCCGTTTCGGCGACCCCCGGCTCCTGGGAGCTGGAACAGTCTGGCGGCGTCTTTGCCGAACAGGTCATCCGCCCGACCGGCCTGATCGACCCGCCCGTCGAAGTGCGCTCTGCGAAAACCCAGGTCGACGACGTCCTGGGCGAAATCCGCGAGACCGCCGCCGCCGGCTACCGCACGCTCGTCACCGTGCTCACCAAGCGCATGGCCGAAGACCTCACCGAATACCTGCACGAACAGGGCATTCGCGTGCGCTACATGCACTCCGACATCGACACGCTGGAACGCATCGAGATCATCCGCGACCTGCGCCTCGGTGCCTTCGACGTGCTCGTCGGCATCAACCTGTTGCGCGAAGGCCTCGACATTCCCGAATGCGGCTTCGTCGCCATTCTCGACGCCGATAAGGAAGGTTTCCTGCGCTCCGAGACCTCGCTGGTGCAGACCATCGGCCGCGCCGCCCGTAACGTCGACGGCAAGGTCATCCTCTATGCCGACCAGATCACCGGCTCGATGCAGCGCGCCATGGACGAGACCAGCCGCCGCCGCGAAAAGCAGATGGCCTTCAACGAGGCCAACGGCATCACCCCGGAATCGGTGAAGGCGAAAATCTCCGACATCCTCGACTCGGTCTACGAGAAGGACCACGTCCGCGCCGACATCTCCGGCGTCGCCGGCAAGGGTTTTGCCGACGGCGGCCATCTCGTCGGCAACAACCTGCAGGCGCACCTCAACGCGCTGGAAAAGCAGATGCGCGACGCCGCCGCCGACCTCGACTTCGAAAAGGCCGCGCGCCTGCGCGACGAGATCAAACGCCTCAAGGCCGCCGAACTCGCCGCGATGGACGACCCGATGGCACGGGAAGAGGCAAGGTCGCAGGAAGGCCGCAAGGGCGCCTCCTCGTCGACGTCATCCTCGTCCTCGGGTTCAACCCGAGGATCGACCCGAGGATCCAAGACCACGGACGAAAAGTCGCTGTTCCAGAAACCCCACCTCGATGACATGGGCCGCGACGTTGCGACACCCGCCGGCTCGGACAAATCGCTGTTCCGCAGGAACACCCTCGACGAAATGACCGTCGGCCGCACCGAAAAGCCGGTCATCGGCCACGTCCCGGAAAAACCGATCCTCACCCGGGCGAAGCCGGGCGTCGGCTCCTATGAGGACCCGGCGGATGAGAAGCGGCAGAAGGGCCGGACGAAGGGGAAAACGGGGCGGCCGGGGCGGTGAGGTAAATCGATCTGAGTAAGTATATGAGGCCGAAGAAGCTGAGAGCGCTTACTCACGACAAAGCAGAATTGACCAATCCCAGGATACTTAACATGTCATCATCGACGTGGCGCACTTCAAACTCGTCCGCAATCATCGCGTTTGAAATGTTGATTCCGTATTTGTCCCTTAGAGCGACATTGAGATCTATAAGAAACTGCTTTCCACCGATACGCTTCTTGAAGCCGATGGTGGACCAATCCTGGTCAAACTCGATTTTTGCAGTTTTTAGAACTGTCGACGGATCTCTCCCATCTCTTTTTAAGCTAGAGTACTTGGTCGCAAAGGACTGAATATTTATCAAGCAATCCTCACGATGGACTTCAGCGACGGTCGCAATCAAATCTTGCGCTTCACGTTCAGAGATACGTACTTCCCGACGAAGGCCAGCTTTCTGGATTGCAGCGCATAGTGGCTCAGTTTCCAGCAGGTAGTTCTCCAGTTCTTTGCGCTGAAGTACTCGACAAACGACGCCAGAGTCCGACAGCCTTCGTTGGAAATCGTCGATCTCCGCATCCGAACGATAATCTCGATCGAACAAAGCAACAATCTTTGCCTCCATCCCGAATAACTCTTTGAACATCCAAGTTAAATTATCGACTCTGTGCCAGTGTTCGTAGCCGCCTATTTTTATAGATAGCGTATCAGGATCAGAAAGAACGCCTCCCTTTAAAACCTTTTGCTCAAACCTCTTAAAAAGCGTCCTGTCATTTCCCTCAAACGCAACTATTCTCTTCGCGCGAGCCAGGCGAGCAAAGTCTGCATTCTCTGATGAACCTAGCAAAGCGTGAGCGCTACGATACCCCGCGTCCGATGTGATACGTGCACCGCTCACAAGTCCGGGCTTGATCAAGATAACATCCGCAGCATTTGCTTCGTTCATAAGTTCCGCAGAGTGGGTAGCGATAAAGATCTGTTTGAATCTCTTTTTTGCGACGTGAAATAATCGGCGCTGCAAATCTGCGTGTAAGTAAACGTCAGGTTCGTCGAGGACAAGAATATCGCTCTCCTCTCCTCGCAGAAAATGAGTCATCATTTGAAGCCAAGCCTGGAAACCAAACCCAGACCAGTAAATTTCCCGATGCAGGCCGTTCTCTTGAAAGAACATTTGAATTTGAGGTGGGTAGCGACCGTTTAGTTCGGGCGCATGAACCTCAATGCCGGGCCAGTGCGCACTGACTAGTTCCCGAAATTCTTCAAACTCAGCCGGACTTTTGTTGCGCCAAATATTGCGAAAATTTCTTGCGGCAAGCCGCGTGTATTCAACTGAGCGGACATACTCGGGATCATTCGGCTTTTCACCCTCCTCGAACTGGCTCAAAGTTGGAACGACTACGACCCTTTCCGGAAAGCACCGGGAAAAGAAGCTTTTGTTTTTCACAAGCTTTGTATCCGACTCTACGTATATCCTCGGCATCAATTCTGGATTTATATTTATATGAAGCTTGCTGCCGTTCTCACTATGAATGACAATCTCAGCATACTCTTCTGAATAATTCCGACATATGTTCTCTAGAGTTACGCTGAAAATGCTGTTGCTCGCCTCATACGCCGCGCAAACCCCAATTCCTGGATAGCTTTCAAAGTGCGGAACACGACGACTTGCGAAACGTTGAACATCGGCAAAAAGCCTAAGCGCGTCTAGAATTGATGATTTCCCGGCGTTGTTCGGACCAACTAGAATGTTTCTTTCCCGGCACGATACGCTAAATCGTTCGTAAAATTGAGAAGCTCAATTCTCTTGAACATAATTTATCGTATTTCCTACCCGAAAACTGCGGCTGGCAAAAATGCAACCGTAGGCTGGCAATACGGGGACAGAAATTCAAGTAGATGTTCACCAATCGGCCTATTTCCACCTTTTTGAACACAGAATATTTTTCTGTCTTTATCGATATGTTGAATTTTCGACTCGCACTCATCAAAGGCTACCCACGCCCTTGCCGCCTCCCCCAATCACCGCTACAACTACACGATGATCAAGACCGCGCTTATCGCTGCCACCTATTATGCGACGTCCCCATAGGGAGCGGCGCGTTTCGATCATGTCTTGAAACAAGCCGCCGTCAGGCGGCTTTGTTTTGTTCAGTGCTCCCTGGCGGCAATGCCATGGAGAGCCCTAATGACCGATTCCGACAATCCCACCGATGCCTTTCAGCCGCGCTCCGCGATCACCCGGACGCTGGTCGAGCGCGGTTATGTCAACCAGGTGACCGACCTTGCGGGCATCGACGGCGCCTTCGCGGCTGGCATCGTGCCGGTTTACGCCGGTTTCGACGCAACGGCGGACAGTCTGCATGTCGGCCATCTCATGCCGATCATGGCGCTGCGGCGGCTGCAGCAGGCCGGCCACAAGCCGATCGTGCTGATCGGCGGCGGCACCACGCGCATCGGCGATCCGAGTTTTCGCTCGGCGGCGCGGCCGATGCTGTCGGAGGAGGAAATCGCGGCCAATGTCGCCGGCATCCGCAAAGTGTTCGAGCGGCTGCTGACCTTCGGCGACGGGCCGAGCGATGCTGTCATGGTCAACAATGCGGACTGGCTGGACCGGATGGCCTGGATCGACATGCTGCGGGACGTCGGAAAGCACTTCTCCGTCAACCGCATGCTCTCCTTCGACAGCGTGAAGACGCGACTGGAGCAGCAGGAGAACCTGAGCTTCCTCGAGTTCAACTACATGATCCTGCAGGCGGTCGACTACCTCGAGCTGTTCCGTCGCACCGGCTGCCGGCTGCAGCTCGGCGGCGGCGACCAGTGGGGCAACATCGTCGGTGGCGTCGACCTGGTGCGCCGCATCGAGGGCGCGGAGGTCTTCGGCATGACCACGCCGCTGCTGACCACCGCCTCGGGTGTCAAGATGGGCAAGACGGCGGCCGGCGCCGTCTGGGTCAACGAAGACCGCCTGTCGCCCTACGACTACTGGCAGTTCTGGCGCAACGCCGAGGATGCCGATGTGGTGCGCTTTCTCAAACTCTTCACCGATCTGCCGCTCGACGAGATCGAAAGACTGGGTCGCGCCGAGGGCGCGGACCTCAACGTGGTCAAGGAACGCCTCGCGAATGAGGCAACGGCGCTGGCGCATGGGCCGGAGGCAGCCCGGCGGGCGCAGGCAACGGCGCGGCAGGCCTTTGGCGCGGGTGAAGCGGCCGAGGGGCTGCCGACGGTCGAGCTGAGCGATGCCGAGCGCCTGAAGGGCATAGGTCTCGTCGACCTCGTGGTGCGGGCAGGACTGGCCTCATCGAAAGGCGAGGCACGGCGGGCAATCGCCGGGCGCGGTGTCCGCCTGGACGGAGAAGTCGTTGAGGATGCAGAGACAATCGTCTCACTCGGCGAGCATCCGGTTCGGCTCTCGCTTGGCCGCAAGCGCCATGCCGTGGTGAAGTAGCGCGGCGATCACGCGTCCCACCGCCCGCATTCCCATGTCTGTCACAGGCATCCCCCTGCCGCGCTGCGGCGGGGGGATGCGCCGACCATTACGAGAAAGTCTTCGTTATGGCTCGGGATCTCTCGCCGCGCGGACGTGCGGCTGCTGGATCTCTGTGACAAGCACAGAGATGAGGGTGGACAGAAGATCGTTGCCCCAAGGGAACCGGATGCCAGGGATGAAAATTCCGCAGGCGCAGGAAATCGCGGGCACCCGGAGCCACAGGAATCCAGCCGCGCCGAGTCGGCGGCACGAGGGGATGCGTTGCCCCGAATGCGCGAGCACCCAGCGTGCCGGCTCGGCATACCCCGCCGCGCGGACGTGCGGCTGCTAGATCTCTGTGACAAGCACAGAGATGAGGGGCGAGCGGGCTGTGACCGCTAAGATCGTCGCTCCGGAGGGAGGTGCTCAGGGGCGTGGACACAAAGGCGTGGACACAGGGGCGCGGTCATAAGGGCGTGCTCAAAGGCGCGCGCGTTTGCGGGCGCCGCCACTGTTTCACCCGGGCGACGCTACCGCCGGTCAGCCCGCAGCAACCACCCTCGCCTCCGGCCGCACCTCGTCATCGCCGCCAAACTCCTCGCCCCACTTGCAGAGAGCCGCCGCCGCCAAGTTCAGCGCCGCGCCGCGTTCGGTCAGCGCGTACACCACCTTTGGCGGGATTTCCGGATAGGTGGTGCGGCTGACGAGGCCGTCGGCCTCCAATTCACGCAACTGCTGCGCCAGCATCTTCTCGCTGATTAAAGGGATCGCCTGGCGCAGGCGGCCGAAGCGGCGGGCGGCCTTGCCGAGTTCGCAGAGAATATCGACCTTCCACTTTCCCTCGATCGCCCTGAGCGCGGTGGCAAAGCCGCAGTTTTCCATTGCTGTCGTCACGTCATCCTCCCTTACGTCGCGGTAAGCACTTACCATCCGGTGCGTATTGCGACCCGGGCCGCCCACCTTACGTCTGAACCGCGACGACAACCGCGTCGCTGTGGAAATCAGGGCGGGATAAGGGTGCAGGCGCCCTTCCCGCGCCATGGATATGGAGACTGGGAATGCAACCTGCAATCAGCGTATTGGGAACGGGGCGCATGGGATCGGCGCTGGCGTATGCGCTTCTCAAGGCCGGGCACCCGACGACGGTGTGGAACCGCACGCCGGCAAAGGCGGCGCCGCT
Organism: Ensifer sp. 22521; assembly: GCF_052044795.1. Lineage (NCBI taxonomy): Bacteria > Pseudomonadati > Pseudomonadota > Alphaproteobacteria > Hyphomicrobiales > Rhizobiaceae > Ensifer > Ensifer sp. 22521. The sequence continues at coordinate 8,418 of NZ_JBQENM010000039.1, forward strand.
CGCTGCCGCCGGGGCCGAGGTGGCGGCAAGCGTGCGCAATGCGGTCGCCGCATCTGAGGTCGTCATTGTCAATGTCAGCGACTACCAGGCGACGCAAAGCCTTCTGCGCGACAAGGAGGTCGCCGGTGCCCTCGAGGGCAGACTGATCATCGAACTCACGTCAGGCACGCCCGATGGTGGCCGCGAGGCGCACGGCTGGGCGCAGCGGCAGGGTGCCCGCTATCTCGACGGCGCGATCCTGGCGACGCCGGACTTCATCGGCACCGAAGCGGGCACGCTGCTTGTCTCCGGTCCTTCAGCTGTTTTCGAGGAAGGCCGTAACGTGCTCGGCGCCCTCGGCGGCAATGTCCAGTTCATCGGCGAGGATCCGGGCCTCGCCAATGCGCTCGACAGCGCCGTGCTGGCGCTGATGTGGGGCGCATTGTTCGGTGCGCTGCAGTCGATCGCGGTTTGCCGGGCCGAGGCGATCGATCTCGGCGTGCTCGCAAGACAATGGACGGCGACGGCGCCGGTGGTCGAGGGGCTCGTCTCCGACCTCATCAAACGCAGCGCCGCCGGGCGCTATGACGCTGATGCCGAAACGCTCTCGTCCGTATCGCCGCATTACAGCGCGTTTCACCATTTGGTCGACCTGATGGAAGCCCGCGGCATCGACCGCACGATCACTGGGGGATACGAGGCGATCTTCCGCCGGGCGATCGAGGCCGGCCACCTGCACGACGATTTCGCATCGCTGTCGCAGTTCATGGGGCAGCCGGCGTAAGTCGAAAGGCGCGCTGGGGGCTGGCTCCACAAGGCGAGGCAGCACGAGCCGCCGAGCCTCACTTGGCAATCCCCGCGCCGCTGCCAACTGCTGCCGGCTTGAGCACACCGACCAGCGCCTTGCCGTCGGTGAAATAGGGGTCGCCACCGCCGTTGCGGCCGGTCTTGGTGGCACCGACGCCGGGGATTTCATAGGTCCGCGACACCTGTCCGGCCTTGTTGAGGTCGCCGATCACCAGATCGCGTTCGGCATCGAGATCGGGACCGATGTGGTGGGTGATCTGGCCGGTGTCGTGGCTCAAGCCAACGCCGCGGTCGAAGCTCGCCGAACCGAGCCAGAGCGGGCCACCGCCCTCGGCAGGCGTCGCGGTCTGCCAGAAGCGCACATGGTTGCGCTGGTCGGCGCTGCGGCCGACCGGCTTCTCGAAGGCCAGATCCTGCTTGCGCCCCTCGTAGAACAGCGGACTGACAGGCGCATCGAGATCCGGGCGGTCGAGCACGACGCTGAGGCCGATGTCGACGGACGATCGCAGCGTGACCTTGTCGGCGGCATCCCAGCCTGCAGCGTTAAAGGCACGGATGATCTGCTCCTTGGTGCCGACCAGCCCGACATTGATCGGATCACCGGGAATGCCCTGCTCCGTGGATGTCACCATGGGATTGAGCGGAACCTTCCGGCGGTCATCGTGGAAGAGCCATAGCTCCGGGACCAGGAAGTAGCTGACCGCGAGGTAGGCGGCGAGCACGATCCCCAGAAGGAGAAAGGCAACGCGCATGTTCAAGCGACGGCTCATGCCACTCTCCTTCGCTCCAGGCTCGGCGGAGGTCCCGGCCCCAGGGACAGGGAGAGAGTATGACACCGACAGAGGCGGCTGCACAGCGGCGGCGCGTAGGCGAACGCCGCCGACAGCAGGATCGGCGATCAGGGAGCCGGCAGCCGCATATCAGGCGCGGCCATGCCTTTCGTCGCAAAGCCAGAACGAACGCGACAGCGCCCGAGGCGGCGCCTTACTCCGCCGCGTGCGCCTTCATCTCCAGCGCCTCCAGCTCGTAGCTGTAGCCTTCCAGCATCTCATAGGCCTGCTCGATCGTCTTGATCTGCTCGTCGGCATTCTTGATCGCCTCGGCGATTGACCGCGAGCGGGCGCGCAGCATCGAGCCGAGCACATCGGTTTCCGGCCGGCGGCCGAGGCGGTCCAGGTGCTTGCGCACGCGGGCGCGGTGGCGCTCGAGCTCGAGGATATGGAAGCGGCTCTTGACGATATCGTCGGAGAGCTTGCGCCGCATGGCGGCGACAGGATCGAAGGTTCCGGGCTCGCGCTCGTCGAGAATGAACTCGTTGACCAGCGTTTCCAGCATCATCAGCCCCTTGAGGTCGCGCGGATCGGCGAGCTGCGGATCGTAGCCGGTGTCGTCATAGACCTTGCGGCGCACGGGATCCTTGAGCAGCTCATAGGCCACCTGCAGCCGCGCAAACTGTTCGGGATCGCCGCCGGAATCCGGATGCGCGGATTTCGCCGCCTTGCGATAGGCGCTGCGGATCGCCTGATTGTCGGCGTCGCGTTCCAGTCCAAGCAATTCGTAAGGGTCGATCACGCTGTCCCCACTTCGTCTGTCATTTCCGCCACCCGGTCGAGCCAGCCGGCGCATTCTCTGGGCGACACTTCGCCCTCTGGGCGACACTTCGCCCAGTCTTCCCGGTTATCGCCCGGCCAAGGCGACTTAATCGTCCAGGCTAGGCGACCTTCGTCCGCTCCAGGCGGAATGTCGGCCCGTCGCCTTTGCCAGTGGCTACGCCATCGCCAGCGAAGACGGAACCAACCTTCGGTAAAGCCTGCGCGTTATCCCGAGGATGTGCAAGCCTTAGGCACGCGGCCAAGCGCAACGACAGCATCCGCTGCGATCCGCGACCGGCCCCGTCGGCGGCGCGCACGTTCGGTCGCGGTCGGGACGAAATTGTGTCGAGAAACGGACCGTCCCCGATTTTTCTGCCGGAGGCGTGAATGGAGTGGCGAGAAATCGGCCAAAGCCTTGCAAAGCCTGACACTCCGCGCCTTGATGCGTCGTACAAGGCGCTTGCCTTTTTCTGCAAATCCTGTCACTTCTTGCGCCGTTCGGGCGATTTCTATCCCGGAGACTGGACTTTCAACTGCGCCCGGCTTCGTGCCGGACCGCCGGCATCGGCACCGTAGACGTCTTTTCCCCGATATCGTGACCACTCGACGCCTTTCCGCTTGCAAGCGGAAGACGAGATGCCCACATCCCCTCGGGGGCGCGGGCAACGCAAATTGACTGAAGGAAAAGGACTTCTTCCATGGCCACCAAGGGCATCGTAAAATTCTTCAACCAGGACAAGGGCTTCGGCTTCATCACGCCGGATGGCGGCGCGAAGGACGTGTTCGTACACATCTCCGCCGTTCAGGCCGCTGGCCTCGCAACGCTCAAGGATGGCCAGCAGGTCACCTTCGACACCGAGCCGGATCGCATGGGCAAGGGCCCGAAGGCCGTCAACATCCAGGCTGCCTAAGCCGGATCGTCCAGTCGGACATTCATTTGGAAACGGCGCTCCGCAAGGGGCGCCGTTTTCGTTTGGGGCACGAGGTTTTGGAAGGCACGACTTCTGCTCCCCTCATGCCTGTGCTTGTCACAGGCATCCAGCCGCCGCGCGTCGGCGCGGCGAGACCTCCCCCGACGACTATTGACCTCTGTCCTCTTCTGCGCCGCGGACGCGGCGCTGCTGGATTCCTGTGACAAGCACAGGAATGAGGGAAGAAACCTCAGGCGCTAGCCGACCCTATTCCGCCGCCTGCTTGGCCGCCATGGCCTCGAACACCGCGTCGAAGGCAGCGTGGATCACTTCGGGCCCGGCGCCCTTGCGCGTCGCGTCGGCGGAAAGCAACTGCCGATAGCGCCGCGCGCCCGGCCAGCCTTGGAACAGGCCGACCATGTGGCGCGTCACGTGGATCAGCCGGCCGCCATTGGCGATATGCGCGGCGGCATAATCCGCCATCACGTCACGAACATCCGCCCAGAAATCGAGATCGAGGCGATGGCCGCGCTCGGAGAAGGCGTTGGCTTCCTGCATCACCGGCGCCGCCCCCGTCAGCGGATGCGGGAAATGCCCATCCGCCGCCGTCAGCATGGCGCTGTCGTGATAGGCCGCACGGCCGAGCATCACGCCATCCAGATGCTGCAACTGCTCAAGCGCCTGACTCAACGTTTGAAGGCCGCCATTGATGCCGATGAAAAGATTGGGATTTTCCTGCTTCAGCCGATGCACGAGACCATAGTCGAGCGGCGGGATCTCGCGGTTTTCCCTCGGGCTCAGGCCCTGCAGCCACGCCTTGCGCGCATGCACCCAGACGGCATCCGTGCCGGCGTCGACCACCTGCGCAACGAGCGTCCGCAGCGCCACCTCCGGATCCTGCTCGTCGACGCCGATGCGGCATTTGACCGTGACCGGGATCTTCACCGCCGCCTTCATCGCCGCAACGCAGGCAGCCACCGTCTCCGGCTCCTGCATCAGGCAGGCACCGAAGGTGCCCGATTGCACCCGGTCCGACGGGCAGCCGACATTCATGTTGATCTCGTCATAGCCGAAGTCTTCGGCGATAACAGCCGCCTCCGCCATCTTCCGGGGATCGCTGCCGCCAAGCTGAAGCGCGACCGGATGTTCGCAGGCGTCGAAGCCGAGCAATCTCTGCCGATCGCCACGCAGGATCGCCTCGGCGACGATCATCTCCGTATAGAGCAGCGCATGCCGCGACAGTTGCCGCGCAAAGAACCGGTAGTGCCTGTCCGTCCAGTCGATCATAGGCGCCACGGCGAAAACCGGTGCGTTGAAATAGTGACGGTTGCCCGGATTTCCGGGCTGTGCGCGGCCTTCTGCCATGCTCGATCAGCTCTCGTTATTCTGGTTTTGCGCGCCGGCGCTACACTGTAGCACTCACGGCAGATTTGCAGCACTGGCGCCCGCTTGGCGCCAAAGCCCCCTGATGGGACGGCGCCTTATACAGTGCAACGCCGAAGAATGCGAGACCGTGTCGAACGACACGGCGCATCCCCCGATTCTCGCCCCCTGCAATGCGGTGATAGCCGCATGACGGCCCCTATCCGATTGATATTGCAGCCGCGCGACGCGCCGGATACAACCTGCGCGGCAACGACACATGGGGAACAACGAATGCTGAAATACCTCTCTCTCGCACTGGCCGCTCTTGCGCTCTCCGGCTGCCAGCCGCCGGCGCCGGAATCCGTTCTGGCGACGCAAAAACGCCGTCGGCAGCGGTGCGCAAGGAGTATGTTGCAGTGATGCGGGCCATCGACGCCAAGGGCGCCCAGTTCAAGATGGCCGAGATATCGAGTGTGGTCTTGCTCAATCCCGAAGCGAAGATCTATGCCTTTTGTGTCCGCTTCAGGGAAACCCGGATCCAGGAGGTATTGCAGGTCGGCGGCTATGCCTTGCGCGATGGGAAGATCGTCGACTCGAGCTCGTACGATTCCCGCTGCAACGACAAGCGACTGCGCTGGTACGACTTTCCAGAACTCCGCTCGATGCGCAGCTGATGGGATTCCACTCGAGTCGCGGCAGAGCGCCTCAGCGAGGAGCGCTCGCCCTCCGGTCCCCCCGCCGGCAGCCTGGTTTCCATTTTGTTAAGCAGAATCTCCGATTGTTCCGCTTTGACATGATCGTCGTCGGAGCGAAGACATGAGCTACGATTGGAGCGGCGCACGGCGCCGGCGGACAATAGCGACCGTCATAGGGGCAGCGTTCCTTCTGGCGGCGCTGGCCGCCACGGTTGCCGCGGCAGTGGCCGGCAGTATCTTCTGAGATACCCCTTTTGGGTGAGGCAGGCGGCCAAGGCCGCCTGCCTGTATTTGAAGGACCAACGCCGGACCGAACCGCTTGCCGAACTCCGGCCAACTTGCCTTCTTCGTCGGCAAATGATCGCCTTTCGCCGCAACCAGCAAGCGAAGGAATCATGCGATGTCGAAATCCCCGGACGAAATGAGCAATGAAGAGCTGCGCCTCCATGGCGACGCGGCCCGGCTCGGGCAACTCTCGATCCTGAATGCGACGGTCGCGGCTCTCGTCATGCAGGCCGGAGACAAACAGGCGATCGTCGATTCCATCGCCAATTGCCTCGCCGATCTCAAGGCCGCTTGGCAGAACGAAACGGATGCGAGCTCTTTTGGCGAAGCGGCGATGGCCGGCGCGCAGGGGTCCGCCAATCTCTTTCTCTACTTCGCAGGCCCGCCCACGCGGCACGACGCGTGACGCGATCCGCCGTCACCACCGCTTCCTGGACTTGACAGAAGCGACCGAAGGCGATTACAGCGCCGCGCGTCTATCGAGATGCCAGCGGTCGCTGTCCAGGAACCTGCTCCCTAGTTTCGCCCATCAATCGATTCCGAACTAAGGATTTGCACGGTAAGGCAGTGCCCCTGTATCGATACAGTTGACAGGAAAAAGGACGGACGGCATGAAACGCGCGATCGCGGCACTGCTCACGCTTCTCTTGGCCGGATGCCAGTCGATGGAGTTGGAGGCGCCTGAAGTCGCAAGGCCGAGACCGGCTGCCCCCTCCGTACCGACGCTTTCCGGCGACGCGCTCCAGGCCTTCCTCGTCGGAAAGACGCTGCGCTACAACCTCAACGGCGTCAATTCCACTTTCTACGCCGACGGCCGCTACGGCTATCGCGACTACGAGGTGCGCGACGGCGGCAGCTACACGATCAGTGGCGACGAGGTTTGCATCACCTTCGAGGACGGCGGGCGGCGCTGCGACCAGTATGCGCAGATCGGCCCCGACTATTATCGCATCGAGGAAGGCGGTCGCCGCACCAAGGTCGACCGCGTCGTGCCCGCGGCCTGATAGCCGATCTCCGATTAATCGCTAGACCACTGGAACCCCTCATTCCCAAGGGGTCAAATTCGCTTGCGTTCTGCCATAGTGCCGGGCGGGGAAATGGGTGCTGCGGGAGGAACAGGTGGCCCCTTTGCGAGCGACACAATGCCTTGCCCTGTCGAAGGGTGACATGGAGAGGCTGCAACGTGTCTTCGACGAGCTTTGCCGGGAACAGGGCTGGGCACGCGACGGCGAACGGGCGCGGCGCCATGCCCGTATGCTGATCGACGACTACCTTGCCGGCAATACCAACGAGATGCACCTGCTTCTTGCAGGACGCGCCTTTGCCGAGCGCCTGCGGCACGACGTCTCCCTTTAGGGTCGTGGCGTCCTTTTCGGCCATCGCCGCACGCCGCCAGCGCGTGCAGCGCGCTGATCAAACACGGAAAAGCTGCTTACAAATCCCTCCTCCTGCGCTACATTAGCAAGATCGACTGTCGATGCCGCTTGAGAGGAGCCAGGGGGCCGACAGCCGCAGTGCCGACATTCATTGAGATGATCTCGAGGAGGAGACGCATGCAAGTAGTCTGGAAACAGCCGATCGAGCTCGACTTTGTTGGCGGCATGTGCCGCACCGTGAAAGGCCCCTCAGACGCGCTCGCCTGCCTTGCCGACCATTGGCCCCGCCGCGGGCCGTTCTATGTTGCCGCCCGCAGTGCCTGCCGCGCCGCAATCGATGGTCGCCGCACGGCCGAGGAGGCGCGAACGCTGTTCATATCGGCTGCCGAAGAGGCCGAACTGGACGCTCACTGAGGCGCAACCGCGCCGGACCGTATCCCGCCGCACGAAGCGGCGCACGCTCGCCAGCGGCGGGCGCAAGATGACCTTTTAGTTGAAGCCGCTTAGTTGAAGCCGCAGACCCAATACCCGTCGACGAACGGCTCAGATACCGGGCATTTGCTCAAAAACCGCATCATTTCGGCGCATTATCGCCCAATCATGCATGATTTTTCCAGAAACGGCCCGATTTCTGTCGTGAAGCCTTCACTTCTTCCGGCTATATTCTGAGGTGCCTCACAAAAACCAATTTCGGAGCGCTTTATTCCCCGCAAGGGAATTAAAAAAAACGATATACGGGAGAGAACATATGAGCGAGAGCAATCTCTATCGCATCGTTGAAGTCAGCGTGAAGCGTGAAGGTGGCCGCCGTGACGTCGGTATCATGACGGTGCGCCAGGCCCTTGAGCTTCCCCAAGTTCCCAGTCTCGAATACAGCCATCCGGAGCTCAATTCGCGTTCCGACGGCAGGTTCCTGACCCGCGATCAGCTTCAGGCCTACGCACACTGCGCCTGAGTTTGCCGCTCACGGCATCCTCTCGGCTGCTGTGATCTCGCGCGCCCGTCCGGGCGCGTTTTAGTCCAAAATCCTTCTCAAACCTTCGTCTTATTTTTCATCGGATCGATTCCGATTCGCGGATTTATGCAGTAACGTCCGGATTCTTCCCTGCCTCGCTCGAAACCGCACTCGGTCGACGGCGAGCGCCTATCAAACGCGCAGCGATCTTTCTGTCCGTTGAGACCGATGGACGCCCAAGACCGGACGATCATGGAAACTATCATCCCTCCTCCGCTTCCCGTGCTGCTGCCGATCTCAGGCAGTCTGGTCGGCTTTCCGGTTCGCCGGGTCTATTGCGTCGGTCGCAACTATGCTGCCCACGCCATCGAGATGGGTCACGATCCGGACCGCGAACCGCCGTTCTTCTTCCAGAAGAATCCGGACAACCTGCTTGCCGCCGGTAGCGCCTTCCCCTATCCGCCGCTGACCGCCGACGTCCATCACGAGGTCGAACTCGTCGTGGCGCTGAAGCGCGGCGGCAGCGACATCGCCGTCGAGGATGCGCTGGATTGCGTCTACGGCTATGCCGTCGGCATCGACTTCACCCGCCGCGATCTGCAGGCCGAGGCCAAGAAGGCAGGCAAGCCCTGGGCCGCCGCCAAGGCCTTCGAACATTCCGCCCCGGTCTCGGTGATCGTGCCGGCCGAAGCGATCGGCCACCCGGTCAACGGCAATATCTGGTTGAAGGTGAATGGCGAAATGCGCCAGCAGGGCGATCTCGATCAGATGATCTGGAAGGTACCGGAGATCATCGCCGAGCTCTCCAAGCTCTTCACGCTGGCTCCCGGCGACGTCATCATGACCGGCACGCCGTCGGGCGTTGGTGCCGTCGTGCGCGGCGACGAGGTCACCTGCGGCGTCGACGGCGTCGCGGCGCTTGCGGTTAGCGTCCTTTAGAAAAATTGTGCCAGGAACGGCGTGACGCGCACTTCCTGGCACCCCATCATTTCAGACGACACGAAGGATATCTGCCGATGCCGCTTTATGCCCTTGGATCGCTTCGCCCGCAGACCCCGCCGAACGGCGGCTACTGGGTGGCCCCGGACGCAAACGTCATCGGACAGGTCGAGATCGGCGACGAGGTTGGCATCTGGTTCGGCGTGACGCTGCGCGGCGACAATGAGCCGATCCGGCTCGGTGCCCGCACCAATATCCAGGAAAACGTCGTCATCCATGTCGACCCGGGCTTCCCGGTCACGATCGGCGAAGGCTGCACCATCGGCCATGGTGCCATCATCCACGGCTGCACCATCGGCGAGAACTCGCTGATCGGCATGGGTGCGACGGTGCTCAACGGCGCCAAGATCGGCCGCAACTGCCTGGTCGGTGCCAATGCGCTAGTGACCGAGGGCAAGGAGTTTCCGGACAATTCGCTGATCGTCGGCGCGCCGGCCAAGGCGATCCGTACGCTGGACGACGCTGCTGTTGAAGGGCTGAAGCGCTCGGCAGCGCACTACGTCAAGAACTGGCGGCGCTACGCCTCCGATCTCACCCGGCTGGATTGAACTCCAGGCTTGTCCGAAAAAGCGGTTCCGCCCTGATCGGCGGAATCGGACTCAGACGCAGCTCTGGCAATGGCCGCGGATCTCGATCGTGGTCTTCTCGGTCTTGAAGTTCTGCGCCCGCGTCAGCGTCGAAAGCCGCTGCTCGATCGCCTCGTCATGAAACTCCGTCACCTGGCCGCAGCCTTCGCAGATGGTGAAGGCGGTGACGCCGTGGTCGTGCTCGTGATCATGCGGGCAGCTACAGGCGACGAAGGCGTTCAGGCTCTCCAGCCGGTGCACGAGGCCGTATTCGAGCAGCTTGTCGAGTGCCCGATAAACCTGCAGCGGCGCACGAAAACCATGATCGCGCAGCTTGTCGAGAATGGTGTAGGCGCTCATCGGCCCTTCGGAATGGCTGAGCGCATCCATCACCAGCGTCTGGTTCTTGGTCAGTTGCGGCGTCGCCATCAGTGGTGTCCTCCGGGCGTGGAATGGTGCGCTGCCTCGATCGGGCGGCGGCCGATCGGTAGCAGACTCAGAACGAAAAGCCCAACCGCAGCAACGACGATAGACGGTCCCGATGGCGTATCCCAGTGCAGCGAGCCGAAAAGTCCGCCGGTAACCGCAAGCGCACCAATGACCGAGGCAAGAACCGCCATCACTTCCGGCGAGGTCGAAAAGCGCCGTGCAGTCGCCGCCGGGATGATGAGCAGCGAGGTGATGAGCAGGATGCCGACGATCTTCATGGCGATCGCGATCACCAGCGCCATCAAAAGCATGAAGAAGAGCCGCGTGCGCTCGGGCTGCAACCCCTCCGCCTCTGCCAGTTCCGGATTGACGGTGGAGGCCAAGAGCGGCCGCCAGAGATAGACGATGGCGAAGATGACGAGGATGCCGCCGCCCCAGATGATGTCGATGTCGGATTCCGAGACGGCGAGAATGTCGCCGAAGAGGAAGCCGACGAGATCGATGCGCACCCAGGTCATGAAGGCGACGATGACGAGGCCGAAGGAGAGCGCCGAATGCGAAAGGATGCCGAGCAGTGCATCGGTCGAAAGCGCCCCTCGCCGCTGCAGGAAGAGGAGCAGCACCGAGACGACGGCGGCAACGATGAAGACGCTGAGCATCAGGTTGAGCTCGAGAAGCAGCGATAGCGCCACGCCGAGCAGCGCCGAATGCGCCATGGTGTCACCGAAATAGGCCATGCGTCGCCAGATGACGAAGCAGCCGAGCGGCCCCGCCATGACGGCGATGCCGATGCCGGCGATCAGCGCGCGCACGAAGAAATCGTCAAGCATCGCGCTTCTCCTTCGCGTCATAACCATGCAGCCGCGTGTGGTGGCCGCAGCCGCAATCCTCGCCGTGGTCGTGCACGTTTTCCTCGTCGTCATGGTGGTGGCCGTCGCCGGGGAAGCAATGTTCCGTAATCGAGCCGTCGGCATGGAGCACCCGGCCATCGGGCAGATGGGTATGGTCATGGTGGTGGCTGTAGACCGCAAGCGTATTGGCCGCCCGCCTACCGAAGAGCTTCTGGTATTCCGGGCTCTGGCTGACGGCCTGCGGCGTACCGCGGCAGCAGACGTGACCGTTCAGGCAGACGACCGTGTCGGTCTCGGCCATGACGATGTGCAGGTCGTGCGAAATCAGAAGGATGCCGCAGCCTGTGCGGTTGCGGATCTGTTTGATCAGTTCGTAAAGCGCAATCTCGCCGCTGAAATCGACGCCCTGCACCGGCTCGTCCAGCACGAGCAGGTCGGGCTTGCGGGCGATGGCACGGGCAAGCAGCGCCCGCTGGAACTCGCCGCCCGACAGATGCTGGACTTCAGCTTTCGCCAGATGCAGCACGCCGGTCGCCGAAAGCGCTTCCTCGATCTCCCTGCCCTTCAAGGGTCCGGTCAGCGTCATCAGCCGCTCGACCGTCAAGGGCAGTGTCCAGTCGACGGCGAGCTTCTGCGGCACGTAGCCGACTTTCAGGCCCGGCTTGCGCTCGACATAGCCCTCATCCGGCTTCAACACGCCGATCGCCGCCTTTGCCGTCGTCGATTTGCCCGAGCCGTTCGGCCCGATCAGCGTGACGATCTCGCCCGGGCTGATCGAGAACTCGACGCCGCGCACCAGCCAGCGGCCGTTGCGGCGCACGCCGGTTTTGCTGAGATTGACCAACGGCAACGTGTCTGGGGAGCGGAAATTCAGCATGAAAAAATTCCGGATTGGATGGTTGCCACTGGCTATCGCACACGTTATAGCATAACGCAATTGATGTAATAACATTACATGATTGCTTCAAGCCCTTCAATGGCCTGTTGCATCGATGCTTTGCATGCCCGACAGCGTGCCCGGTCGATAGGGCCAGGCGCGCCATTCAAGCCCGGAGAACCCGATGAAATCGACTTCCGCCCTGCTTTTTGCCTCCACCATGCTTCTCGCCGCACCGGCCATCGCGGCCGGTCCCAATGTGGTGGTTTCGATCAAGCCGATCCACTCCCTCGTCGCCTCGATCATGCAGGGCGTCGGCGAACCGTCGCTGATTGTCGAGGGCGCCGCTTCGCCGCACACCTACAACATGAAACCTTCCAACGCCTCTGCCCTGCAGGCGGCAAAGGTGGTCTTCTGGGTCGGCCCCGGCCTTGAAGCCTTCCTCGACAAGCCGCTCGACGCGCTGAGTGGCAGCGCCAAGGTGGTGGAACTCAGCGAAGCGCCAGGCCTCGAGAAGCTGAAATTCCGCGAGGGTGGCGCGTTTGAGGCGCATGACCATGGCGATGAAGGACACGGCGACGAAGGCCACAAGCATGCGGAAGGCGAAACGGAGCATGATGACGCCGCAGCGCCGGAAGCGGCCGCCGGGCACGATCACGGCCATGATCATGAGCACGGCCACGGCGATACCGACATGCACATGTGGCTCGACCCTGTGAATGCCAAGGCGATGGCTGCCGAGATCGAGAAGACGCTCGCCGAAGCCGATCCGGACAATGCCGGCGCCTACAAGGCCAATCTTGAGGCGTTGAACAAGCGGCTGGACGACCTTGATGCAAAGCTTGCCGAAACGGTCGCGCCGGTGAAAGACAAGCCCTTCGTCGTCTTCCACGATGCCTATCAGTATTTCGAGCACCGCTACAAGGTCCGCGTCGCCGGCTCGATCACGGTCAGCCCGGAAGTGCTGCCGGGCGCCGAGCGACTTTCCCAGATCCATGCCAAGATCAAGGAGCTAGGTGCGACCTGTGTTTTTGCCGAGCCGCAGTTCGAGCCGAAGCTGATCAATGTGGTGATCGAAGGAACGCCGGCGAAATCCGGCACGCTCGACCCGGAAGCCGGCACGCTCGACGCCGGCCCGGATCTCTACTTCCAGCTGATGGAAAACATCGGCACATCGCTGAAAACCTGCCTCGCCTCGGCAAGCTGATCCGTCCTCCCAAGACGGCAAAGGCGGGCGTTCGCTTCTCTCGAATGTGGGGAGCGCCCGCCTCGCTCCGCTGGCAAAGCGTGAGATGGCATGCTTGCGAGCGGTTATCCCACACTCCGTCATCCTCGCCCTTGTGGCGGGATGCAGTGACCCGACGTCCGTCGGGTAAAAAAACTCTTTCGACCCAAGGACTTGGGCCAGCTGGATTCCTGTGACAGGCACAGGAATGACGGAGGTGTTGACCCTGCCTTCATCGGCGGGCCCTCCCGATCGGAGGCGGCTTTGTCAGCAGGCTGAAGCGGGCGATCGTGCTCGCCTTTTTTACCCGCAACAATCGTAACGATATAACATACAGGAAACAATCGATGGAAAAGCTTCCCGTTACCGTTCTCTCCGGCTTCCTCGGCGCCGGCAAGACGACGCTGCTCAACCACGTGCTTTCCAACCGCGACGGCCTGCGCGTCGCCGTCATCGTCAACGACATGAGCGAAGTCAACATCGACGCGGCGCTGGTGCGCGACGGCGGCGCCGGCCTCTCGCGCACGGAAGAGCAGCTGGTGGAAATGACCAATGGCTGCATCTGTTGCACGCTGCGCGAGGATCTGCTGAAGGAGGTCCGCAACCTCGCCGAACAGAACCGCTTCGACTATCTGCTGATCGAATCGAGCGGCATTTCCGAGCCCCTGCCCGTCGCCACCACCTTCGACTTTCGCGACGAGGACGGCGAGAGCCTGGCCGATGTCGCGCGCCTCGACACGATGGTCACCGTCGTCGATGCCGTGAACCTGATCGCGGACTATTCCTCGCTCGATTTCCTTGCCGATCGCGGTGAGACGGCGGGTGAAGGCGATACACGCACGCTCGTCGACTTGCTTGTCGAGCAGATCGAATTCGCCGATGTCGTCGTTTTGAACAAGATCGGCACCGCCACGCCCGAGCAGCTGGACGCCGCCCGCAAGATCATCGTCAGCCTTAATCCCGATGCGCAGCTGATCGAGACCGATTTCGGCAAGGTCAAGCTGCGCGATGTGCTCGGAACCGGCCGCTTCGATATCGTCCAGGCCGAGCAGCATCCCCTCTGGTACAAGGAACTGCACGGTTTCAAGGATCATGTTCCGGAGACAGAGGAATACGGCATCCACTCCTTCGTCTATGGCGCCCGCCGGCCTCTCGATCCCATGCGCTTCCAGGCTTTTCTCAATCGCTCCTGGCCGGGCGTGCTCAGGGCCAAGGGTTTCTTCTGGCTCGCGACCCGGCCGCACTATGTCGGCGAGATCAGCCAGGCGGGTCCGCTCGTCAGAACCGGCAAGATGGGCCTCTGGTGGTCCGCGGTGCCGAAGGAGCAATGGCCGCGCGACCCTGGCTTCCTGAAGGCTGTCGGTCCCTATATCGATCCGGTCTGGGGCGACCGACGCCAGGAGATCGTCTTCATCGGCGCAGGTCCGATGAGCGAGACAGAGATTCGCGCCGAACTCGACGCCTGCCTCATCGCCGACGAAGCCTTCCAACCAGAGCGCTGGCGCGATCTCGCCGATCCCTTCGCCAACTGGTCGCCGCGGGCCGCCTGATGGCAGAGGCCGCGCCAATTCCGCGTCGGCCGCGCTTCATGTGCATGGCGCTCAACACCGCCGGGCGGCCGGTGCCGATGTTCGATCCGTTCTTAGGGGAAACGGCTGGGGAGGAAGAGGCATTGGAGCCAATGGGCGAGATCGAAGGCATGTTGTTCGGAGAGCGGGAATACTCGCCGACCCTCGGAACGGTAGCGGTGCGCGCCAAGTGAAGGGGCAAACAAGACTCGAAGAGGCGCTTGTGAAGTGCAACAGCCGCAAAAACCTCCCTCATTCCTGTGCTTGTCACAGGAATCCAGCCGCGCCGCGTCGGCGGCGCGAGAAAACTCCAGGCGTCCAGCATTCCTTTCGCCGTGCCGACGCACGGCGGCTGGATCTCTGTGACAAGCACAGAGATGAGGGAGGTCTTGGTCGGCGCCGGGCGTCCGGGGGCATCCTCAGAATGATAGAAATGCCATTGCTGGCCAGCGGCGGCGCAACCGCCGCCCCTGGCCAGAAGATTGTCCTCACCGTGCCGTCGCCAGGCCGACGATGACGCCGGTTGCAAGGCTGATCAGAAGGAAGTCGTTGTCGACCCGTACCCACTGCTGGCCACGCGGCGGCGGATGCAGCTTGTAATAGCGGTAGTCCCGCACCTGGGCCATGTGGCGGCGCTCGGCCGGCGTCAGGCGATGGCCGCGCGCCCAGCGTTCCTTCTTCTTGACGATCACCCGTTTCTCGATCGTGACGTGCTTGTCGACGTGGCGGTCGACGTGACGATCCATCTGGCGATCGCCATTCCGGTCGATTGGGCGGCGGGAGCGGTCTTAGTTCTGCGCCACCTCGAAGGATCCTGCCGGCTGGGCAAGTGCCGCGACCGGCGCGATCAGAACGGAGCTGGCGAAGAGCGCGATCAGGAGACGTTTCATTCGGGTGTCCTTTCGTTGTCTGCACCCGGAAAATAGGCCCCGCCTCCTGAACCGAATATGAAACTCTACATTACAAATATGCAATGATATCCGTCGCTTATTCCATATCCCTAATGTGCCATCATCAATCTGCTGCGAGGCTGACGTAGCGGAAATGGTCGAAATCGGCCGGCTTGCCGCCCCCCGACGTGTCGAAGGCGAACATCCCGGCAAAAGCACCGGTGAACGAGCCATGCTCGCCGCGGCCGCCCTCGTCCGAAACGACGCCCGCATCGAGAACCGGGCCGATCGCGCGCCAATCCTCGGCACCCGCCTCCCGCCAGAAGAACTGCAGATCGTTGTCGCGGATCTCCATGGCAAGGTCGATCGGCCCATCCGGAATGGCGATGCCGCTGCCGACAGGGAACTCCAGCCGGCCATGCGGGAAATCGCCGGGGCATGAGAGAATGGTCAGCGCACGCCCGAGCGTTTCGTGCCACGTCACGCCGAGCGCGTGGAATTTGTGACGATTGTAGTACTGCGTCAGGCCCGCGACCTGCTGATAGGTTTCGGCCTTGAAATCCACCGTCGTCTCGGCGCGGAAGGCGTGATGTTCCTGTCGGCGGGCGACCAGCGCCTGCTCGAACCAACTGCCCATGCTCTCGCGCCCGAAGAGCCGGAGATGCCCGGGCCGCCATTCGAGCGAAAAGATCCGCTCCGGCTGCGGTGTGCGCAGCCACTGGAACTCGATCGGCAGCGCACTGTCGTTGAAATCCGTCTCTACGACGGTCGCTGCCGGTATCCGCTCGACCTGAACTGGAGCGGGCACGAGCACTTCCGGCACCGGGCCGCCGCTTTCGAGATAGAGCCAGCCGTCGTCGCGCCAGACGCATTTCTGCAGCGCCGTCTCGCGGCCGAGCGTGCAGCGACGCTGCGGCGGCAGCGGCCGGCCGCAGAGATGCGTGTGATAGGCCTGACTATCAGGTGTTTCGACATATTGTCCGTGGCCGGCACGCTGCAGCGGCGCCTCCGGGTGATCCTTTGATGTCATCAGGTAGGTATCCGGATGCATCTCGTAGGGACCATCGATCGTGCGCGACCGCGCCATGGTCACGGCATGATCATATCCGGTGCCACCTTCCGCCGTCGTCAGGTAGTACCAGCCATTGCGTTTGAAGAGATGCGGCCCTTCGACCAGGCCGAGCGCCGAGCCCGCAAAGATGTTCTTCACCGGACCGACGAGCTTGCGTGTACGTTCGTCCCACTCCTGCAGCAAAATGCCGTCGAAAGCCGGATGCTTGGGCGAACCGCCGAAACTCTCGGTGCGGTGGTTCCACTGCATGTTGAGGAACCACTTGCGGCCATCGTCGTCGTGGAAGAGCGACGGATCGAATCCGGAGGAATTGACGTAGACCGGATCCGACCAGGTCGCCTCGATCGCCTCCGCCGTGACGATGTAGTTGTGCGCGTCCTTGAAGTTGCCGTCGAAGCGCTTGACGTCGGTGTAGACCAGCCAGAACAGCCCGTCGTTGTAGGAGAGGCACGGCGCCCAGACGCCGCAGCTATCAGGGTTGCCGCGCATGTCGAGCTGGCTTGCCCGCTCCAGCGGCCGACGCACGAGCCGCCAGTTCACCAGGTCGCGCGAGTGATGGATCTGCACACCCGGATACCATTCGAAGGTGGAGGTCGCGATGTAGTAATCGTCGCCGACGCGGCAGATCGAAGGGTCCGGATTGAACCCCTTCAGGATCGGGTTGCGGATCATGGCAGTCATGGGTTTCGGCGTCCTCCGTTGGTGCGCACATCCGATCTCAAAAATCATACGATTTCAAGACTGCAACGTTGCAGTAAGACGTTCAAGCACCTCTCTATGGCCGTCTTTCCACACCGATTCGCACCGCTGACGCGCCGGCGGGAACCGTCCGCTCACGCTCAGACCGACGAAGCGGTACGGGTTTGCACAAACAATGGGCAGAGCGCCGGGACAGCTTATTCTACTTTAGTCGGAGGCGGCCGAACTACACGGGAAAATCGTACCTCGGACTTGAACGCGCGCTTGAAATCGGCACTCTGGCTGTGCTTGGCACAAGAACCATAAGAGCCATCGCGGGGAGGAAATCGATGAGAGCTTTGCTCGGCTTCAGCCGATTAATAGACACGATCACGGAATTCATCGGAAAGGGCGTTTCATGGCTGATCCTGGCGGCAGTGCTCGTCAGCGCCGGCAATGCCGTGATCCGAAAAATCTTCAACATGTCGTCGAACGCCTGGCTCGAGGCGCAATGGTACCTGTTCGGCGCCGCCTTCATGTTTGCCGCCGCCTACACGCTCAGCCAGAACGAACACATCCGTATCGACGTGGTCTACGGCCAGTTCTCGCGTCGCGTGCAGCACTGGATCGATCTGCTCGGACACCTGCTGTTCCTGATGCCCTTCGTTCTCCTGGTGCTCTACTACCTCTTCCCCTACGTGAAGATGTCCTACGTCTCGGGCGAGGTCTCCTCCTCGGCCGGCGGCCTGATCATCTGGCCGGCCAAGGCCATCCTGCTGGTCGGCTTCCTGCTGCTCGCCTTCCAGGGTGTGTCGGAAATCATCAAGAAGATCGCGATCATGACCGGAAACATGGAAGACCCGACACCCTATGTGCCGACCCATGCGCCGCTTGACGATGTCGTGTCTCCGGAGACCCGTCCATGATCGAATTCATTGCTGAAAACCTGGCGCCGATCATGTTCGCGTCGCTGATCGTGTTCCTGCTCTTGGGATACCCGGTCGCCTTCTCGCTCGCCGCCAACGGCCTGCTGTTCTTCATCATCGGCGTCGAGCTCGCGCCGCTGTCGGACTCGATCAATCTTTCCTGGCCGCTGCTCAATGCACTGCCGGACCGGTTCTGGGGGGTGATGTCAAACGACACATTGCTCGCCATCCCGTTCTTTACCTTCATGGGGATCGTGCTCGAGAAATCGGGCATGGCCGAAGACCTGCTCGACACCGTCGGCCAGCTCTTCGGCCCGATCCGCGGCGGTCTTGCCTATGCGGTCATCTTCGTCGGCGCGCTGCTCGCAGCCACCACCGGTGTCGTTGCCGCCTCGGTCATCGCCATGGGCCTGATCTCGCTGCCGATCATGCTGCGCTACGGCTATGACCGGAAGGTCGCCTCGGGCGTCATCGCGGCTTCGGGCACGCTTGCCCAGATCATCCCGCCGTCGCTCGTGCTCATCGTTCTTGCCGACCAGCTCGGCCGCTCGGTCGGCGACATGTACGCCGGCGCCCTGATCCCGGGCCTCGTGCTGACCGGCCTTTACATGGTCTACATCCTGCTGATGACCTTCATCCGGCGCGATTCGATGCCGGCCCTGCCGCTGGAAGCCCGCACGCTCGGTTCCGGCGTCACGTCGCTCGCCGTTGCGCTGGCGGTGGCGGCAGGCATCGCGTATGCCGCCCACGTCTATCTCTACCCGACCCAGGGCGAGAATGCCGACATCCTCGGCGGCACCGTCGGCGTCATCGTCATCTACGTCGTCGCGCTTATCGACCGCGGCCTGAAGATCAATGCGATGTCGAGGCTTGCCCAGCAGGTCATCATCGTGCTGATCCCGCCCTTGGCGCTGATCTTCCTCGTCCTCGGCACCATCTTCCTCGGCATCGCGACGCCGACCGAAGGCGGTGCGATGGGCGCCGTCGGTGCGCTGATCATGGCAGCCGCCAAGGGCCGTCTCAACATGGACGTGGTGCGCGGGGCGCTCACGGCAACGACCCGGCTTTCGGCCTTCGTGCTGTTCATCCTGATCGGTGCGCGCGTCTTCTCGCTCACCTTCTATGGCGTCAACGGCCACATCTGGGTCGAACACCTGCTGACGGCGATGCCGGGCGGCGAAACCGGCTTCCTCATTACCGTCAACCTGCTCGTCTTCTTCCTGGCCTTCTTCCTGGATTTCTTCGAGCTCGCCTTCATCATCGTGCCGCTCCTGGCGCCCGCCGCCGACAAGCTCGGCATCGACCTCATCTGGTTCGGCGTTCTGCTCGGCATCAACATGCAGACGAGCTTCATGCACCCACCCTTCGGCTTCGCGCTCTTCTATCTGCGTTCGGTCGCGGCAAAGGTGCCCTATCTCGACAAAATCACCGGCAAGACGATCCAGCCCGTCACGACCGGGCAGATCTACTGGGGTGCGGTGCCTTTCGTCGGCATCCAGATCCTGATGGTGGCGCTGACGATCATGTTCCCGCAGATGGTCATGCACTACAAGGGAACGGGCACGGGCGTCGATCCGAACACAATCAAGATCGAGGTGCCGGGCTTTGCGCCGGGTGGTGGCCTGACGCTTCCGGACAATGGCGGTGGCCTCGGCCTTCCGGGCGGCCTGCAGCTTCCAGGCGGCAGCCCGCTCGACCAGAAGCCTGCGGATCAGGGCGGCGGCTCCGGCGCCCAGCCGCAGACCGCGCCCTCGAACGACCTCAGCCAGCCGCCTTCGTTCGGCGGCACGGGTGCCCAGCCGCAGACGGCACCGTCAAACGACCTCAGCCAGCCGCCTTCGTTCAAGTAAGACGGCTGGCACACAAAACATAAGGGCGGCCCCGCAAGGGCCGCCCTTTTCGTTTGCCGACAACGATACTCGATGCCTGTAGGAGGTCGAGCGCAAACCACACTCTCCCCCATTCCTGTGCCTGTCACAGGAATCTAGCCAGCCCAAGTCCTTGGGCTGAAAAGAGTCTTTCGTCCGACGGACGTCGGATCGCTGGATCCCCGCCACAAGGGCGAGGATGAGGGAGAACGGGGCACGCATATCGCCGCAGGCCATCGTCGAGGTCTGTCAGCAATCTCAGGGCAGCCACACCAAACGCACTTGCTCAATCGATCCTCTTGGCCGGATTGTCGCGATACCAGTCGACGATCATGGGCATCATCTCCTCGAACGGTCCGCCGACATAGACGTTGAGCAGACCCATGCGCGATGCGCTCTCATTGCGGAAATCATGCATCGTTCCGCGCGGGATGACGCAGAGCGAGCCCTTGGCCATCTGGTGCCAGGTGTCGCCGACCAGGATGCTGGCGGTGCCCTCGATGACGTAGAAAATCTCGTCATTGTCGTCGTGCTTGTGAGCGCCGGGTCCTTCATGCCGAGCATCGAGCCACCATTCCGAGATCGAAAAGCGGCCTAGGGTTTCCGGGCGATCGGCTTTGAAGACAGCCTGTATGGCACCCATGTCGTACCGGCGGCCCTGATGGGGACCGAGCACGACCGATTGGCCTTCGCTTGGCATTGCACCTTCTCCCTTTCATCAAGGCCGCAACCATACCACGAAACCGCTGCCGTGCCGCGCCTCCTGCGCATGCGTAGGGATCAGAAATGCAGGGTCGTCGGGACGCCGGCGGCCTCCGGCCGAAACGAAAAGCCGCCCGCAACAGACGTTGCGAGCGGCCCTTTGTCATCAGCAACAGGCGAAAGCTTAGAGCTTGCCGCCGCGCTGCTGGATCATCATGAAGGTGTCGTAGTTGTATTCGGCGATCTGGGCGTTGAGGTAGTACTCGCCGCGGAAGGCCTTGATCGAGTCCCAGATCTTCTTGAAGGTCGGGTTCGAGTCTTCCATTTCGGCATAGACTTCGTTCGCCTTGTCGAAGCAGGCCGACAGGATTTCGGCGCTGAACGGGCTGAGCTTGGCACCGGAAGCCACCAGGCGCTTGATCGCCGACGGGTTCAGGTAGTCGTACTTCTGCAGCATGTTCGCGTCGGTCGCCTGGCAGGCGGTGCGCAGCAGCGACTGGTAGTTCTTCGGCAAGCCGTCGAAGGCCGCCTTGTTGAACATGGCGTGGACCGTCGGGCCACCTTCCCACCAGCCGGGATAGTAGTAGTAGGGCGCGACCTTGTAGAAGCCGAGCTTCTCGTCGTCATAGGGGCCGACCCATTCGGCGGCGTCGATGGTGCCCTTTTCGAGCGCCGGATAGATGTCGCCGCCGGCGATCTGCTGCGGCACGACGCCGAGCTTCTCGACGACCTTGCCGGCGAAGCCCCCGATGCGCATCTTCAGGCCCTGCATATCGGCGACCGTCTTGATCTCCTTGCGGAACCAGCCGCCCATCTGCACGCCGGTATTACCGTTGGGGAAACCGACGAGGCCCTGGGTTCCCAGGAACTCGTTGAAGAGATCGATGCCGCCGCCGTGGTAGTGCCAGGCGTTCATGCCGCGCGCATTGAGCGCGAAGGGAACGGCGGCACCAAGCGCCCAGGTCGGGTCCTTGCCCCAGTAATAGTAGGAAACCGTGTGGCAAGCCTCGACCGTACCGGCAGCCGCCGCGTCAGCAGCCTGCAGGCCGGGCACGATTTCGCCGGCGGCGAAGACCTGAATCTGGAAGTTGCCGTCGGTCGCTTCCGACACATGCTTCGCCAGCACTTCACCGCCGCCATAGATCGTGTCGAGCGACTTTGGGAACGACGATGCCAGGCGCCAGTTGATCTTGGGGTTTGCCTGCGCAATGGCCGGCGTTGCAAGCGCGGCAGCACCCGCTGCGGCCAAGCCACCGAGGCTTGCGTTTTTGATAAATGAACGGCGATCCATGGTTCCTCCCCTAGTTCTCGCCAAAAGGGCGGCCGCGATCAGCGCTACCACCCATCAATCCACCCTGCCCCTTCCCGGGCGACGGTGGCTCCTCCTCGTTAACCTGCCGAAACGACGCAAATCGGCGTCGCAATCGACCGGCATTGCAGCACCTTACAGAAACACCGGACCATGTCCAGAAGGCGCTTTCCGGCACCTATTCGACTTTTGTCTAATGCGCCGGAAAGCAGGCAGTTTTGCCCAAAATGCAGGCAAATCAATGTTTTCAGCAGAACTTAGCGTTCGGCCGACGATGCCCAGAGGTTGATATCGGCCTCACGGGCATAGAGATCGATCTCGGCCAGCTCCTCCGCCGTGAACGTGTCGTTTTCGAGCGCCTTGACGCAATCGACGATCTGTTCGGAGCGGCTGGCGCCGATCAGCGCCGAGGTGATCCGGCCGTTGCGCAGCACCCAGGCAAGCGCCATCTGCGCCAGAGTCTGGCCGCGCTTTTCGGCGATGCCGTTCAGCTTGCGGATGTTGTCGATGATCTCCGGGCGGATGAAGTCCTTCTTGAGGAAGTGGTTCTGCGCCGCCCGGCTGTCGCTCGGAATGCCCTGCAGATACTTGGTCGTCAGCATGCCCTGGGCAAGCGGCGAAAAGACGATCGAGCCGATGCCGAGATCTTCGAGCGTGTGGATCAGGCCATCGTCCTCGATCCAGCGGTTGAGCATCGAATAGCTCGGCTGATGGATGAGGCACGGTGTGCCGAGATCCTTGAGAATTGCAGCCGCTTCGCGGGTGCGCTGCGAATTGTAGGAGGAAATGCCGACATAAAGCGCCCTGCCCGAACGCACGATATGGTCGAGCGCGCCACAGGTTTCTTCAAGCGGCGTGTCCGGATCGAAACGGTGCGAATAGAAGATGTCGACATAGTCGAGCCCCATGCGCTTCAGGCTCTGGTCGCAGGAAGCGATCATGTACTTGCGGCTGCCCCATTCGCCGTAAGGACCGGCCCACATATCGTAGCCGGCCTTGGACGAGATGATCAGCTCATCGCGCAGATGGGCGAAATCCGTGCGCATGATTTCGCCGAAGGCGGTCTCGGCCGAGCCCGGAGGCGGGCCGTAATTGTTGGCGAGATCGAAATGGGTAATGCCGAGGTCAAACGCGGTGCGGCACATGTCGACCTTGCGGTCATGCGGCGTGTCACCGCCGAAATTGTGCCAGAGCCCCAGCGAGATCGCCGGCAGCTTCAGGCCGGAGCGGCCGACGCGGTTATACTTCATGGTGTCGTAGCGGTTTTCCGCCGGTAGCCAGGTCATCGCACAATCCTCCGCGATCCGTATCCGGATGGCGGCATGCACCTACCATCCCTCAAAACGAGAAGGGTTTCCGTGATCACGGAAACCCAAGCTTGCTGTCAAAGATATCTCTAATCGCCGAACGCTCGCGAGGGAAGCTTTGCCCCAGCCAAAATCTCCGTCATTCCTGTGCTTGTCACAGGAATCCAGCCAGCCCAAGTCCTTGGGCTGAATAGTCTTTTGACCCGACAGACGTCGTGTCGCTGGATCCCCGCCACAAGGGCGAGGATGAGGGAGGTTGGGGTGCAGCTCTCCCCCGGAAGCCTCTCTTCCGAGTTTGCAGAGGGCCCCCTGGTCCGCGGCGCGCGTGCCGGACGGCTGCCCCCTATGAAGCCGCAGCGACGCGATTTCCCGACATTTCTTCTTGCCGCTCCCGCAGCAGCGCCCGCGCCTCCTCGATGCCGAGCGCGGCCGGCTGCGTGCAGGTGGTGGAGAGCTCGATGAAGCGGCCCTCCTCGCCCGATTTCAGGATCGAGACCATGACGTCGACGCCGTGCAGCGCCCGGTCGAGCGAGCAGCGGGCATCGCGGCCTTCAAGGATCGCCTGCGCCATGTCGGCTAGGCCGGCGGTGCGGTAGTTCGCCATCGGTCCCTGCGGATGCTCCTGGTTTTCGACGCCGAAGGGATGATCCCAGGGTTCCAGTGGCTCAATGTTCCTGTCGCGACCGCTTATCTCCACCTTGCCGCCGAAGAAGTTCGGATCGGGCACGTAGAGCGAGCCTTCGGTGCCATAGAGCTCCATATTGGCATGGCGATGCGACCAGACATCCCAGCTCGCCGACAGGGTGATCGTCGCGCCATTTTGGAACTCGAGCAGCGCGTGGATGTTGGTCGGGGTCTTGACCGGGATCTCCTCGCCCTTGCGTGGCTCGCTGGTGATGGTGCGGGTCGGGTTGGCCATGGAGGACAGTGCTGCGACGCGCTTCACCGGCCCGATCAGGTTGATCAGGTTGGCGATGTAATAGGGGCCGAGATCGAGGATCGGGCCGCCGCCGGGCAGGAAGAAGAAGTCCGGGTTCGGATGCCACATCTCCATGCCCGGGCTCATCACGTGGCAGGTGCCAGACGTCACCCGGCCGATCTTGCCGGCATCGATGGTGCTGCGGGCCAGCTGGTGCGCGCCGCCGAGGAAGGTGTCCGGTGCGCAACCGACGGAAAGGCCTTTGTCCCTAGCGATCGCCCTGAGGTCTTCGCCCTGTTCGAGCGAAAGCACCAATGGCTTTTCAGAGTAGACGTGCTTGCCGGCCTCGAGGATCGCCTTCGACACCGGGTAGTGCGCGTCCGGGATCGTCAGGTTGACGACGATGTCGACGTCAGGATTGGCGAGCAGCGCTTCGATGCTCTGCGCCTCGACGCCGTATTCGGCTGCCCGCGCCTCGGCTGCCGCCGGGTTGATGTCGGCGCAGGCGACGACCTTGATGCCCTTAAAGAGGGGAGCGAGCTTGAAGTAGGTGGTGGAGATGTTGCCGCATCCGATGATGCCGACGCCAAGTTCCTTGGTCATGGATGAACCTGCTTCTCAATAGGATTGGATGGAGGCGAGCGAACGCTTGGCGAAGCGCTTGAAATCGCTCGGATTGTCATGTTCCGCAATGAAGTAGCGGGCCTTGGTTCCTGAGAGCGCCTGGAACAGGCCTTTCCAGTCGACTGTGCCCTCGCCGACATCGGCCCAGCCGTCCTCGTCCTTCTTCTCGCCGGTGGGCGCGATGTCCTTCACGTGGACGGCGGTGATGCGGTCGCCGTATTTCCTGATCCAGGCGATCGGGTCGGCACCGCCGCGGATGATCCAGGCGATGTCGGCTTCCCAGGAAAGATCCGGTCCGCCTTCGAAGATCAGGTCCTGCGGAATGCTGCCGTCAGGAAGGGCAAAGAATTCGAAGTCGTGGTTGTGCCAGCCGAAGATCAGCCCGGCATCGCGATAGGGCTTGCCGGCCTTCTGCAGCCGCTCTCCGAAGGCACGCCAGCCGGCCGCATCCGTCGGGCGCTGGTCGGGCATCAGGTACGGGCAATAGATCGCCTGGATGCCGAGCGCCTTGGCGATCTCCAGCACGCGGCCCGGATCGCTTTCGAGCATGTCCAAGCCAAAGTGCGCCGTCGGCATGGCGAGGCCATTGCTGTCGAGCCCTTCCTTGAAGCTCGCGATCTCCGCGTCGCTGAGCGCCGCATAGAGTGCGCCATAGCCTTCGACCTGGCTGTAGCCGGCCTGTCCGAGTGCCTCGAGCACATTGGCGAACGGCGGGAAATTGCGGGCGCTATAAAGCTGGAAACTGACGTCCTTCATGAAATCCTCCTCGAAAGATCGTTTGGTCTTGGGTCAATTGCCCTTGGGGGTTGGGGTCCTGGGATCACTTGAGCCAGGTGTCGTAGTCCGACACCAGCAGGTGGGTGGGTGCCGCGTCCTCCTCGATCGCCGAGAAGCGACCGACGGGCTCGCGGAAATAGTTGTCGGTGAGATCGTCGTTGACGGTCGAAACCTCGCCCATCAGCACGTCCGTGGCTTCGGCCCAGAAGGCGTGCCAGTTGCCGGGCAAAAGCGTGACGCTTTCGCCGGCCTTGAGCTTCAAGAGTTCGCCAGCCTTGAGTGTGCGAAGTCGCGCATCGGTGGCGACGACGACATCGCTCTCCTCGTCGACGGTGCCATCAGGCCTCGAATTGTACATCTGCAGCACCAGCGAGCCGCCGCCGCGGTTGATGATGTCCTCGGTCTTCACCGCATGGCGGTGCAGCGGATTGACCTGGTCCTTGGCGGTGATCATCAGCTTCTCGGCATAGACCATGCCGTGGCCGGTCGTGAGGTTCGCGGCGTTGCCATTGCGCAGCGTGAAGAGCACGAGCCCGAATTCATCGAAGCGTCCCTTGCCGTAGTCGGTGATGTCCCAGCCGAGCCGGGCATCGAAGATCGTCGGGCTGTCAGAGGCGACCCGCGCCTTCAGTTGTTCTGGCGACCAGTAGGCAAAGGGCGGCAGTGTGAAGCCGTAGCTCTTCATGAAGGCACCGCTCTCGGCGATGATATCGTTGACGTGGCTGCGTTTCATGGCGGTCAACCTTTTCCCTGGCAGGATTCAAGATCGAAGGCGGCAAAGCGCGGAAGCTCGCCTGCGGCGAGCGGCACCTTCGGCGTGAAGCGGACAAGCTTGGTTTCCCCGGCCAGCAGATCAAAGGCATTGTCGGAGTATCGGCCGGCGACATCGGCCTCGATCATCACATGCAGCGCCAGGCCGCTTGCCTTGACGCTGACGTCGAAAGCGCCTTCGCCCGCGGGCGCCACATCGAGTGTCAAACCGGACGGTTGCAGGTCGAGTGCCTTGTAGGTGCCGTTGGCGTGGTGCCCCTCGCCGCGCATGCCGTTCGATGCATCGAACGACCAGAACAACAGGTGATCCGCCGGAATATCGGAAGCCGCAAGCGTCACCAGGGTCGCCGCGCGATCCGGGCTGCAGGTGCCGGCGGCCGCCGTCAGCGGCGTGCGCTTGCAATCGAGCGAAACCAAGAAGGTCTGAAGCTCGACCGTCACCGGCTCCGCCGTATCGTTGACCATCGAGAAGGCGATCTCTCTGCCATCCGCCGATGGGATGGCCGCGACCGAAACCGGCTGGAAGAACCGGCGGACCATATAGTGCATCGCCTTCCAGCTACCACCATAGTCGAGGCTCGACCAGGAGGCGACCGGCCAGGTGTCGTTGAGCTGCCAGTAGAGCGTGCCCATGCAATGGGGTTTTAGCGAGCGCCAATAGTCGACGGCCGTGCGGATCGCCAGCCCCTGCTGGATCTGGCTGAGATAAACGAAAGCCGGGAAATCCTTGGGGAAGCGGAAATATCGGAACATCGTGCCGGCGATGCGCTCATTGCCGCCGACATTCTTCTGGTGGCTCTCGATCACAGGCGACGCGATGTTGAGGTCCTTCTCCGCCGCAAACTGCCGGATGACCGGCATCGACGTATAGGACTGGAAGCCGAACTCCGAGCAGAAACGCGGGCGCACGGTGCGGTAATTGTCGAAGGACTTGTTCTCGTGCCAAACCGACCAGTAGTGCATGTCGCCGGAACCATCGGCATGCCAGGCGTCGCCGAAATCGAGATAGCCGGACGCCGGGCTCGACGGCCACCAGATCGCTTCGGGAAGTGCGGCCTTCAGCGCCACCTCGATCGTGCGGTTCAGCCGATCATAGGAGACGAGATAGCGGTCGCGATCCTTGCGCGGCTCGTCGAACCAGGTGAGTGCACCGACCAGCTCGTTGTCACCGCACCAGACCGTGATCGATGGATGCGACGACAGGCGCTTTGCCTGATAATCCACCTCTGCCGCGACATTCTCCAGGAAATCCGGGGTCGAGGGATAGAGGTTGCAGGCGAACATGAAGTCCTGCCACACCAAAAGCCCGAGCCGGTCGCAGAGATCGTAGAACCAGTTCGGCTCGTAGAAGCCGCCGCCCCAGACCCGGATCATGTTCATGTTGGCGTCCACTGCCGAGGTCAGCAGATCCTCGACGCCCTCTGGCGTCACCCGCGACATCAGCGCATCGGCCGGGATCCAGTTGGCACCCTTGCAGAAGATCTCGCGGCCGTTGACGCGGAAGGCAAAGCGGCTGCCGGCCTCGTCCTTGTCGGTCACCAGCTCGATCGTGCGGAAACCGATCTGGCGGCTCACTTGCTCCTGCGGCACCTCGACCGTCAGATGTGACAAATGCTGCTCGCCGCTACCCGCCGGCCACCAGCGCTTTGGTTTTGCGACGGTGAAGACATGGGTGATGCGCGTCTCGCCCTTGCCGACGGCGCAGTCCAGCCGCTCGCGGTCCTCGTCGAGCGAAAAATGTATGGGGACGATGCCGGGCGCGTCGGCAAACAGCGTCACCGTCACCAGAAGGTCGACCGAACCGTCCTCAAGCCAGACCTGCTTGGTCGTCACATGCTCGATGCGGGCGATCTCCAGCCGGCAGAGCGCGAGCTCGCCGTAGACGCCGAGCGGCGCGATTGCGATGTTCCAGTCCCAGCCGAAATGGCACTGGGGCTTGCGCAGCATGTTGCCATTGGCGATCGGCGAATTGCCGGGATGGTAAGGCACGTAGAAGGGCTGCTCGGCCTGCCGGCGCGCGCCTTCGGCGATCGAGGAATGCAGCACGATGCGGATGCGGTTCTCCCCGGCGACGAGCGCGCGGGAAACATCGGGTCTATAGCGGCGGAAGCAGTTCTCCGCTTCGAGCACCAGCGTGTCGTTGACGAAGACCGAGGCAACGGTATCGAGGCATTCGAGGTCGAGATACCAGTAGCCCGCGAGTTCGTCGGCGGCGACCGTGACTGTTCGCTCGATCACCCAGTCCTTGTGCGCCACCCACTGCACGTCATTCTCGTTGCGACCGACATAGGGGTCTTCGATCACGCCCGCTTTCTGCAAGGCCGAGTGCACGTCGCCCGGCAGCGCCATAGCCAAGCTGTGGCTGTTGTCGACCGAGCTGAGCTGCCAATCCCCTGAAATGTCGAGACGGATGGCGGTTCGGGTGTAGTCCTCAGAGAGCATTGTCGTATTTCCATGGATCAACCGGCGACGCCGGCGCTGTCATTGCTGGGAGACGCCGGACAGAGGTCTCTGTCCGGCACGTCGTTTATCTCAGATCCGGTTCTCACTCGTCGCATCGAAGATCGAGGCAACCGCCATGTCGAAGGAGAGCGTGACGGCCGTGCCTGGCGCATAGCGCCGCTGGCCGGCGATGCGCACCGACATCGACTGCCCGGCGAGTTTCAGCCACAACAGATTGTCGGCGCCCATCGGTTCCTCGATATCGACCACCGCCCGGTGCGAGGCCGCAGCCCCGCTTGCCGCCTCGTCGACGCGCACATGTTCGGGCCTGAGGCCAAGGACAACCTTCTGCCCGTGCACGAGGGGTGCCCGCGACGGATAGGCGGACACGTCGAAATCGACGCCGTTGGCGTGGACGTAGGCGCGCTGGTCCCGAAGCTGCAGCTCGCCGCGGAAGAAGTTCATCGACGGCGAGCCAATGAAGCCGGCGACGAACAGGTTTTCCGGGGCGTTGTAGATCGTCATCGGATCGGCCAGCTGCTGGATCACACCGCTCTTCATGACAGCGATGCGGTCAGCCAGCGTCAGCGCCTCGATCTGATCGTGGGTGACGTAGATCATCGTGTTCTTCAGCGACTGGTGCAGCCGCTTGATCTCGACGCGCAGCTCCGAGCGCAGCTTGGCGTCAAGGTTGGAGAGCGGCTCGTCGAACAGGAACACGTCGACGTCGCGCACCAGCGCCCGGCCAATCGCCACGCGCTGGCGCTGGCCACCGGAAAGCTCAGACGGTTTGCGCTTCAGGAGCGGCTGGATCTGCAGGATCTCGGAGGCGCGGCGCACACGTTTGTCGATCTCCTCCTTCGGGACCTTCGCAACCTGCAGGCCGAAGGAAAGGTTCTTCTCCACCGACATCTGCGGATAGAGCGCGTAGGACTGGAACACCATGCCGATGCCGCGGTCCTTCGGCTCCTCCCAGGTGACATTCTTGTTCTTGATGAAGATCTGCCCGTCGCTGACATCGAGCAGGCCAGCGATGCAATTGAGCAGGGTCGACTTGCCGCAGCCGGACGAGCCGAGCAGCACCAGGAATTCGCCGTCCTTGATGTCGAGGTTGAGCGTGTCGAGCACAGTGACGGCACCGAAGCTCAACGACAGGTCTTTGACCGATACGCTGACGTTTTGCATGTCCTTACCCTTTCACTGCGCCGGCGGCGATGCCGCGAACAAAAAGCCGTCCGGAGACGAAGTAGACGAAGAGCGGCACGGCACCCGTCAGGATCGTCGCCGCCATGTTGACGTTGTATTCCTTCACGCCCTGGACCGAGTTGACGATGTTGTTGAGCTGAACCGTCATCGGGTAGTATTCCGGCCGGGTGAACACGACGCCGAACAGGAAGTCGTTCCAGATGCCGGTGACCTGCAGGATCATCGCCACGACGAAGATCGGCAGCGACATCGGCAGCATGATCCTGAAGTAGATCGTCCAGAACCCGGCGCCATCGACGCGCGCCGCCTTGAACAGTTCCTCCGGCAGGCCGGCGAAATAGTTGCGGAAGAGCAGCGTCAGGATCGGCATGCCGAAGATGGTGTGCACGATGATGAGGCCGGTCAGCGTGCCGTAGATGCCCATTTCCCGGAGCACGATGACGATCGGGTAGATCATCACCTGATAGGGAATGAAGGCGCCGACGATCAGGATCGTGAAGAACAGCTCCGCGCCCTTGAAGCGCCAGTTGGCAAGCGCATAGCCGTTGACCGAGGCGATCGCGATCGAGACGATCGTCGAGGGAACGGTGATGCGCACCGAGTTCCAGAAGCCGCGCGAAAGGCCGTCGCAGTTAAGCCCGGTGCAGGCACTCGCCCAGGCCTTCGCCCACGGCTCGAAGGTAATTTCGACCGGCGGCGCGAAGATGTTGCCGAGCCGGATTTCCGGCATGCCCTTGAGCGAGGTCATGACCATCACATAGAGCGGCAGCAGGTAGTAGAGCGCCACGACGATCAGCGTGCCGTAGATCATGATGTTACGGCCCGACAGCGCCCGGCGGGGTTTGCGACCGCGTGGGCCGGCGATAACCCTGTCGGCTTGCGCCTGGGGTGCGGCTTCGTCAGCCACCGAATTGAAAGCAACGATATCAGACACGCTTGCGCCCTCCCCCGAATTCCAGATAGGCCCAAGGCACGATGATGATGGCGACGGTGATCAGCATCATGGTCGAGGCGGCGAAGCCCTGACCGAGGTTCTGCGCCTGGAACATGTAGTCGTAGACGTACTTGGCCGGCACTTCCGACGCGATGCCGGGGCCGCCGCTCGTCTGCGCCACCACAAGGTCGTAGACCTTGACGATGCCGCTCGCGATAATCACCAGCGTGGTGATGAAGACGCCGCGCATCATCGGGATGACGACGAAGATGTAGGTCTTCCACATCGGAATGCCGTCGACGCGCGCCGCCTTCCAGATGTCCTCGTCGATGCCGCGCAGCCCAGCGAGCATCAGGCACATGACGAGCCCGGTGCCCTGCCAGAGCGCGGCGATCAGGATGCCGTAAATGACGATGTCGGCGTTATAGAGCGGGTCGAAGGTAAAACTCTCCCAGCCGGCCGAACGCACCACAGACTGGATGCCGAATTCCGGATTGAGCAGCCATTGCCACACCAGGCCCGTCACGATGAAGGACAGGGCGAAGGGATAGAGCATGATCGTGCGGAAGGTATTTTCGAAGCGGATCTTCTGATCCATCAGCGCCGCCAGCACGAAGCCGATGACCAGGCTGAAGATCAGCGAAAAGACGCCGTAGATCGCCAGATTCTGCACCGAGACCAGCCAACGCGGCGCGTCCCAGAGGCGCTCGTACTGATCGAGGCCGACGAAGGATAGCCGCGGCAAGAGCTTGGAATTGGTGAAGGAATAGACGACCGTCCAGATCGTGCCGCCGAGGAAAATCACCACGGCCGTCAGGATCATCGGGACGGAGGCAATCTTCGCGTTCAGGTTCCGCAGCCACTGGTTCGGTCGGCCCGAACCTTGTGTGTAGCCTGCCATGTTTCGTTCCTCCGGAACTGCAATGGGTTTCGGACGATGGGCAGCGCCGCGCGATCAACGTCGACGTCGTGCCGCATCAGGGCGACAACCGCTCCCTAAGTGCCGCGTGAAGGCGAACGCACGCGCGGCTGTCGGCACGTCGTGCCGAAAGGGAGGCCTTGGCCGGCCCACGCCATTACGGCGGGACCGGTCAATCAGGCAGTTGCGGTTACTCCGCGTTCGCGATGATGTCGGCGAAACGCTTCTGCGCGTCTTCCGGCGTGATCGACGAGTTGGCGAAGAATTCGGAGAACAGGTCCTCCTTCTGCTTCTGGCTGTCGGCCGAAAGCAGCTGGTCGGTGCCCTGGATCACGTTGCCCTTGGCAAGGATGTCCAGGCCCTTCTTCATGCAGTCGTTGGCGGCTGCGAGGTCGACGTCGCCACGCACCGGCAGCGAGCCCTTCTTGAGATTGAAGGCGACCTGGGTCTTCGGATCGAGCAGCGTCGAAGCCAACGCCTCCTGCGCCTTGGACTTTTCTTCGTCCTTCAGCAGCGGGAAGTAGAATGCGTCGCCACCGGTCGAAATGATCTCGTTGACGCCGAGACCCGGAAGGCAGGTGTAATCCGTTCCGGCTTTCTGGCCGGCAAGCGCGAATTCACCTTGAGCCCAGTCACCCATGATCTGGCCGCCGGCCTTGCCGGTGATGACCATGTTCGTCGCCTGGTTCCAGTCCTGGACATTGGTGCCCTTGGACATGCGGCGGGCGTCGTCAGCGGCCTTGAAGACCTTGGCGATCTCAGGACCGGCCGCCACTTCCTCGTCCTTGTCGCCAAAGACCTTCTGGAACGTGTCCTTGCCGGCGATCGCCACCATCAGCACGTCGAAGGCGCCGGCTGCCTGCCAGGGCTGGCCACCGACTGCGAGCGGCACGATGCCGGCCTTTTCCAGCGCCGGTGCGGCGGCAACAAACTCGTCCCAGTTCTTCGGAACTTCGACGCCGGCCGTCTTGAAGGCGGCGTTCGACAGCCACAGCCACTGCCAGGAGTGGATGTTGACCGGGGCGCAATAGATCTTGCCGTCGATGGTGCAGGAATCGAGCAGGCTTGCCGGCTTGATGATGTCCTTCCACTTCTCGCGGGTCGCGACGTCGGTCAGGTCGCGCATCAGGCCGGCCTGAACCAGCTCTTCTGCCTGGCGGCCGTGGTTGAACTGCGTGGCGCCCATCGGATCACCGCCGGTGATGCGGCTGATCATGATCGGGCGGGCAGTGCCGCCGGAGCCGGCGATTGCGCCGTCAACCCAGTGATTGCCCGTTGCGTCGAAGGCCTTCGCGAGTTCCGCGACCGCGGCTGCTTCGCCGCCGGACGTCCACCAATGGGTTACTTCAAGATCGGCGGCACTGGCCGCACCGAGTGGCAGGGCCACCGCGGTCGCGAGCATGGCTGCAAAAGAACGTATTTTCATGAGTCTCCTCCCTCACTGTAACGTTACCGTAAAAAACTTAATGCAATCGATTACAGGACGCAACACCCACCACAATCGATTTAAACAGAATCTTAGAAAACACCTATTGCGTGCAGATGACAGCGGACGTCCAAAGCGCTTTGCGCCCGGCGCCTGCCCCTTCGCGTCTTGCAGAAGACTCGCTTATATAGCTGATATTTATAGAACTTCAGCGAGTGCCTTGCGCCGTTGTGGAGATCATCGTCTCGCAAGCGCAAAAGACACCCGCCCCAAGGTGCGATTCAACCAGACCGCTTCAGATTCCGCAGTGCAGCAACGAAAACGCTCGACATCGCAACTGTATCGTTACAGATTTGAAGCAATTTTATCGGTCCAAAGCAGGATAGCCGCTCGCTGCTTTTCGTATATAAGGCGATAAAGTGACGCGGCAGGCAGCAGTGGACAGGCTGAACCGACGCGTTTCGCCGCCGGGCGGGCAAAACTGGCGGCGCGCGGGCAGAGAGTGGGCGGGTGACGGCAATGGACAGCAAGACGAAAAACAGGCCGCAAACACTGCCGGATGGCGGCCGGCCAACGCTGAAGACGATCGCCTTCATGACCGGGCTCGGCATCACCACGGTTTCCCGGGCGCTGAAGGATGCGCCCGATATCGGCGCGGAAACCAAGGAACGCGTGCGTCTCGTCGCCAAGCAGATCGGCTACCAGCCGAACCGCGCCGGCGTGCGGCTCAGAACCGGCAAGACCAACGTCATCAGTCTCGTATTGACGCTGGAAGAAGAGATCATGGGCATCACCAGCCCGATGGTCGTCGGCATCACCGAGATCCTCGCGGGCACGCCCTATCACCTCGTGGTCACCCCCTATAGCGCCGTCAAGGATGCCCTGGCGCCGATCCGCTACATCCTCGACACGGGCGCTGCCGACGGCGTGATCATCTCGCGCACCGAGCCGCACGATCCGCGCGTGGCACTTCTGACCGAGCGCGGCCTGCCTTTCGTCACGCACGGCCGCACCGAAATGGGCATCGTCCACCCCTATCACGACTTCGACAACGAGCGCTTCGCCTATGAGGCGGTGCGCAAGCTCGTCGCGCGCGGCCGGCGGCGCCTGGTGCTGCTCGAGCCGCCGCCGCATCTCACCTTTTATTCGCATATGCGCGCCGGCTTCGAACGGGGCCTTCGCGACTTTCAGGCCGATGCAATCGGCTTCCACCAGACCAATATCGACCATTCTCTGGTCGAAATCCGCGACGCCTTCGAGGTGCTGATGCGCTCGGAGGACGCGCCCGACGGCATCATCTCGGGCAGCGGTTCAGGCGCGATCGCGCTGATCGCCGGTCTGGAGATGGCCAAGAAGAAGCTCGGCGAAGACTGCGACATGGTTTCGAAGTCCCCGAGCGACTTCCTGCGCTGGCTTCGCCCGGAGGTGATGACCATGTACGAGGACATCCGCGTTGCCGGTCGCGAACTGGCAAAGGCGGTCATCGGCCATATCGACGGCCAACCGCCGGAAACGCTGCAGAGCCTCAGCCAGCCGGAGTTCCAGCCGCCGATCACGCGCGGTCTGCGGGCCTGAGCCGAAAACATCTCCGCCCTCATCCCTGTGCCCTGTCACAGGGATCCAGCAGCGCCGCGTCCGCGGCGCGGAAGAGTCTTTTCGGCCCAAAGACTTGGGCCTGACTGGATTCCTGTGACAGGCACAGGAATGAGGATCTGGGAGACGGCATGCCCCTCTGTCGTCGACCAGCGACAGTTTGCCATGGGCGTCGTGAAACGACGCGGAAGCACCCTGAAGTCTTGCTTGTGACGCAGAAACCTGCGACAGGCCGGGGCAACAATCGGGCGCGACGGCGCCCCACACCTCCCTTCAGGCTACAGCAGACATGATCCGCATCGAAAACATCAGCAAGCAGCTCAGCCACCGCATCCTTTTCATCGAAGCCTCCGCCGCCCTCAACCGCGGCGAAAAGGTCGGCCTCGTCGGCCCGAACGGCGCCGGCAAAACCTCGCTCTTCCGCATGATTACCGGCGAGGAAGTGCCTGACGAAGGCCAGGTCGCCGTCGATAAGGGCATCACCATCGGCTACTTCAACCAGGACGTCGGCGAGATGGCGGGCGGCAGCGCGGTTGCCGAGGTCATGAACGGCGCCGGGCCGGTCAGCGAAGTCGCCGCCGAACTGCGCGAGCTTGAAGCCGCGATGGTCGATCCGGATCGGCTCGACGAGATGGATGCGATCATCGAGCGCTACGGCGAGGTGCAGGCACGCTACGAGGAGCTCGACGGCTACGCGCTGGAAGGCCGCGCCCGCGAGGTGCTGGCGGGCTTGAGCTTCAGCCAGGAGATGATGGACGGCGATGTCGGCGCGCTCTCGGGCGGCTGGAAGATGCGCGTGGCGCTTGCCCGTATTCTTCTGATGCGGCCCGACGTGATGCTGCTCGACGAGCCGAGCAACCATCTGGATCTCGAAAGCCTGATCTGGCTCGAGGACTTCCTCAAGAACTACGACGGCGCGCTGATGATGACCTCGCACGACCGCGAGTTCATGAACCGCATCATCACCAAGATCATCGAGATCGACGGCGGCTCGCTCAACGCCTATTCGGGCGACTACGGCTTCTACGAGCAGCAGCGCGCCCAGAACGAGAAGCAGCAGCAGGCGCAGTTCGAGCGCCAGCAGGCTATGCTCGCCAAGGAGATCAAGTTCATCGAGCGCTTCAAGGCCCGCGCCTCGCACGCCTCTCAGGTTCAGAGCCGGGTGAAGAAGCTCGACAAGATCGACCGGGTCGAGCCGCCGAAGCGCCGCCAGAGCGTCGCTTTCGAATTCCGCCCGGCGCCACGCTCCGGCGAAGACGTCATCAACATCAAGGGCGTGCACAAGAAATACGGCAGCCGCAGCATCTATGAAGGGTTCGACTTCATGGTGCGCCGGCGCGAGCGCTGGTGCATTATGGGCATCAACGGCGCCGGCAAGTCGACGCTCCTGAAGCTCGTTGCCGGCTCGACCGAACCGGACGCAGGCAACGTCGCGCTTGGCGCCAGCGTCAAGCTGGGTTACTTCGCCCAGCATGCCATGGACGTGCTCGATGGCGACCGCACGGTGCTGCAGCAGCTTGAGGACACGTTCCCGCAGGCAGGCCAGGCACCGCTTCGCGCGCTTGCCGGCTGCTTCGGCTTTTCCGGCGACGATGTCGAGAAGAAGTGCCGGGTGCTTTCCGGTGGCGAGAAGGCCCGCCTGGTGATGGCAATCATGCTGTTCGATCCGCCGAACCTGCTGGTTCTCGACGAGCCGACCAACCACCTCGACCTCGACACCAAGGAAATGCTGATCAAGGCGCTGGCGGACTACGAAGGCACCATGCTCTTCGTCTCGCACGACCGCCACTTCCTCGCCGCACTGTCCAACCGTGTGCTCGAACTGACGCCGGACGGCATCCACCAGTATGGCGGCGGCTACACCGAATATGTCGCCCGCACCGGCCAGGAAGCTCCCGGTCTGCGGAGCTGACACGAAAATAGGCGAGCTGGGCGTCGCGCGCCGGCGCCCAGCATTCGCAGTGCCCGCCTTCCTCGGCGGGGACCGAGGGTCCACAAGCAAAGCCCGAACGCACAACGCGACTCCGCTCTAAATCGGTACTGAAAAAACTAGGTTCTTGTGAAGTGCTACCGTAGCAGCTGCTACAGATCCTACCGGATGGCCGCTTGAAATCGATGGGACTTTGGTCCGATTCGCGCAGTCAAAGGTCCGAGTGTCATTGTCGCGACGCTCACCATTCACATATTGCTGGGCTGGCTGGGGCGCCATCGCAGCATCTGCTGCCAATCACTTCAGACAGGTGATGTTCGGCATGACACCGAAAATTGCATGGAAAGACCGAATGACGAACCGCGTATGGGGCTTTGTATCCAACCCCTTCACCATCGGCATCTACCTTGCGCTGGCCACCCTTTGCGCTTTCTTCGGCAGCGCGGCGACCGGCATCCCGGCATACGTGCTTATGGCCGTCGGGTTTCTGCTGGTGATCTTTGTCGATCCGCCGAAAAGGCTGGGCAAGCTGCGGGCACAGCGCCGCCGCTCGGGTGGCGACCGCAACGCCTATCGGCGTTAGTTACGCCCATCGGCGAAAGCGCCTGGCGGCAATCGCAGCGCCAGGCGCCCTTCCCGGAACAATACACGACGTCAGCAGTTTCCCGACGAAGCAAGCAAATTCACATGAACGGACGTATGACGTCCACGGTGCACGGAAGCCATCATGCGCAGATGGCGATGAAAGCGCGTGGGCACGATGAAGACCAAGCACTATGTGCTGCAGATCTTTCGAGCCACCTTCACCGACAGGCTGGTGCTGATCATTATTGTGCTGATGATTGCCTCGGTGTTCGCCGTCCTGCCAATCAAATCCTGCTCCAATCCGGGTGCATCGGGCGGCACAGGGATATCAGCGACCTCATCGATGACGGGCTAAAGCGTGTCGCGCAAAAGTGCGCAGCGGTTTTGCGATAACGACATGCGAAATA
Source organism: Ensifer sp. 22521 (assembly GCF_052044795.1). Lineage (NCBI taxonomy): Bacteria > Pseudomonadati > Pseudomonadota > Alphaproteobacteria > Hyphomicrobiales > Rhizobiaceae > Ensifer > Ensifer sp. 22521. The sequence continues at coordinate 46,183 of NZ_JBQENM010000039.1, forward strand.
TCGAAAACTTAAAGCGCTAGGAGCAAATCTGGAAGATCGCGACGCGCTTTAGCATCTTGTCCGAACGAAGCGGCGGCGGCAGCCCCAACGCAAAACGGGGCAGCCAAGGCCGCCCCGTCTCAAGCTGCTCTGTCGTCGAGACTTAGATCACTTCATTGTTTCATCGAAACTGAAGCGATCTAAGTCTTTGAAATCACGCAGTTCCGGACGGAAAACCGCTTTGCACTTTTCCTGGAATTGCTCTAGCCGTTGAGGCCGCTGCCCCACGGACCGTGATGGCTGTCGGCGCCGTCAATGCGGTCGAAGCCGTGGGCGCCGAAGAAGTCGCGCTGCGCCTGGATGACGTTGGCCGTGCCGCGGCCACGGCGGTAGCTGTCGAAGTAGCCGAGCGCTGACGCAAGCGCAGGCACCGGCAGGCCGCCGAGAACGGCAGCCGAAACGACGCGGCGCAGGGCTGCGTCGGTTTCCTTGACCATGGCGACGAAGGCCGGGGTGACGATTAGGTTGGCAGCATCCGGCGCCTTGGTGAACGCGGTGGTGATCTCGTCGAGGAACTGCGAGCGGATGATGCAGCCGGCGCGCCAGATCTTGGCGATGGTCGGCATCGGCAGGTTCCAGTTGAACTCCTTTGATGCCGCCGACATCACCGCGAAGCCTTGCGCATAGGCGCCGATCTTGGCGGCCAGCAGCGCGCTTTCGAGATCCCTGATGAAGGCTGCCTTGTCGGCCACCTTGAAGTCGCCGACCTCAGGCAGCCCGAGGATCTTTTCGGCCGCTTCGCGTTCGTCCTTCATCGAGGAGGTGCTGCGCGCCGCAACCGCCGCCTCAATGCCGGTTGCCGGCACGCCCATGTTCTGCGCTTCGATCACCGACCACTTGCCGGTGCCCTTCTGGCCGGCCTTGTCGAGGATCAAATCGACGATCGGCTTGCCGGTCAGAGGATCAGCGGCCTTCAGCACCTTCTCGGTGATCTCGATCAGGTAGGAGTTGAGGCGGCCCTTGTTCCAGGTGCCGAAGACGTCGCCAATCTCGGTCGCCGACATCTTCAGGCCGTCGCGCAGGATGCCGTAGATTTCGGCGATCATCTGCATGTCGGCATATTCGATGCCGTTGTGGATGGTCTTGACGAAATGGCCGGCGCCGTTTTCGCCGAGCCAGGCAACGCAAGGGTCGTTGTCATACTTGGCAGCGATCGAGGTCAAAACGCTCTCGACGCGCTTCCAGGACTCCTCCTTGCCGCCGACCATGATCGACGGGCCGTGGCGCGCGCCCTCCTCACCGCCGGAAACCCCCATGCCGATGAAGGTCAGGCCACTGTCCTTCAGCGCCTCGAAGCGGCGCATCGTGTCGCGGAAGTTGGCGTTGCCGGCGTCGATCATGATGTCGCCCTTGGAAAGGTAGGGCTCGAGGATCTTCATCTGCTGATCGACCGGCTCGCCGGCCTTGATCATGATGATGATCGGGCGCGGCGGACGGATGGCGGCAACAAACTCTTCAATGGTGTCGCAGGGCACAATCTGGCCCTTGAGTTCACCGGCTTCCGCGTAGAACTTGTGCGTCGCCTCGACGGTGCGGTTGAACACCGCGATCTTGTTGCCCTTTTCAGCGATGTTGAGCGCCAGGTTCGAGCCCATGACGCCGAGACCGATTAGGCCGATTTCCGCCTGTGACACGTGATTGC
>NZ_JBQENM010000040.1:0-43244 GCF_052044795.1 Ensifer sp. 22521
AGAAAATAGGTGTAGTCTCTTGTTAAAACGTGACCGCCAAAGTCTCTTTCTGAAAGAACCCTTTCGAGTTCCTCACGAGCTCCGCCGCCCACGTTTCTCTTTCTCTATATTCAATTGTCAAAAAACCGACGAACTCACCGTCCGTCAAACCGTTTCCTCAAAGCCCGAAACTCGCGTCCCAGACCCCAAAATCAGCCTCAGCCAACCAGGGAAACTCTAGAGCGAAGGTCGTCGTCGCCAGCAGCGCCGCCGCCCTCGTCAGTGATCGGGCTTATAGACCCCCATCCTCACAGACGTCAACAGGCTTTTTGGAAAAAAATGACAGATTTCTGACAAAGGCCGGAAACGCAGGGCTTTGAGCCCCCAAAAAAGTTTTACCCTCTCTCCCGGGCCTGTGGAGACACATTTTGGCCCTCACTTTTTCACAATCCGCCGATCTAAGCGAGAACGACGATGCTTCGCGGATGCTTTCGCGCGGGTAGGCGTGGGATCTCTTGGATATCCGCCCTCTCCCCTCCCCCGCGATTTGACTCCGTTACGCGAAAGATGCACATCTTCGCGCAACGTATCGCAGGCAAGAATACGGTTTAGAGAAATCGGGGACACTCAGTTCGGCATGAACACCGACAAGAACATGGTCAGGTCGCTCGGCGATCAGCCGCCGATCCTTGCGCATGGCCGCCGCGCGCCCGACAGGCGTGAGATCTCCCTCCGCTGGCTTTCCGGCACCTTTCTGACCGGCATCACCTCAAGCCTTCTTATGGGCGTTGCTCTTTTTGCAGCACTCGACGGGCGCCAACAGTTGGCCATCCCCGCCGAGGCCTATGCGGCGCTCGACAGCGCGCCGAACGGAGACGAGCAGGCACGCGCGGTGCGCGGCGGTCGCATCCTTTCGCCCAAACTCGTCGCCAAGCCGGCCGACAAGACCGTCATGGAAGTTTCCACCATGACCCATGACGGCGAGAAGGAAGTGGTGCGCAAGCAGCCTTTCGTTCACGTCAAGATGGCGCTTGCCGCCAACCATCAGCCCTCGGAAAACTATCCGGACTTCGATCCGCTGGCGATCTTTTCCACCGACGAGGCGGACGAGGAATCCCCGGTCGCCCGCACCGGTACGCTCTATGGCTCGAACGTCGATTCCGAAGTGGCGCTGAAGACCGTCGATTTCCCGCTGAAAGGCGGCATTGCCTTCGACAGCTCGATGTCGCTCGAAGAGGTCGAGGAAAATGTCCGCACCAACGGTTCGGTCCTGACCGAGGGCAGCACCCAGGTCGCGTCACTCTATTACGTCGATCCGCAGCGCTTCGCGTCGGAGAGCGACGGGCTTGATCTGCTCCAGGGCCTGACCGCCCGCATCGTCGAGCAGAACAAGAGCGATGCCGCCTACGAGACCATCGACGAAGAAAGCACCGAATACGCCGACGACATCATTCCGGTGCGGCGTCAGACCGACATCGCGACCGTCATGGTCAATGCCGGTTATGCCAAGGCGCAGGCCGACGACGCCGCCGGCTATATCGGCGACGCGCTCGGTGCGAACGAACTGAGCGAGGGCGATGTTCTGCGCATCGGCATCATTCAGAACGGCGAAGCGCAGAAGGGCGACGAGGCCCGCATCGTGCGCGCCACCATCTATTCGCGCAACCGCCATGTGCTGACGATGGCGGTCGACGACAAGGGCCGCTTCGTTCCGGGTGCGGAACCGCCGAAGCTCGACGCGGTCGCCACCGCCTTCGATGACAACGGCGCGCCGGTCATGACCAGCAGCCACGATCTGCCGCGCGTCTATGATGGCATCTACCGCGCCGCTCTTTCCTATGGCATGAGCGCCGACATGGTCAGCCTCGTCGTCAAGCTGCTCGCCAGCAACGTCGATTTCCAGGCGCAGCTGAAGCCGACGGACTCGCTTGAAGCCTTCTTCTCCGTGACCGACGAACGCGGCATGGCGACGGAAGAATCCGAGCTTCTCTATGTCCGCGCCAAATTCGGCGATGCGGTCACCGCCTTCTACCGGTTCCAGGATCCGGAAGACAATTCGATCGACTACTTCGATACCGAAGGCAAAAGCATCCGCCAGTTCCTGCTGCGCAACCCCGTGCCGAACGGCCATTTCCGCTCCGGCTTCGGCATGCGCCGCCACCCGATCCTCGGCTTCTCGCGCATGCATACCGGCGTCGACTGGGCCGCGCCGCGCGGAACACCGATCATTGCTGCCGGCAGCGGCGTCGTGGAAAAGGCCGGCTGGGATTCCGGCGGCTATGGCAACCAGACTCTGATCCGCCACGCCAACGGCTACGTGTCGTCGTACAACCACCAGAGCGCCATCGCCAAGAACGTCAAAGTCGGCAACAAGGTCGTCCAGGGCCAGGTGATCGGCTGGGTTGGCACAACGGGCCTTTCGACCGGTCCGCACCTGCATTACGAGTTGATCGTCAACGGCAACAAGGTCGATCCACTGCGCATCCGCCTTCCCGGCGGCAAGTCGCTTTCCGGCGACGCGCTGGCGAAGTTCGAGAAGGAGCGCGATCGCATCGACGAGTTGCTGAACAAGGATGGCGCCGAAGTCGCAAGCAACTAGGCACCCCTCCCCTCTTCCAAAGTCTGCACAAGCAAAAAAGGCCGCCCCGAAGGGCGGCCTCTGTGTTTGATGCCTTGTCAGGCGGCTTCCTTGTCCGCCGTCGCTCCGCGCTTGAAGTTGAGGCGGTCGGAGCCGGCAAGCACCTTGACGGACGAACCATCCGGGAACTCGCCCTGCAGGATCTTCTCGGCGAGCGGATCCTGCAGGTATTTCTGGATCGCCCGCTTCAGCGGACGTGCACCATAGGCCGGGTCGTATCCCTTGTCGGCAAGGAAGGCTCGAGCGTCATCCTCAAGCTCCAGCGTGATCTTGCGCTCGGTAAGCAGCTTGCGCAGCCTTTCGAGCTGGATATCGACGATCGCACCCATCTCCGAGCGACGCAGCCTGTGGAACAGGATGATCTCGTCGACGCGGTTGAGGAACTCCGGCCGGAAGGCCGACTTGACGACATCCATCACCTGGTCGCGAACGACATCGCTGTCTTCGTTTTCGCCAAGTCCGACCAGATACTCAGCCCCGAGGTTCGAGGTCATGATGATCATCGTGTTGCGGAAGTCGACGGTGCGGCCCTGACCATCGGTCAGGCGACCGTCATCGAGCACCTGCAGGAGCACGTTGAAGACATCCGGATGCGCCTTCTCGATCTCATCGAACAGTACGACCTGGTAGGGCCGGCGACGGACGGACTCGGTCAGGGCTCCGCCTTCCTCGTAGCCGACATAGCCGGGAGGTGCACCGATCAGCCGGGCCACGGAGTGCTTCTCCATGTATTCCGACATGTCGATACGCATCAGCGCGGTCTCGTCGTCGAAGAGGAAACGGGCAAGCGCCTTGGTGAGCTCCGTCTTGCCGACGCCAGTGGGCCCAAGGAAGATGAACGAGCCGATCGGCCGGTTCGGATCCTGAAGCCCGGCACGCGAGCGCCTGACCGCACGGGAGACCGCCTGCACGGCGTCGCCCTGGCCAACGACCCACTTCGCCAGTTCGTCCTCCATCCTGAGCAACTTGTCGCGTTCGCCTTCCAGCATCTTGTCAACAGGGATGCCGGTCCAGCGCGAGACGACATGCGCGATGTTGTCGGGGGTCACGACCTCCTGCACCATCGGGTTGGCATTGGCGTTTTCCTGGCTTTCGGCATCGGAAAGCTCCTTCTCGAGCTTCGGAATGACACCGTAGGTCAATTCGCCGGCGCGCTGGAACTCGCCCTTGCGCTGGACGATCGCCAGTTCGTTGCGGGCTTCGTCAAGCTGCTTCTTGAGATCGGCAGCCCGGCCGAGCTTCTGCTTCTCGGCCTGCCAGCGGGCCGTCAGGGCCGATGCCTGCTCTTCGAGCGAAGCGAGGTCAAACTCGAGCTTCTCCAGCCGATCCTTCGACGATGCATCGGTTTCCTTCTTCAGGGCCTCGCGCTCGATCTTCAGCTGGATGATGCGTCGGTCGAGCTCATCGAGCTCTTCAGGCTTGGAGTCCACCTGCATCCGCAGACGCGACGCCGCTTCGTCCATGAGGTCGATCGCCTTGTCCGGTAGGAACCGGTCCGTAATGTAGCGGTTGGAGAGCGTCGCGGCGGCAACCAGCGCCGAATCCGAGATCCGGACCTTGTGGTGCTGCTCGTACTTCTCCTTCAGGCCGCGCAGGATCGAGATCGTGTCCTCGACCGTCGGCTCCTCGACCATGACAGGCTGGAACCGGCGGGCGAGCGCCGCGTCCTTCTCCACGTGCTTGCGATATTCATCAAGCGTAGTGGCGCCAACGCAATGCAGCTCGCCGCGCGCAAGCGCCGGCTTCAAGAGGTTGGAGGCATCCATTGCTCCTTCCGCCTTGCCGGCACCGACCAGCGTGTGCATCTCGTCGATGAACAGGATGATCTCGCCGTTTTCGGCCTGCACCTCGTTGAGAACGGCCTTCAGCCGCTCCTCGAACTCGCCGCGATACTTCGCACCGGCAATCAGCGCGCCCATGTCGAGCGCCATCAGCCGCTTGTCCTTGAGGCTTTCCGGCACGTCGCCATTGACGATGCGCAGGGCAAGGCCCTCGGCGATCGCGGTCTTGCCGACGCCGGGCTCACCGATCAGCACCGGGTTGTTCTTGGTGCGGCGCGACAGCACCTGGATGGTGCGGCGAATCTCGTCGTCACGGCCGATCACCGGGTCAAGTTTGCCTTCACGGGCATCGGCCGTCAGGTCGCGCGCATATTTCTTGAGGCTGTCGAACCCTTGCTCTGCATTTGCGCTATCGGCGGTGCGGCCCTTGCGGATGTCGTTGATCACCTGGTTGAGCTTGGTCGGGGTCACGCCGGCCTTGGCGAGAATGCCTGATGTCGCGGCCGAGCTCTCGATCGCAAGCGCCAGCAGCAGCCGTTCGACGGTGACAAAGCTGTCGCCAGCTTTCTTCGCGGCCTCTTCGGCACTCGAAAAGACCCGGGCGAGCGGCTGCGACAGGTAAACGGAGCCATTGCCACCGGAAACTTTGGGAAGCTTGGCAAGTGCTGCATCATTGCCGGCGCGCGCCTCGCGGGCGTCGCCCCCGGCGCGCTCGATCAGCGAAGCGGCCATGCCTTGATCGTCGTCGAGCAGCACTTTCAGCACATGCTCGGGCGTGAACTGCTGATGTCCTTGCGCCAGCGCATAGGTCTGCGCCGACTGCAGAAAACCGCGCACGCGCTCGGAATATTTTTCAATGTTCATACTCTACCTCCATAACCCGGCAGGCCCATCGCGTGGCACCCGTCGGTGGTTCAGGATCAGGCTCCCGCATTCGGCAAGCCTGTCAGTGTGGAGCGATCACCGCCTTGCGCCGGATCAACGCATCCGAAGCGAATATGGGGCACCGATTTTGGAAATTAAAGAGCCGTCGCTGGTCTCCGGCCGGAAATCTGCAACCGAAAAATGCGGCCGCTCGACGGTTTGCCGCGCGGCCACTTTTGTACTCAGGGAGGCGAGAAGCCGGTTGGTTCGCTAAGCCGCCATCAGCGACCGTTCGGCGAATGAAGCTCCGAACTCCTTCATGCGTCGCACGTAGTAGGCCGGGTCGATCAAAACCTCCGGGAGATAGAGGCCGGGAGCCGACGCTTCGCCACCTTCGAGGCCGAGCATGCGTTCCACGGCGAGCGCAACACCAAGGGCGGTTAGCGGCGCCTGGCCTTCGGGGTGCACGATCTCATGGCGATGGTCGAGAGGCTGGCCATCCTTCCCCCGTCCCGTCATCTCGATGACGATCTCAGTCGAGAACGGCTCGCCGCGGCGCCGGCTCGCGGATTCGCTATAGGCGAGATCCAGCCGGATATCGCCGGCATCGGTCCGGGCCGCAAGCGCCATGACATCGAAGGGCGAATAGGCGACCGCATCGAGTTCGACACCGTCGACGCTTCGATAGCGCGCCTCCGAATCCTCGCAGCCAGCCCAGTGGAGCCTGCCCTCCTTGACCGTCAATGCCGCCGGCGCGAGGCCGGTGATGCGATTGTAGTCGGCAAGTGCTGCCGGCCCGCCCATGTCCTGTTCGTCAAGCAGGACCCCGATGCGGATCGTGTCGATCGCCTCATAGGCCTTGGCGAATTCGAGGATCGGGAAGATGGCGGCCCCGGCAAGCCAGTGGCTGGCGAGCAGGATCGGCGCCTTGTCCGGCGCGTGGATATATTGCGCCATTTCCGGCCCCACTTCGAAGGTGCCGCTGGAAAGGCTGATATAGGGGACGCCGTGGCGCTGGGCGTAGCGCATCGAGCTCAGCTTCTCATCCTTCAGGAAAATGACGACGGCACTGAAACGCTTCTCGTCGCCAAGGCCGATATCCGGCCGCGCCAGATCGACGCTGACGCCGATGGCGTTTCCGACCTCGCGCGCGACGGCCTCGGCCTTGCCGAAATCACGGCCGCCGATAGCGATCGGCAATGTCGGGTGGAGCCGGCGGATGATTTTCGCCGCCTGCGATCCGACAACCCCGGAACCGCCGATGATCAAAACAGGCTGAAACTTGCTCGACATCTTCCTATCTCCTAAACGAAAAGTGTCTGGCTGATTGCCGAACCTACCATTAGTAACTTACTATTGGTAGATAGGTTGCCGAACGCCGCTTTCAAGAGCCACGAGCCGACGCGAAAAGGATTGCGATCGATGGCCCCGACCAAAAGCCGAAAGCTCGCCAAGCCCGAACGGCGTGCCCAGTTGATCGAGACCGCCAAGGAGATCCTGCGCGAGTGCGGCGCCGACGCCCTGACGCTCGGCCACCTCGCCGAACGCGCCGGCGTCAGCAAGCCGATCGCCTACGAGCATTTCGGCACGCGCGAGGGGCTTTTGATCGCGCTTTCCCAGGAAATCGAAGACCGCCACGCAACCAAACTGCAGGCCGCGCTTACGGGGGCACCGAAAGAGCTCGATGCGGTCGCCGACATCATCAGCTCGGTTTACATCGACTGTGCCGTCGACAGTGGTGAGGAATGGCAGGCCATCTCAGGAGCGCTACGCGGCAACGCGGACATGATCGCGACGCAGCAGCAACAGGTCGACGACTATGTCGCCGCGATCCAGGCGGCACTCGGACCCTTCGCGAAAATTCCCTCCGACGATTTGCGCCTGCGCTGCACCGGTATCGCAGGAGCAGCCGAGGCGATCGGCCGCGAGCTGATCCGCGGCCGGACGAACGAGACGGCCGCCAGCGCCAATCTTGCCGCACTGATCGTCGACAGCGTCGACGTTTGATCGCCGATGACCAGACAAAGAAAAACCCGGCCGTGACAGGCCGGGTTTTTGTCGTGCCCTGAGAATGGGCAACGCTGATAGACCGCCGCTTATTCGGAAGCGGCGAGCGCCGGTGCTTCCGGAGCGGCATCGCCCGAAGCCTGGGCTTCGTCAGCGGCACCTTCCTGTGCGCTGCGGCGCGGACGGCGTGGACGCGGCGCGTTGCGGCGGCGGGATGCGGCGCGGCCGGAGGCAGCCGGGGCTTCCTCTTCCATCGCGACTTCCGCCGGTGTGCCTTCGATCACCGGCTGCGGGCCCGTGCCGTCGATGACGACAGGCTGCGGCTCGGGAGCAGGTGCCTGAGCTGCGGCAACCGGGGTCGGCATGTCGTCGCTGTAGCCCTGATCCAGATCGTCCTGGTCCTGATCGGACCCGTCGTGGCCGCGGAAATCCTGACGGTCATCACGCTGGAACCGGTCCTGCATCTGCGCCTGTGCGGCAGCAATGATGCGGTTGTAGTGTTCGGCGTGCTGAAGGTAGTTTTCTGCGATGACGCGGTCGCCGGAGCTCTGTGCATCGCGCGCAAGCGTTGAGTACTTCTCGGCGATGTGCTGAGCAGTACCGCGAATCTTCACATCCGGGCCGGAGCTGTCATAGGTCCGCGTCAGCGGGTTCGAGCCCTTGCGGTTGTGGTTGTTGTTATTTCCATTGTTATTGTTGTTGCTATTGTTATTCCGCCCGCGGCCGCGCTTGTTTTGCTGTCCTGGCCTCATAGTACATTCACCCGAATTCTCTTGATAATGATGATCATGTGGTTTCGTCTTCCGGCCGGATCCGTTCACGCCCGACAGAACACGCGCCGTTGCGCTCGCACAATGGCGGCTTCGGCGCCGACTGGCGTCAAATTAACAGGTACCCGCACAAGGCACTTGTTGAACCCTAGCAACTCTTTCTTGAGAGCAATCCCCGTGGCCAGGTCATACCGGAACGAATCTTAGGTCCATGACCTTCTGCCCAGTGCGCGGGCAAACTAGCCCGCTTCCTCTGGGATTCCAAGCCCTTTCTTTGCCTGTGCAAGAAAGAAGATGCGTCAGTGCAGCATTTTTTCAACGGTTTGTGTCGCGTTCGAAGATCAGGACGCGGTCATTACCGCCGAGATCCTTCGCCTCTTCACGCAGACGGAAATTTTCGGCGCTAAACAACGCCGTCACCGCCTCTTTCTGGTCGAAACCGATTTCCAAGCCTATCACGCCGTTTGTCTCAAGATGATGACCAGCCTGAGAAGCGATGGCGCGATAGGCATCAAGCCCGTCTTCTCCGCCATCAAGCGCTGCGGCCGGGTCGTGAAGTCTCACCTCCGGCTCAAGCTCATGGACGACACTGGACCGGATATACGGCGGATTTGAGACGATCACATCGTAGCGACCATCCACCTTTTCGTACCAGTTGCTGAGAAGCGGCCGGAACCGATCCGCAAGACCGAGCGCAGCTGCATTCGCCGTCGCCGTTGCCAGTGCGTCCTTAGATATATCGGTAGCCGTGCCCCTTGCTTCAAGAACTTGCGACAGCAGCGCGATACAAATCGCCCCAGTACCGGTGCCGAGATCGATAAGCGCGCAACCGCCCTTTCGCGCTACCACCGCACGCAGATAAGGGATCATCCGATCGACGAGCGTCTCGGTGTCCGGGCGAGGCTCCAGCGTTTCCTTCGAAAGTTTCAGCGGCAGGCCGAAAAATTCGCGTTCACCAAGAATACGGTAGACCGGTTCGCGTGCCAGTCGCCGCGCCACCGCCACCCGGATCCGGGCAGCGTCCTCATCCGAAACCGGGTCCCTGCCCCGAGACACGACCGCGCTCAGCGACATGTCGAGCAGGCCGGAGATCAGATGCCGCACGTCGAGCGCCGCATTCTCTATGCCGCCCGCTTGCAGGCGGTCGCGGCTTTCGGCAACGAGGCTCGCGAGCGTTTCCGCCATGGCTCAGCCCCGCTGTTCGCCGAGCAGCGCCAGCTGGCTCGCCTGGTAGTCGGCAAGCAGCGCATCGACGACCTCGTCGATCTCGCCCATCATCATCCGATCGAGCTTGTAGAGCGTCAGGTTGATGCGGTGATCGGTGAGGCGGCCCTGCGGGAAATTATAGGTGCGAATGCGCTCGGAGCGGTCGCCCGAGCCCACTTGGCTCTTGCGGTCGGCCGAGCGTTCGCTGTCGGCGCGCTGGCGCTCCATATCGTAGAGGCGCGAGCGCAGGACCTGCATCGCCTTTGCCCGGTTCTGGTGCTGCGACTTTTCCGAACTGGTGACGACGAGACCGGTCGGAAGGTGGGTGATGCGCACGGCCGAGTCCGTCGTGTTGACGTGCTGACCGCCGGCACCCGACGAACGCATGGTGTCGATGCGGATATCCTCGGGCCGGATCTCGATGTCGATGTCTTCGGCCTCAGGCAGCACGGCGACGGTTGCCGCCGATGTATGAATACGGCCGCTCGCCTCGGTTTCCGGTACACGCTGCACCCGGTGCACGCCGGATTCGAATTTCAGCCGCGAGAACACCCCGCGCCCGGAAACTGTTGCGATGATTTCCTTGAACCCGCCGGCCTCGCCGTCGCTCGCCGAAAGCACCTCGACGCGCCAGCCCTTGCCGGCCGCGTAGCGCTCGTACATGCGGAAGAGATCGCCGGCAAAAAGCGCCGCTTCCGATCCGCCGGTACCGGCGCGAATTTCGAGGATGGCACTCTTCTCGTCGGCCGCATCCTTCGGCAGAAGCAGGATCTGGATTTCCTGCTCCAGTGCCTCGATCGTCGCTTCGACCTCGGGCTTTTCCATTTCGGCGAGATCGCGCATCTCCCGATCGGTCGATTTGTCCGCGAGCATGGCAGTGATGTCGGCAAGCTCGGTCATCGCCTTCTCGTAGGCGCGGATCTTCGTCACGACCGGCTGCAGTTCGGAATATTCCGAGGCGAGCTTGACATAAACGTCCGCGGCCGGGCCGGCCGACATGCGGGCCTCGATCTCACCGAACCGCCGTTCCAGTTCGCGCATCTTTTCAACGGGAAGCTTTGCCAAGTCTCACTCCAAATGCATCTCCCCTCGCCCGGATCATGGTCCGGACGAGGGTCGCGACGCGTCAATTCAATCTAAACCGGAATGCCGTTTTCCGCGGCGAAATCCACCAGCATCTGGCGAACGGACGTCTGGTCGCGTGTGTCGTCCAGCGCCGCATTGAGCGCGGCACCAAGCTTGCCCGCGTCGAGCGCCAGCAGCATCGCCTTGATCGGCCCTACGGCCGTCGGCGACATCGAAACCGAACGGAAACCTAAGCCCAGCAACGCCATGGCCGAGAGCGGCTTGCTCGCCATCTCGCCGCAGAGCGTCACCGGGGTTTCGTGCCGGTCGCCGGCGCGCACGATGTCGCGCAGGATCCTGAGGAACGGCCGCCCGAGCACATCGAAACGATCGGATACGCGGGCATTACCCCGATCGACCGCCATCGCGAACTGGAAGAGATCATTCGAGCCGACCGAGACGAAGTCCACTTCCATCATCAGTTCGTCGAGCTGCCACAAGAGCGCCGGCACCTCCAGCATGGCGCCGAACTGCAGCTTGCGCGGCAACTGTTCGCCAAGTTTCGACTGCCGCTCGATTTCCTTCTGCAGCAGGTCGCGTGCAATCCTGAGTTCGGAAACTTCGGTGACCATCGGCAGCATCAGCTTGAGCTCGGCACCGGCCGCCGCGCGCAGCATCGCGCGAAGCTGGGTCCGCAGCAGACCCGGGCGATCGAGCGAAAGCCGGATTGCACGCCAGCCAAGTGCCGGATTTTCCTCTTCCGCTGCGCGGAAATAGGGGACGACCTTGTCGCCGCCGATGTCGAGGGTGCGGAAGGTCACGGGCTTGCCGCCCGTCTGCTTCAGCACACTGCGGTAAAACGCTTCCTGTTCTTCCGCCTTCGGCATGGTCGAGGCGATCATGAACTGAAGTTCGGTGCGGAACAGGCCGATGCCTTCTGCCCCCGCCTCGTTCAGATGCGGCAGGTCCACGAGCAGGCCTGCATTCATTTGCAGCGTGATGCGCTTGCCGTCTCTGGTCAGCGGCTCGACGTCCTTCAGCGCCCGGAACTGCGCCTGGCGCCGTGCCCGGAAGCGAACCTTTTCCTCGTAGGCGCGCTGCAGGTCGGCGAGCGGCCGCAAGTGCACCTTGGCATCGTCGCCGTCGATGATGATCGCATCGCGGTTTTCCGCAAGCGCCACCGCGCCCGTCGCCTGGCCAATGACCGGAATGCCCATGGCACGGGCGACGATCACCACGTGGCTGGTGACGGCGCCCTCTTCGAGCACCAGACCGCGCACGTTTTCGCGCGGATAGTCGAGCAGTTCGGCAGCGCCCATGGCACGCGCGACGATCACCGCATCGGTCGGGAAGTCGCTGGCCGAAAGCTTGGCGCCATAGCCGGAAAGCTGGCGCAGCAGGCGGTTGGCCAGATCGTCGAAATCATGCATGCGCTCGCGCAAGTACGGGTCCGTCAGCCGGATCATCCGCGCCTTGGTTTCGCTCTGGACGCGCTCGACTGCCGCCTCCGCCGTCAGGCCGTTGCGGATCGCCTCTTCGAGCTTGCGCACCCAGCCGCGATCATGGGCGAACATGCGGTAGGTTTCGAGCACCGCCCGGTGCTCGCCCTCCATCGACACCTCGCGGCGCGACAGCATGTCGTCGATCGAGATGCGCAGCGACCCCAGCGCTTCGGCAAGTCGCTGCAATTCCTGGTCGGTGTCCTCGTTGAGGAGGTTGGTGACGACGATCCTCGGTTCGTGCAGGACGACATAGCCAAGGCCGATGCCTTCACCATAGCTGTTGCCCTCGATCGAGACGGGACGCGAGAGGTCGAGCTCGAGGCCCGGCTTGGTGATCTTCTTGAGCTCACCGGTCGCCACCATCTCGGCGAGAACCATGGCCGTCGTCTCGAGCGCCTCGACCTCGTCCTCGCGATAGTTGCGCATCGCCTTGTTCTGGACGACGAGAACGCCAAGCGCGCGGCCCGTGCGCAGGATCGGCACGCCGAGGAAGGAGTGGTAGATCTCTTCACCGGTTTCCGGCAGGTAGGTAAAGGCCGGATGCGACTGGGCGTCGGAAAGATTGAGCGGCCGCGCCGAGGCGGCGATCGTGCCGACGAGGCCCTGCCCCATCTTCAATTGCGCCAGGTGGACGGCCGCCTTGTTCAGACCTTCCGTCGCGTAGAGTTCGAGCACGCCGTCGGAACGCAGCACATAGACCGAACACACTTCCGCAACCATGTTCTGCGCGATCTGGCGCACGATACGGTCAAGGCGCTCCTGCGGCTCCAGCGGTTCCGCCATCAACTCGCGCAACCGCTTGAGGAGAACGCGCGGACCTGCGGAAAGGTCTCTCATCGCGTGGGGTCTCCCGAAATAGAGGTGACGGCGGCAAGGGGAAACGCGGGCAAAACCGCCGCGAATCCCAAATCGGTCGTCTGTCGATTAACTCTTATCGAGACCGTAAGCGGAATGCAAAGTGCGAACCGCCAATTCCGCATAGGGACCGTCGATCAGGATCGAAATCTTGATCTCGGAAGTGGTGATCGCCTTGATGTTGATGCCCTTGTCGGCAAGCGCGCGGAATGCGGACGCGGCGACGCCGGCATGGCTGCGCATGCCGATGCCGATGACCGATACCTTGACGAGGCCGGCCTCGGACTGGACGACGTCGTAACCGATCTTTTCCTTGTTGTCGCCGAGCACCTTCAGTGCCTTGTCGACATCGCCCGACGGAACCGTGAAGGTCATGTCGGTCTTCGAACCGTCCTCGGAGATGTTCTGAACGATCATGTCGACGTTGATATGGGCTTCAGCAAGCGGGCCGAAGATCGCGGCGGAGACGCCCGGCCGGTCGGCGAGACGGCGCAGCGAAATCTGGGCTTCATCCTTGGCATAGGCAATGCCGGTTACGACTTCCTGTTCCACGATCTCATCCTCATCACAAATCAGCGTACCGGGCGGATTGAGAAGGTCACCCATGCCCGGCGCATCGGGGTCTTCGAAAGACGAACGCACGAAGGTGCGGACCTTGTGCACCATGGCGAGCTCGACCGAGCGCACCTGCAGCACCTTGGCGCCGAGCGATGCCATTTCCAGCATTTCCTCGAACGCGATTTTCTTCAGCCGCCGCGCCTTCGGCTCGATGCGCGGGTCGGTCGTATAGACGCCATCGACGTCGGTATAGATGTCGCAACGGTCGGCCTTGACGGCAGCGGCAATAGCAACGGCCGAGGTGTCGGAACCGCCGCGGCCGAGCGTGGCGAGGCGATTATCGGGACCGAGACCCTGGAAGCCGGCAACGACAGCTACCTGGCCCTCGCCCATGCGGCGAATGATCTCGGCGCCGTCGATATCGAGGATGCGGGCAGCGCCATGGGCGTTGTCGGTGCGGATCGGGATCTGCCAACCCTGCCAGGAGCGGGCGTTGATGCCCATCGACTGCAGCGCGATCGAAAGCAGACCGGACGTCACCTGCTCGCCGGAAGCAACGATCGCGTCATATTCGCGGGCATCGTAGAAGGGCGAGTTGGCGCCGGTTGCCTTCGGCATGTTCTGCACCCAGCCGACCAGCTCATTGGTCTTGCCGGACATGGCGGAAACGACGACGGCGACTTCGTGGCCGGCATCGACCTCGCGTTTCACATGGCGGGCGACATTGTGGATGCGGTCCAAATCAGCGACGGAGGTTCCGCCGAATTTCATCACGATGCGTGCCATGTGCCTCTACCGGTACCCAATTTAGCGCGCGCAGGCGCGCGTGACAGGAAAGCCCCCGCCGGCGCCCGACGGTCAAAAAGCTTGGGAGACTTCTCGGACATCGGCAGTCACCGCTTCGGGGAGCGGAAAGTCGCGGCGTCTCTTAGCGGATCAGGGGGCGGCACGCAATGGCAAGCGGACACAGATTCGGACCGCGCCGTGCACCACGACCGGTGCATTTCGCAACAATATTGCCCAGGACAGGAATTCACGGAAACATCCGTACCGATAGACCCCGCAATGCCACGTTGAAAATTACCGGCTTCGATGCTAAAGGTGGCTCGCAACTTGAATTCGAGAAAGGGGGCTGCACGTGATGAGATTTTTCCGGCACCACCGCCAGCGTGGCCCCGTCCAAGCCCTGCAGACGCGTTTGCAGGGCTGACCAGACATCCTTTCGCGAAAATCGCGATCCTATCCCTGGTCTGCCCAGAGTGATGCAGTGCGGAACCGTTTCGGTTTAAGCGCCTGCATCGTCTTCCAATACCGAGCCGACGGCCCGTTGACAGCATGCGTGCTGTTCCGGGTCCAATCATCCGGAAACCCGGCCCGAAGTGCCGCCACGGATGTCTCGTCGTCGCTCGCGCAGTCCAGAGAACGACCATGGCCTTGATCAATATCCGCAACCTCGGTGTCAGCCTGAGCGCACCGCTTTTTTCCAACCTCAGCCTCTCCGTCGCCGCCGGTGACCGTATCGGCATCGTCGCCGCGAATGGCCGCGGAAAGACGACCCTGTTGAAATCGATCGCAGGCAGTTTCGATCCGACCGCCGGGGAAATCACGCGCTCACGCGGCCTGACCATCGGCCATGTCGAGCAGAACGTTGCGGCCGCATTGCTGCCCCTCTCCTTCCACGACGCCGTCCTTTCGGCCCTTCCGGCCGACCAGGCGGAAAACGAGAGCTGGCGCGTCGACATCGTGCTCGATTCGCTCGACGTGCCGGAAGTGCTGCGCCAGCGTGCGGTCTCGGAACTGAGCGGCGGCTGGCAGCGGCTCATGCTTCTCGCCCGCGTCTGGGTCAGCGATCCGGACGCCCTGCTCCTGGACGAGCCGACCAACCACCTCGATCTCGCCAAGATCGCCCGGCTCGAAGCCTGGCTGAACGCCCTGCCGCGCGACGTGCCGGTGCTCGTCGCCAGCCACGACCGCGCCTTCCTGGACGCCACCACCAACCGGACGCTGTTCCTCAGACCCGAGCAATCGCCAATCTTCGCGCTCCCCTATTCGCGGGCGCGCGCTACCCTCGATGAAGTGGACGCCTCCGAGGAGCGGCGCTATCAGCGTGACATGAAGGTGGCGCAACAGCTTCGCCGCCAGGCCGCCAAGCTCAACAACATCGGCATCAATTCCGGCAGCGATTTGCTGACCGTGAAGACGAAACAGTTGAAGCAGCGAGCCGAACGGCTGGAGGACGCGGCGAAACCGGCGCATCAGGAGCGCTCCGCCGGCGCGATCCGGCTCGCCAACCGCGGCACCCACGCCAAGATCCTGGTGACACTGGACGACGTCCCGGTCGAAACGCCGGACGGCACGGCGCTCTTCCGCACCGGCAAGCGCTGGATCTGCCAGGGCGATCGCATCGTGCTCTTGGGCGAAAACGGCGCCGGCAAGACGCGGCTCGTCAACCTGATCCGTGCCGCGATCGAGGAGCCCGGCCGCGCGCCAGATACACTGAAGGCGACGCCTTCGCTGGTGCTCGGCTACAGCGACCAGGCGCTTGCCGGGCTTTCGGACGACGAGACGCCGCTTGCCGCCCTCTCCCGCCGCTTTTCGCTCGGCGATCAGCGGGCGCGCACCTTCCTTGTCGGTACCGGTGTCGGCATCGACATGCAGGAGAAGGCAATCGGCCGACTCTCCGGCGGCCAGAAGGCGCGCCTCGCCATGCTGGTATTGCGCCTGAAGGAGCCTAACTTCTACCTGCTCGACGAGCCGACCAACCATCTGGACATCGAGGGCCAGGAGGCACTCGAGGCGGAGTTGCTGAAACACGAGACGAGCTGCCTTCTGGTCTCCCACGACCGCAGCTTCGTGCGCAATGTCGGCAACCGCTTCTGGCTGATCGAAAAGCGCCGGCTCGTCGAAGTCGAGGACCCGGAAGACTTCTTCGCCTCAGCTGCGGCGAGCGAACTCGGCTAGCGATCGCGCAAGCGAACCCGATGGCACCCGTGACGCCCGCGATGAGCGGGCGTCACCTTCTGCATCGTAGCTAGGAAGGCGGCCGGGCGATCACGCAGGCGACCTCGCCGCCGTCGAAGACGTGCGTCGACCGAGCCTCGACGTTCCACCGATGGCGAAGAACTGCCGCTTCGATCCGCGCGCCAACCTCATCCGCACCCGTGGACGGCTCGTCGTGAAAGAGAAAGAGGCGCCCTTCCGGCTTCAACAGCCGTACCAGCGCAGCAAACTCACGCGTGGGATCGCCCCGCGTAAAGACGCCGACGCGGATCGCAAACACCTTGTCGAAGCGGCGATGATCCAGATCGAGTGAGCGAAGGTCCGCGACCTGCACGATGGCCCGCCCGGCAGCAAGGTGTGCAGCATTTCGGCGCATTGCCGCCGCGACCATGGTGGCCGATCGATCGATGGCTACAATCCCCCCGTCGACAAGCCGCTCGCAAACCTTGGTCACTGCAACGCCGTGACCGCAGCCGATTTCGAGCAGCTGATCAGAAGGCTTCGGCGCAACGACAGCGACTGCCCAGTCGATCCTGCCAAGCGCCATGAATTCCCCCATCCGCCGCAGATCCTAAGAATGCTAGCACGGCGAAGAGCCATGCCGCGAATCAATCTGGTTCGAAAGATAAACCACTTGCAAAACTATATCAGTTTTGCCAATCTTCCCCATGCCAGGACATGCAGCAACGGAGAGAGACAATGCGCAGGGTCATCATGTGGGACATGGTCAGCGTCGACGGCTTCTTCGAAGCACCGGGGCATGACATCGGTTGGTTCGTCTTCGAGGACGAACTCGCCGCCTATATCGGCGAAACGCAACTCGAAGCGGACACTTTGCTCTTCGGCCGCGTGACCTATGAAATGATGGCGGCCTATTGGCCGTCCGCCGAAGGTAACATCGCCACCTTCATGAACGGCGTCGAGAAGTTCGTCTTCTCGCGCACGCTGACATCCGCCGATTGGCACAGGACGACACTCTTGACCGGCGACGCCGCCAAGGAAGTCGAACGGCTGAAGCAACGCGATGGCGGCACGATCTTCGTTTTCGGCAGTGCGGACTTCGCTGCAGGGCTGATCGCGAAGGGCCTCGTCGATGAGTATCGTCTCGGCATCAATCCGGTGCTTCTGGGCAACGGCGTGCCCCTGTTCAAGCCGGGGTTGAAGCGAACGGAACTCAAATTGACCCACTCTCGCCCACTGAAATCGGGCGTGGTCATCCTGCACTACCAGCCGCAGGCGGATGCGCAATAGAGCAGGTAGAACAACGCGCCCGCCTGACCTGCGCCCATCTGGCCCAGCGTCGGCTCTTGACTTCCCTGCCCGATCGTCCGACTTCACCAGAGACGATGCAAGGAGACGGCGACATGAGCGAGACCGCACGCACGACGATCGACCAGAGCGAGGTAGACCGGTTCTCCGCCATGGCTGCGGAGTGGTGGGACCCGACCGGCAAGTTCCGGCCGCTGCACAAGTTCAATCCCGTTCGCCTTGCCTACATTCGCGACAAGGTGGCCGAACATTTCGGTCGCGATCCCAAGGGCCCGCAACCGCTGAAAGGTCTGCGGCTGCTCGATATCGGCTGCGGCGGCGGCCTCCTGTCCGAGCCGATGGCGCGCATGGGTGCAGACGTCCTCGGCGCCGACGCCTCAGAGAAAAACATCGGCATCGCCAAGACGCATGCGGCCGGGAGCGGCGTGGCGGTCGACTATCGCGCTGTGACCGCGGAAGCGCTCGCCGAAGCCGGCGAGAGTTTTGACATCGTGCTCAATATGGAAGTGGTCGAGCACGTCGCCGACGTCGATTTCTTCATGACCACCTGTGCCCATATGGTTCGACCTGGCGGTCTGATGTTCGTCGCCACGATCAACCGCACCATGAAGGCAGCAGCCCTTGCCATCTTCGCCGCCGAAAACGTGCTGCGTTGGCTGCCGCGCGGCACCCACCAGTATGAAAAGCTGGTACGCCCGGAAGAACTGGAAAAGCCGCTCTCAGCGAGCGGTCTCGAAGTCACTGAACGCACCGGCGTCTTCTTCAATCCGCTCGCCAATCAGTGGAACCTGTCCAAGGATATGGACGTCAACTACATGCTCGTCGCCAAGCGTCCGCTGTAACGCCGCTGGCCGGCTCGTCTGCGGACTCAGCCGATCTCAGACTTGGCCTGCCATTCTCGTTTCAGCAGCGCATAGACGAGTTCGTCGCCCCAGGTGCCGTTGAACCGGTCATTCTCGATCAGATGCGCTTCGCGGCGCATGCCGAGACGTTCGACGACACCAACCGATCCCTTGTTCAGCGCATCGAGCCGGGCAAAAATCCGGTGGAAGTGCAGCGTCGAAAAGCCGAGATCGAGAATGGCGCGCATCGCCTCGGTGGCATAGCCCTTGCCGGCGAATGCCGGATTGAAGATGTAGCCGGTCTCCGCCTGCTCGGCCGCCCGGCTTGCGAGCTTCAGCAGCACCTCGCCAATCAGAGCGCCATCCTCCTGGCGTTCGACCGCGAACACCGCGACATCCCCGTCGTCAGCAAGTTCCGGCGCTGAAGCCTTGGCGAACTTCGCTCGCGCAGCCGTCTCGTCCAGCGGTTCTTGATAGAGATAGCGATAGACGTCCGGCAGCCGGTGATAGGCGAAGAAGGCTGCAAAATCGTCGGGCACAAATGGCCGGATGACGAGGCGATCGGTGGAAATGCGAAGCTCGGACAAAGTCATTGGCTGAAAAATCTCCCGTTGCGAAGCCGCGAGGTGGGAAGCAAGACGTTGTTTTTAAAGAGCAGGTAGCAAATAACGCGAACCCGAGGCGCCAATAGACCGCGCGTCAGTTGACCTCGTCAGGCAAGATCGGCAGCGGCGCGACCGCAATTCCTTCCTCAAGCAGCGCCACAGCCTCTTTCGCCGTCGCCTTACCAATCAAGCCGCGTTCTTCCGCTTCGCCGTAATGGATCTTGCGCGCTTCCTCGGGAAAGCGCTCGCCAACGTCCTCGGCGTTCTCGCGCACGGTCTTCACCAGTTCGCGGATCTTGGCGATCGTTTCTTTCTGCGCCTGATCCATGATCACCGCCCGCGTCGCTTCCTTCTTGCGCGCGGTCGCGACCGAAGGCGCCATCAGTTGCTTGGCAACGGACGTTGAATTGCAGGTGGGACAGGAAACCAGCTTGCGGTCGACCTGGCGGTCAAAATCGTCACTCGACGAAAACCAGCCTTCGAAGGCGTGGCCGTTGTCGCAGGAAATTGTATAGCGGATCAAGCGGCAACGCCTCCCTTCCCGGTTGGCACCACTTCATCGAGCACGAAACTGCGGGCGTTCTTCAAGTTCGGTATCTTTGCGCGTGCCGCATGCACGGCGGCGACATCAATTTCGGCAAGCACGATCGCCTCGCCGCTCGGTCCGGCCGAAGCAAGCACCCTGCCCCAGGGATCGACGATCATCGAATGGCCGAAGGTCTCGCGCCCGTCCTCATGCGTGCCGCCTTGCGCCGCGGCGATGACGAAGAGACCGTTCTCGATCGCACGGGCGCGAAGGAGGATTTCCCAATGCGCCTCGCCGGTCTGGCGCGTGAAGGCGGCGGGAACCGACATGATCTCGGCGCCGGCGACCGCCTGTTGCCGGAAGAGCTCCGGGAAGCGCACGTCGTAGCAGATGGTGAAACCAAGCTTGCCGACGTCGAGATCGGCAATGCGTGCCGTGCCGCCGGGCTGATAGGCAGCACTTTCCCGCCAGCTTTCGCCGTTGTCGAGGTCAACATCGAACATGTGGATCTTGTCATAGTCGCAGATCTTGTGACCATCTGGTCCGAACAAGAGGCCGCGATTGGCGATCTTGCCGTCGGCAAGCGCGATCGGCGTCGAGCCGACATGGAGGTAGATCCCGAGTTCACCGGCGAGCTTCGCCGCTGCACCGGCAATGATGTCGTTCGCCTCATCTTTCAGGATCGCGCGCAGAGCCGCCCGGTCCCGCTGGAGCGCGCCGGTCATTTCCGGCGTCTGGACATAGATCGCCCCTTGAGCCGCCGCCTCGCGCACCAGCCGGACCATCGTCTCCGCGTTGTCTAGCGGATCGACGCCGGAGCACATCTGAATGGCTGCAGCCTTGAAGGTCATCGTCGTTCTACTCCTGGTGCACGCGGCCAACACAGCCTCGCGTTGGCGATGTGCGAAACGTCAGATCCGCCTCAGGCCGCCAGCAGCGCATCGAGTTTGCCGGCGCGTTCCAGCGCGTGCAGATCGTCACAGCCGCCGACATGAATGTCATTGATGAAGATCTGCGGGAAGGTCGAGCCGCCATGCGCCTTTTCGATCATCACCTGCCGCACCTTCGGATCATAGGTTGCGTCATGTTCGAGAAAGGGCACGCCCTTGGTTTCCAATAGTTTCTTGGCCGCCGAACAATAACCGCAGAACTGACGCGTATAAATGACCACTGAAGCCATGATCCTCAATCGCTCCTTCACCGGCCACCGTGCCGGATAACTGATTGTCATATAAGACCGGATATGGCTCTTGCAAAGGTCAAAACCGTGACCGGCCCGGCTCCCGCCCGCTTCAGCGCACGGGTCGCTGCAGAGACGGTTGCACCGGTCGTATATACATCGTCGACGAGAACCACGCTGTTCCCACGGAGACCCGCCTTGCCGTCTTCCGAGACCGCGAAGGCACCGCGCACATTGTCCTCACGTGCCTGCCGGGCAAGGCCCACCTGCCGGCTTGTGCGTCGGATACGCTTGAGCACATCGGGTTGATAAGGCCTGCCGGAGAGCCGCGCGATGGCCCGTGCCAGTTCCGCCGATTGGTTGAACCGACGCCTCCAGAGCCGAAAGGCGTGCAATGGCACCGGGATGATCGCATCGGCCGAGGCAACCGCACCGTCACTCGCCCGGATCATCCATTCCGCCATCATCGGCGCAAGATCGGTGCGATCGCGATATTTCAGCCCGTGCACCAGATCACGGGCAATGCCCTCATGGATTGCCACCGACCGCAGACGGTCGAAGGCCGGCGGATTGGCAATGGCTTCGGGCGAAACCGAGCCCGGCCCATGGTCGACCGAAAAGGGCGTCCCGAGAATATCGCAAAAAGGGCGCTCGATCAGCGGCAACGTCGACCAGCAAGGAGCGCAAACCGCGCGATGGCTGCCTACCATCCGGCCGCAACCGCAGCAGACCGGCGGATAGACGAGATCGACCGCCCCGGAGACGAGCCCCCGCAGCACCCACCCCCACCCTTCCTCCGGAAACAGCGGTCTCTCCCATGCCATGCTGTTGACTTTGAACCTCCGAAGGTCTTTTTGCTGGCCAGCTTGCGGAGACAGTATCGTGGAAAAAATCTTTGACCAGAGCCTCGTCGAGGCACATCGGGCAAGGGCGCTCAGAAACGCCGATCCGAAGGCCGGTTTCCTTCTCGATATCGTCGCCCAGGAACTCGCCGAACGCGTCAGCGTGGTCGAACGTCACTTCGATCGCGCGCTGGAGTTGCACGGCTACACCGGGCAAACGGCCCACCATCTCATGGCAACGGGCAAGGTCGGTGCCGTCGAGCGCGTGGAAACGGATGCGCGATTTGGTTCTGCGCAAGCACCGGTAACGATCGCCTCGCTTGAAGAGGTTCCGGGCGAACCGGAAAGCTTTAACCTGGTGGTTTCGCCACTCTCCCTACACCTGACCAACGACACGCCGGGCGCCTTCATCCAGGTTCGTCGGGCGCTGAAGCCCGACGGGCTTTTTCTCGCCGCCATCCCGGGCAGCGGTACGCTGCAGGAACTGCGCGAAGCGCTCCTAGCCGCCGAGGCGGAATTGACGGGCGGAGCCAGTCCGCGGGTCATCCCCTTCGCCGATGTCCGCGATGTGGGCGCGCTGCTGCAACGCGCCGGCTTCGCGCTGCCGGTCACGGACACCGAAACCTATACGGTGCGTTACGATTCACTGTTTGCGCTGATGCGCGACTTGCGCGCCATGGGCATGGCCAGCCCGCTCACTGCCCGAAGCCGCCTGCCCGTTTCGCGTCGCTTCTTCCTGCGGGCCGCGGAAATCTATGCCGAACGCTTCTCCGATCCGGACGGCCGCGTCCGCGCGACATTCTCGGTGATCTATCTGTCCGGATGGGCGCCGCATGAAAGCCAGCAGAAGCCGTTGAAACCGGGCTCCGCGAAGCAGCGGCTGTCGACAGCGCTCGGCACCAAGGAACAACCGCTTTAACAAGGGCGGTCGTGTTTGCCCCGAACTCAGGCCCCCTGAAAAGCCGTCGCGACGGAGTTGTAGACGGCTGAGAGGACGTTGCCGATCTGTTCGGCCCCGAGGATCACGCTCAGGGAGACGATGGCGGCGATGAGCGCGTACTCGATTGCGATACCAGCGCTTCTATCGCGAAACAGGCGTTTCAGCTTTTCCATGCTCCCCAGTCCGGTTCGTGTTCAGTCCGAAACGTGCGGCAGCAGCCGAAAACCGGAGGCGTTCGGGTCAGCACCCGCTCTTGCGACCGTCCGCATCGATGATGCAGACCGCACCGGGCATCTCCTGCAGCACGCTACGCCGTACCGTATAGCGCTTGGTGGTCCCGCTCGAGGGGATGGAGCCGGTGGAAATATTGTCGTAGTCGACGGGCGTATTGGCCATGATGCGCCTGTCGTTCTTCGAAGACAGCATCGGCGTCAGGATCAGCGTCAGCGCGATCACTGCCGTTCCAAACAGCAGGGACAGATTGAGCACACCCGTCCGGCGGGACTGATTAGTCACCAGATCCTTTTCCTGAACCGTGCTCCAGAAATCGTCGTCCACCATCCCAGCCTCACAAACGCACAAAGCACGGCGAACGCAAGCGCCCTTCCCAAGCTTGGTTCCACCGCACTGCCTGAAATCAGTACGCCGTTCACCAACAATGCGTACCGAAAATGAATTGAGCTATCTTTGCGCGAGGGAGATAAACGATCGATTAATAATCAATCAGATTTCGGGTAGGTTCAGAGCAAATCCATAAGAAATGGTATCAACGGCTCGTCAGCCGGCGGCATCGGGTAGTCGCGCAGGGCCTTTGGCCTGACCCATTTGATCGCTTGGCCCTCGCGTCCGGTCGCCACCCCTTCGTAGCGCCGGCAGACATAGAGCGGCATCAGCAGATGGAAGTCCTCATAGGTGTGGCTGGCGAAGGTCAGTGGCGCGAGGCACGCGACCTTGGTGCGGATGCCGAGTTCCTCGTCCAACTCACGGATCAGGGTTTCCTCGGGCGTCTCGCCGGCTTCGACCTTGCCGCCCGGAAACTCCCAAAGACCCGCAAGCGACTTTCCTTCCGGCCGTTGCGCCAGCAGAATGCGGCCGTCGCTGTCGACCAGGGCGCAGGCGGCGACGAGGACGATCTTCTTTCCGCTGACGTTCATGGCCTCAAGCCCCCGGCGTTCTGTAGATGTAGCTGTAGACCTCGGAGAAACCGGCACCGCGATAAAGCGCCAGCGCCGCGCTGTTTTCCGCCTCGACCTGCAGCCAGGCCTTTTTTGCTCCCCGCAGCCGCGCCCAGCGCAGGCAGACATCGAGCATCGCCTTGCCGACACCCTTCCCGCGAACCCGCTCGTCCACGGCAAACTGCATGATGCCGGCGAGGTCGTTGTCCTGCACGACGAGTGCCACGGCGGTCGGCCCGGTCTCGGCATCTTCAAACAGGAAGAGGCCGCTTTCCGGCTTGATCGCATTGATGATCTCGGTAAGCGCCGCCTTCCTCTTCGGATCGCCCTTGGCGATGCCGATACAGGCATCGACGAAGCGACCGACGTCCTTGATCGGCAGGTGATCGATGCCGTCGCCGAATTCACGCTCGGCAAGATCGGCCGTCATCACCAGGCTGCGGCTGAATGCCGTCCAGCCTTCGGCATCCATATGGGCAACGAGTTGCGGCGGCGTCAGCGGCGTCTGGCGCACGGTCAGGGGCCGGCCATAGTCCGCAAAGCGCCTGGCCGCCTTTTCAAGGCGCACTGGAATATCGCGATAGTCGGATGGATCGAGCGGGTTGACGGAGTTGAGACGCTTGGAATCATGGCCCGCGTTGAGCCGGATCAGCCAGCTGCCGTCATAGTGCACCGATGCTGCCGGCCAGGCCCGGAAGCCCACGGCCTCGAGACGGCGCACGCTCGGAAGATCCACCATTACCACTTCCCCACCTTCGGCCGCGACGTTGCCCGCCGGCCGAGCATCACTCGATGTCATTTTGCTACCTCTCGCCAGTCCGGGATACCAGACTGCTTACGATCGCTCGACCGGAGCCTCAGCTGCGGTAATCGCCGTTGATCTCGACATATTCCTTCGTAAGGTCGCAGGTATAGACCGTGGCGCGACCGGAGCCGAGGCCGATATCGACGCGGATGGTGATGTCCTCGGCCTTCATGACGGCAGTGGCAGCCGCTTCCGAATAGGTCGGATCGCGCTCGCCTTCGACGGCCACCCGCACATCGCCGAACCAGATCGCCAACCGATCGCGTTCCGCCATCTCGCCTGATTTGCCGACGGCCATGACCACGCGGCCCCAATTGGCGTCTTCGCCAGCAACCGCCGTCTTCACCAGCGGCGAATTGGCGATCGAGAGCGCGATGCGCTTGGCGGCTGCGTCGTTTTCAGCACCTTCGACGGTGACTTCGACCATCTTGCGCGCGCCTTCACCATCGCGCACCACCTGGAGCGCCAGATCGCGCAGCAGGTCGTTGAGCGCGACGCGGAAGGCGTCGAGGCGCGCATCGGCCGCGTCGGAGATTGCCGGCTGCCCGTCGGCTGCCGCCGCACCCGTTGCAAAAAGCATCAGCGTGTCGGAGGTCGACGTGTCGCTGTCGACCGTGACCGAATTGAAGGTCGGGCCGACGCCCGCGGAAAGCAGAGCCTGCAGTGCGGCCGGCGCGATGTCTGCATCGGTGACCACGAAGGAGAGCATCGTTGCCATGTCGGGCGCGATCATGCCGGCGCCCTTGGCAATACCGTTGATCGTGACCTTGACGCCACCGATTTCGGCCATGCGGGTCGCAACCTTCGGATAGGTATCCGTCGTCATGATCGCCTTGGCGGCTTCGAACCAGAAATCTTCCTTGCCGGCAACGGCCAGATCGTCGAGCACGCCCGCAAACTTGGTCGCATCCAGCGGTTCGCCGATGACGCCGGTCGAAGCGAGGAACACTTCGCTCTCCGCACAGCCGACTGCCTTCGCCGCAGACTTTGCAGTCAATTCCGTGGCTTCGCGTCCCTTCTTGCCGGTGAAGGCATTGGCGTTGCCGGAGTTGACGACGACAGCGCGCGCGATGCCGCCGGCAAGGTTCTGGCGGCAGAAATCAACAGGAGCAGACGGGCACTTGGAGCGGGTGAAAACACCGGCTGCAGCGGCCGGCTTGTCGAACACCATCATCAGCACGTCGGTACGGTTCTTGTACTTGATGCCGGCGGCAGCGGTCGCCATGCGGACACCGCGGACGGAAGGCATTTCGGCGAAGGTTTTCGGAGCAAGCGGAGAAACGGAGCCGGACATGGGAAACCTGCTGTGACGTGTTGGGGCCAAAGCATTTCCAGGAAAAGTGCGTAGCGGTTTTCCGTCAGGAAATGCGTAAGAACAAAGACCTGGAGCGGTTTACAACCGAAGCTGCTCCAGATCTATCTTGCGACAAATGCCCGAACGGTTTTCACCGCCGGGCATCGACAAAAAGCGGTGATGGCAGGTCCCGCGAGCGGCAGGGCCTGCCAATCGAAATTACTTGGCTTCCTGCGCCTTGTTGGCCTCGTCATAGGCCTTCTTCAAAGCGGGATCGGAAATCTCGACGCCTGCGTCCTTTTTGGCGGCAGCAAGCAGCTCAACGTATTTGTCACGCATGACAAGCTGACGAACCTGCGGCTCGACCTGCTCCAGCGGCGGCGGGGCCTGCGGGCGCTTGTCTTCGACCAGGATCACGTGGAAGCCGAACTGGGTCTTGACCGGAGTCTTGGTGTAGGCACCCTTGTCGAGTGCGAAGACAGCTGTATCGAATTCCGGCACCATGCGGCCCTTGGTGAAGTAGCCGAGGTCGCCGCCGTCGTCCTTGTTCGGATCGGTCGACTTCGCCTTGGCGAGATCGACGAAGCTCTTGCCGGCGTCGAGTTCCTTGATGATTTCCTTGGCCTCATCCTCGGTCTTGACCAGGATGTGGCGTGCCTTCACCTCTTCCTGCACCGGGATCGCGGCGATCTCCTTGTCGTAGCGCGCCTTCACCTCTTCCTTGGTGATGGCGTCGACGACATGCTTCTTGAAGTAGGCATTGTGCAGTTCGCGCTCGGTCAGGTAGGCGACGCGCTGCTTGAAGGCCGCATCATCCTGCAGGCCTTCCTTTTCGGCAGTGTTCGAAAGGAGCTTGACGTCGATGATCGCCGAGAGGGCGGCGGCGCGCTTCTGCTCCTCCGGCATCTGCTGCAGCTGCGGGTCGAGACCGCCCAGCGCCAGCGTGAGCTCGGACTGGCGCACTTCCTCGCCGCCAACCTTGGCGATCACCGGATCGGCGTCTTCCGCGCGCGCGCCACCATGAACGGCCATCGCCGCAACCAGTGCCGCGGCGGCCAGGGTTTTCAACTTGGACATGCTCACTAACCTTTCACATTAGCCTTCGGCGCAATTACCTGCGACTTGTAGCGGCTGCACACCACCAGAATGTGGCGGTTCTGTAGCCGTCCGGCAGTGCAAGTGCGTTGACATAATTCGACCCCCCTCTTATCTGTCACGCAACCTCGCGTCCAGAACAGTTTCCGGGCGTTTCACGGCATTGCGCGGTTTTCGCGGCGCGGCCATGAGACCTAAGGCAACAAAAAAGAAAGGACCATTCGTATGGTCAGTCTCGGCGGCCTAGCCCGCAAGTTGTTTGGTTCCGCCAATGAACGTCGCGTGCGCGGCTACAAGGCTCGGGTGGACGCCATCAACGCACTTGAAGCCGAAACGAAGGCTTTGTCGGATGAGGCACTCGCCGCCAAGACCGTGGAATTCCGCCAGCAATTCGCCGACGGCAAGACGCTCGATGACCTGCTGGTACCGGCTTTTGCTGTTGCTCGCGAAGCCGCCCGCCGCGTGCTCGGCCTGCGTCCCTTCGACGTTCAGCTCATCGGCGGCATGATCCTGCACGAGCGCGCGATCGCCGAAATGAAAACCGGTGAAGGCAAAACCCTCGTCGCGACGCTTCCGGTCTATCTGAATGCACTCGCCAGCAAAGGCGTACATGTCGTTACCGTCAACGACTACCTCGCCCAGCGCGACGCCGGCACCATGGGCCGCGTCTACAGCTTCCTCGGCATGACGACGGGCGTCATCGTCCACGGTCTCACCGACGAGCAGCGCCGCGACGCCTACGCCTGCGACATCACCTACGCGACCAACAACGAACTCGGCTTCGACTACCTGCGCGACAACATGAAGTACGAGCGCGGCCAGATGGTCCAGCGCGGCCACTTCTTCGCGATCGTCGACGAAGTGGACTCGATCCTCGTCGACGAAGCGCGCACGCCGCTGATCATCTCCGGCCCGCTCGACGACCGCTCGGATCTCTACAACACGATCAACGAGTTCATTCCGCTGCTTTCGGCCGAGGATTACGAAATCGACGAGAAGCAGCGCTCGGCCAACTTTTCGGAAGACGGCACGGAGAAGCTCGAAAACCTTCTGCGCGAGGCGGGTCTTCTCAAGGGTGAATCGCTCTACGACATCGAAAACGTCGCGATCGTCCACCACGTCAACAACGCGCTCAAGGCCCACAAGCTGTTCCAGCGCGACAAGGACTATATCGTTCGCAACGGCGAGATCGTCATCATCGACGAGTTCACCGGCCGCATGATGCCGGGACGGCGCTATTCCGAAGGCCAGCACCAGGCGCTCGAAGCCAAGGAAAAGGTGCAGATCCAGCCTGAGAACCAGACGCTCGCCTCGATCACCTTCCAGAACTACTTCCGCATGTATTCCAAGCTTGGCGGCATGACCGGTACGGCCTCCACCGAAGCGGAAGAGTTCGGCAACATCTACGGCCTCGAAGTGATCGAAGTGCCGACCAACCTGCCGATCAAGCGTATCGACGAGGACGACGAGGTCTATCGTACGCAAGGCGAAAAGCTGAAGGCGATCATCGACGAGATCAAGTCGGCGCACGAGCGTGGCCAGCCGATGCTGGTCGGAACGACCTCGATCGAAAAGTCCGAACAGCTTGCCGACCTCCTGAAGAAGTCCGGCTTTGCGAACTTCCAGGTGCTGAACGCGCGCTACCACGAGCAGGAAGCCTTCATCGTCGCCCAGGCCGGCGTGCCGGGCGCGGTCACGATCGCCACCAACATGGCCGGCCGCGGTACCGACATCCAGCTCGGCGGCAACATCGACATGCGCATCCAGCAGGAACTCTCGGAAATCGAGCCCGGCCCGGAGCGCGACCAGCGCATCGAGGCGATCCGCGCCGAAGTGCAGAAGCTGAAAGAGCAGGCGCTCGCTGCCGGAGGCCTCTACGTTCTCGCGACCGAACGTCACGAAAGCCGCCGCATCGACAACCAGCTTCGCGGCCGTTCCGGCCGTCAGGGCGACCCGGGCCGCTCCAAGTTCTACCTGTCGCTTCAGGACGACCTGATGCGCATCTTCGGCTCTGACCGCATGGACAGCATGCTGCAGAAGCTGGGTCTCAAGGAAGGCGAAGCGATCGTCCATCCCTGGATCAACAAGGCGCTCGAGCGCGCACAGAAGAAGGTCGAAGCGCGCAACTTTGACATCCGTAAGAACCTCCTGAAATACGACGACGTGCTCAACGACCAGCGCAAGGTGATCTTCGAGCAGCGTATCGAGCTGATGGATGCCGAAAGCGTCACCGAAACCGTGACCGACATGCGCACCGAGGTCATCGAGGACATGGTCGGCAAGCGCATTCCAGCGAAGGCCTATGCCGAGCAGTGGGACGTCGAGGGCCTCAGGGCCGACGTGCAGCAATACCTCAATCTCGATCTGCCGGTCGTCGAATGGGCGGCCGAAGAAGGCATCGACGAGGCCGATATCCTCGAACGCGTCACCACCGCCGCCGAGAAGGAAGCCGCAGATCGCGCGGAACGTTTCGGTCCGGAGATCATGCAGTATGTCGAGCGCTCCGTCGTGCTGCAGACGCTCGACCATCTCTGGCGCGAGCATATCGTCAACCTCGATCACCTGCGCTCGGTCATCGGCTTCCGCGGCTACGCACAGCGTGACCCGCTGCAGGAATACAAGTCCGAGGCTTTCGAACTGTTCCAGGCCCTGCTCGGCAACCTGCGCCAGGCGGTAACCGCACAACTCATGCGCGTCGAACTGGTGCGCGAAGCAGCCGAAGCGCCGCAGCCGGCACCGCCGGTCATGCACGGCCACCATATCGACCCGTTGACGGGCGAAGACGACTTTGGTGGCGACGGTGGAACGCTTCTGGCCACGGCCCCCGTGCAGCGCGATGCGAGCGATCCGTCGAGCTGGGGCAAGGTCTCGCGCAACGAACTCTGCCCCTGCGGCTCCGGCAAGAAGTACAAGCACTGCCACGGCATCTACGAGGCATAAGAGACGCAGGATAAAAGTGCGGGTTTCTCCGCTCCCGGGTTCCTTACAGGAAATGCCGCCTTCGGGCGGCATTTTCGTTTCCGGTAGCGCGCTTCCTGGAGCGCGCGGGATGCTCTAGCGATCGAACGACTTGGCGTAGGTGATCAGGTTTTCGAGCGCGCGAATGCCCGTGTTGTTGATGTGGCGGCGGCCGAGCGTGGTGTCGATGCGGAAGGCGATGTCTTCCGCATTCGCCGCCTTCAGATCAGCGAGCCGTTCAATGCCGGTCTCCTCGAGACAGCCGACCATGCGCCAGCCGATGGATTTCGCCCGCATCATCCGTTCTCGCTCACTGTCGCTTTTCGGCATTGCCTCGTCCCGCCAATACAACCGCGCTGAACCGTTTGTTAACGCTGTTCTGGCAGTACTGAAGCCCTGTATTGCGTAATCTCAGGGTGTTCTCGTGTTCATGGCGGTATGTCAAACGGCCGGACGAATGCTGCCGTCGGCGCTGAGACACCGCCTGTCCGCGCTGATCGGCGCAGTTGCCGCTATTCTGACCGGCACCGACATGAAGAACACGGCCCGCCGGATGGCGCTCGTCGCCTTCGCGGTTCGCATTTTCAGCGCCGCCATCGCCTTTCTGTCGCAGATCATCCTCGCCCGGATGATGGGCGAGTTCGAATACGGCATCTTCGTCTTCGTCTGGGTGCTGGTGATCCTCTTCGGCAGCCTCTCCTGCGTCGGTTTCCATTCCGTCGTGATCCGTTTCCTGCCGGAGTATCAGGCGACTGCGGCGCTCGACGAGATTCGTGGCGTAACGACGACAGTGCGCGTTTTCGCCCTCACCTCCGCCACCACGGTCGCCGTCGTCGGTCTGCTCGGCCTCTGGCTCTTTTCGGCGCACATCGACGCCTATTACCTCGTGCCGCTCTATCTCGGCCTCTTCACCCTGCCGATGATCGCCCTTGGCGACGTGATGGACGGAACCTCGCGGGCCCATGGCTGGGCGCTCTCCGCCCTGAGCCCCACTTTCATCATCCGCCCCCTGCTGGTGCTGGCATTCATGGTGCTGGCAGTCACGGCAGGCGCGCCCCACACGGCGCAAACGGCCATGGTCGCGGCCATGGCGGCCGCCTATGTCACAACCGTCTCGCAGTTCCTCGTGCTGACCTATCGTCTCCGCTCGCGCTATGTGGAAGGGCCGCGGCGGATCGAGCTTGGCCGCTGGCTCCGGGTTTCGATCCCCATCTTCCTGGTCGATGGCTTCGGCTTCCTGCTGACCAATTCCGACGTCGTGATCGTCGGCCTCTATCTCGATCCCGAGGACGTCGCGATCTACTTCGCAGCCGCCAAGACCATGGCGCTGGTGCACTTCGTCATGTTCGCCGTCAAGGCGGCAACGGGCCCACGCGTTTCGAACGCCATGGCCCGTGACCGCAGGCAGCTCGCGGGCATCGCGATCGAAAGCGCGCGTTGGGCCTTCTGGCCGTCGCTCCTGGTTGGCGCGCTGGTGCTGCTGGCGGGCCCCTTCCTGCTTTCGCTCTTCGGGCCGGCCTTCGTCACCGGCATGCCCTTGATGATGATCCTCTTTGGCGGCATTCTCGCCAAGGCCTTCGTCGGCCCGGCGGAAACGCTTCTGACGATGGCGGGCCAGCAGACGCTCTGCGTGATCCTCTACGCCGGCGCGCTGGTGGCCAACATCGCACTCAACCTGAGCCTCATCCCTCTCCTCGGACTGACCGGCGCTGCTCTTGCAACCGCAGGTGCAATGTTCTTCGAGGCGATGTTGCTGCATATCGCCGTCCGGCGTACCTTCGGCTTCGCGCTCTTCGCCTTCGCGAGCGTGCGGGCCGGCAATGATAACAACGGGGCTGTCCATCCATGATCGGCAATACCAATCTTCCGAGCGATGCAAACAGTCGGGCCGCCCGGGTCCTTGGCGGGCTGGCACAGCCTGGCGATGCGGGCCCGACCGCGGAGCATTTGATCGAGGTCGGCCGCCCTGGACGCCATCTCGCCATCTACCCGGCCAAGGCCGGCTACGAGTTGCAGCGCGAGCTCGACTTCCTGTCGAACCGGGCACTGGAGCCGAACGTCTTCTTCACCGGCCGCTTCCTTGCACCGGCGATGCCCCGCCTCGAAGAACGGGTGATCCGGCTCGCCATCATGCGCGACAACGACGAGCGTCGCAGCCGCTTGCGGTTCCTGATGCCGTTCTCGATCGAAAAGCCCGGCTTCTCAATCGGTGCGCCGATCATCCGCGCCTGGTCGAACCCCTTCGGTCCGCTCGGCGTCCCGCTTCTTGACGCTGAAGACGCGGCAGAAACCATCGACAACCTGTTCGAAGCCTTTACCGCGCCCTCGACCGGCCTGCCCTCAGTGCTCGTCCTTCCCGACATGCGCCTCAACGGCAAGGTGGCCCGCCTCACCCGCGCCGTCGCCATCGGCCGCAACCTGCCACTGACGGTGACCGACACCTTCAGCCGCCCCATGCTCGAAAGCCTGCTCGACGGTCCGACCTATCTGCGCAACGCCATCAGCCCAGCGCATTTCCGCGAGCTGCGGCGGCAGTGGAACAACCTCGCAAAAGAAGGCGCGCTCACCTATTCGGTCGCCCGCCAACCCGCCGAAGTCCGCTTGCGCATGGAGGAATTCCTGGCGCTCGAAGCATCGGGATGGAAGGGAAAGGGCCGCAGCGCCATGGTGCTCGATCGCTTCCGTGCGGCCTTTGCCCGCGAGGCGATCACCAATCTTGCCGACGGCGACAGTGTGCGCATCCACACGCTCGACCTCGACGGAAGGGCGATCGCATCCATGGTGGTGTTCCTGATGTCGGGCGAGGCCTACACCTGGAAGACCGCGTACGACGAGCGCTATGCCAAGTTCTCCCCGGGCAAGCTGCTGCTGGCGGAACTGACGGAATGGCACCTCGACGATGCCAACATCGCCCGCTCCGATTCCTGCGCCGTGCCGGATCACCCGGTCATGAGCCGGTTCTGGCAGGAGCGCGAGGAAATGGGCACGCTGGTGATCGGCCTGCAGCAAACCCGCGACCGCGAAGTGCGCCAGGTCGCAGCCCAGCTCCACCTCTACCGCAACACCCGCAACATGGCGCGGATCCTGCGTGACAAGATCAAGGCGCTGGCCGGGCGCTAGAGAGGTCCGCTTGGGCACCGCGGGACGTTCGCGACATCACTTGCCGCGCGCCTCCGCTATTGCCTGTTCGCGCAGGAACCGTCTGATAACCTTGCCCGAAGTCGTCAGCGGCAGGCTATCGACGAAGGCGATCTCGCGCGGATATTCGTGCATCGACAGCCGCGTCTTCACCCACTCGCGAACGGACGTGGCGACACGCTCGTCACCAACCACGCCGGGCCGCAGGACGACATAGGCCTTGACGATCTCGGTGCGGACGGGATCCGGCTTGCCGACGGCAGCGGCGAGTTGCACATCCGGATGACCGGCAAGGCAATCCTCGATCTCGCCGGGGCCGATGCGGTAACCCGACGAGGTGATGACGTCATCGTCCCGGCCGAAGAAGGTGAAATAGCCCTCCTCGTCCATCACGCCCTGGTCGCCCGTCGTCATCCAGTCACCGATGAACTTCTTCTCCGTCGCCGCCTCGTTGCCCCAATAGCCGAGGAACATCACCGGATCCGGGCGCTTGACCGCCACCTGGCCGACGCTTCCGGCCGGCAGTTCATGACCTTCGGCGTCGATGATCGCCACCCGGTGGCCCGGTGCCGCCTTGCCCATCGATCCAGGCTTGACGACGCCGAGATCGGCGGCCGAGGAGATGACGATGTTGCACTCGGTCTGGCCGTAGAACTCACTCACTTCGAGGCCGAGCGCCGCCTTTGCCCATTCATAGGTCTCGCGACCGAGAGATTCCCCGGCAGAACCGATGGTCCGGAGGTTGAGGCGATAGCGCTCGCGCGGCTTCTCAACCGCCTTCATCAGCCGGAGCGCCGTTGGCGGAATGAAGGCGTTGCGAACGTCCATCTCCTCCAGGATGCGAAAGGCGGTATGCGGATCGAACTTCTGCGCCGGCGATGACACGACAGGCACACCGTTAAGCAGCGACGGCAAGAGCGCGTTGAGCAGCCCTCCCGCCCAGGCCCAGTCCGCCGGCGTCCACATGCGGTCGCCGGGTTGCGGCAGGAAATGATGATGAAACTCGAAGCCCGGCAGATGGCCGAGCAGCACCCGGTGCCCGTGCAGCGCCCCCTTCGGCGGCCCCGTGGTGCCCGAGGTGTAGATCATCAGCGCCGGATCGTCCGGGCCCGTATCCACCGGCACAAAGCCTTCGGGGTCGCCGGATGCGAGTGATGAAAAGGCGATCGTCCCCGGCTGCGGCTGATCTTCCGCCAGCACGACGAGGCGCAGTTCCGGCAGCCGGTCCCGAATCGCGGCGATGCGCTCGAAGCCGAAACCGTTGGTAACAACCGCCGCGACGCCGGCGTCACGCAGCCGGTACTCGAGCGCTTCGACGCCGAAGAGCAATGCAAGCGGCAAGGCGATCGCGCCGTGCTTGTAGATCGCCGCATGGGCAATCGCCGTTTCGAAGCCCTGCGGCAGGAGAATTGCGACACGTTCGCCCGGCGCAATGCCCTCGCCCACGAGCCCTTGCGCGAAGGCAGAGGATTGTCGGGCAAATTCGCCATAGGTCAGCGCCCGATGCGCGCCATCGGAATCGAAGTGCTGGAGACAGACGCGCTCCGGCTCACGCGCCGCCCAGGCGTCGCTGACGGCAACGCCAATGTTGAACCTCTCCGGGATCTGCCATTGGAAGGCGCGGTAGAGTTCGTCGTAAGTCTCGATTCTCGGTAACATGACACTGCCATGACAGATTTCTGCTGCAGCGCACCTAACACCTTCGCAAGCGACAGTTCAATGACCGGCGCGGCAAGCACTGGCCAAGGCGCGTCCAAGCCGGAAACATCGGTCGGGGATGATGTCTGTGAATTCGGGTGGTGTGGTGGTGCCCCATGCCGGGGTCGAACCAGCACTCCTTTCGGAACTCGATTTTGAGTCGAGCGCGTCTACCAATTCCGCCAATGGGGCTCAGGGAAGTGCGATATCAGCGGCTCGGATTTACACGAAGGTTTTCACTGCGGTCAACCATCATTTTCAGCATGCCCCGATGACAATCACGAAAGCGTGCGGACCTGTCGCGGCTACCGCGATTTACAGGGCGCGCGATCCTGCCTAAGAAGGCGCCATCCAGTTTGCACTGCGGCATGTGTCGGTTCCGAGCTGCCGCCCGCGAGGTATAGATGATCGACGCCGCCACCCAATCCCGCCAGCACCTGCTGATCGCCATTGTCGTGACACTTGGCATGGCGGCAACTGTCGGCGGGGCGCTCGGCTTCGAGCATATCGGTGGCTACATCCCCTGCGCGCTCTGCCTTTTGCAGCGCGATCCCTACTACTGGGGCATTCCGGTCGGCATTCTCGCCATCATCACCAGTGCGCTGAAGCTGCCGGTGTGGCTGACACGCACGCTGCTCGCCATCGTCGGAATTCTGATGCTCGTCGGCGCCGGCATGGGCGTCTATCACTCGGGCGCCGAATGGCACTTCTGGGAAGGCCCCTCCACCTGCGCGACGACGGCACAGGGCGTGTCGTCGAATGTCGGCGATCTGCTCGGCGATCTCGATTCGAAGCACGCTCCGTCCTGCACGGAGGCCGCATTGCGGGTGCTCGGCCTTTCCTTCGCCGGGTGGAACGTGATCGCCAGCCTCATCCTCGCAGCGATCGCCCTGCGCGGCGCTGCAAAGGCGCGCTGATCTCCCTGGGCGGACTCAGGAATGCGGACACTTTCGCGCCGTAACCACCCGACACGGGTTGGCGAAGGCACGCACCTGTCCTGATCCCGCTCTGGGGCTTGATCCGGCAAGAAGGCACGAACAGCGTCAGGGCTGCAGTTCGACGTCCCAGTAGAGATAGTCCATCCAGCTTTCATGCAGATGGTTCGGCGGAAAGAGCCGGCCGTTGTTGTGCAGGTCCTGTACCGTCGGCTGGAAGGGCCTCTGGTGCGGGAACATGCCGGCCTGCTTCGGCAGCTTGCTGCCCTTGCGCAGATTGCAGGGGGAGCAGGCTGCGACGACGTTGTCCCAGGTCGTCTGGCCGCCGTGAGCGCGGGGCACCACGTGATCGAAGGTGAGATCGTCGGGCGAACCGCAATACTGGCATTCGAATTTATCGCGCAGGAACACGTTGAACCGGGTGAAGGCCGGGTGGCGCGAGGGCTGCACGTAGCTCTTGAGGCAAACGACGCTCGGCAGTCGCATCGAGAAACTCGGAGACGACACCGAATGTTCGTACTCGGCAAGGATGTTTACACGGTCAAGGAAGACGGCCTTGATCGCGTCCTGCCAGGACCAAAGCGACAAGGGGTAGTAACTAAGCGGCCGATAGTCAGCGTTCAAGACGAGCGCTGGTAAGGCCTGAGGTGAGACTGCAATCGTCAAGCGTATTCTCCTGATCGATTCGGCATCTGCACCTTCTATATTAGGCCCGTTGCAACAGGATTGTGAAGCCGGAAACAAAAATGCATGCGCTGGATTCGCTTTTTCCTTCAAGGTGTCACAGGAACAGCATCTCGGCGCATTTCCTGTGCATAATAGGCCCAGAAGAGCCGCGCAGCGACACTGCGCCAGGGCGACCAGGAGGCGGCAAGCGAATCAATTTCGCGTGCGGTCGGGCGCAATTCGAGGCCCAGCCCGTGGCCGATCGCGTTCTGCAAGGCGACGTCGCCAGAGGGGAAGACATCCGGGTGGCCGGCGCAAAACAGCAGATAGACCTCCGCCGTCCAGCGTCCCACGCCCTTGACCGCCGTCAGGTCCCGGATCGCCTCGGTCGCTTCGGCGTCGCAGATCGCATCGAGATCGATCTCGCCGCCCACCACCACATCGGCGACGCGACGCAACGCATCCGCCTTGGCGCGGGAGAGGCCGATGACGCGGCAGTCCTCATCGCTGAGCGAAATCACCCCTGATGCCGTCACCTCGCCGAGCCTCTCTTCCATCCGCCGCCAGATCGCCGCAGCGCTTGCCTTCGAGACCATCTGCGAGACGATGATGCTGGCGAGGCCTCGGTAACCGGGATTGGTTCGGCGGAGCGGCACGGGCCCGGCCCTGGCGACCACGTACTCCAGACGCGCATCGAGCATCACCAGACCGGAAAGCCCGGCTTCGATATCCTCATGTGTCCGGATGATCCGCATGACGCCTCCACAAAGCGGATGATTTTTATACGCCTTCCATGGCAAAGGGAAAGGATGCCAGACACGCCACCCGTTTTCCGCTTTGCCCCCAGCCCGAACGGCCTGCTTCACCTCGGCCATGCGCTTTCCGCGGTGCTGAACCACGACATGGCGAAGGCCGCGAACGGCCGTTTCCTGCTGCGCATCGAGGATATCGACCAGACCCGTTGCCGCCCGGAATTCGAGGCAGCGATCTCCAGGGATCTCGCCTGGCTCGGCTTGGACTGGGAGCGCCCCGTGCGCCGCCAGTCGGACCATTTCGGCGCCTATGCGTCGGCGCTTGAACGGTTGAATGAACTCGGCGTGGTCTACCCCTCGATCATGACCCGCGGCGAGATCAAGGCCGCCGTCGCAGAAGCCGAAGCCGGCGGCCGGACCTGGCCGCGCGATCCGGATGGCAGTCCGCTCTATCCCGGACGCGAGCGCACCTATTCGACCGGTGAGCGAACGGCCATGCTTGAGAGTGGCAGAGCCTATGCCTTGCGGCTCGACATGCAGAAAGCGATCAGCCTCTTCGGCAACGCCCGCCTCACCTGGAGCGAGAGCGGTGCCGGGCCGGCGGGCGAAGCCGGCATCATTGCTGCCAACCCCGCCGCCTGGGGCGACGTCATCCTGTCGCGTTCCGATGCACCGTCAAGCTACCATCTGTCCGTCGTGACAGATGATGCGCTGCAGGGCATTACCCACGTGGTGCGCGGCCGCGATCTCTATCACGCAACCTCCGTGCACCGGCTGCTGCAGCGGCTTCTCGACCTGCCGGAGCCGCTCTATCATCACCACCGGCTAATCCTTGGGCCGGATGGCCGCAAGCTCTCCAAGAGCAACCAGGATACCGGCATTGCGGCATTCCGTGCCGCCGGCCGCACCCCGGAAGAGGTCCGGGCCCTAGTCGTTTAGGTCCTCGTATTCGCGGCCCGCATCGGTGCCGCTGCGGAACTGGAAGCTGCGCCGCACCATGCGTTTGACCCGGTATTTCAGGATTGCCGCGTTGATCTCGGCGCCGATGATGAAGATCGCCGCGATCATGTAGAGGAACACGAGCACGATCATGATCGACGCCAGGCCCGCATAGGTCGAGACATAGGTGGCGAAGGTCGCGAGATAGGAGGCGAAGGCATAGGCGCCGATCGTCCAGCAGACGAGCGTCAGCACGATGCCGGGGAGCACGTCGACCACCTTGCGGTGACCGTCCGGCAGCCAGAGATGCGACACGAGCAGCCCACCGGTCAACATGATCAGGGCGAGCGGCAGGCTCCAGTTGTCGACTGTCGCCAGCACACCGCCGAGCCACGGCCACCATTCCCCGGTGTAACGCACCGCCAGCGGCACCGCGACCAGCAGGATGCTGAGCGCCGCAAGGATCAGCACGCCGGCGAGCACGAAGCCGAGGCTCGCTAACCGGGTCATGTACCAGTAACGGCTCTCGCTGACGCGATAGGCGCGGTTCAGCGAGACGCGCAGCGCTTCCACGCCGTTGGAGGCAAAATAGGCCGCGGCAAGAACGGAAATGGTCAAAAGCCCGCCGCGCGGGATCGTCAGCACCCGCACGATCTCGTCGGCGACAGGCTTGGCGATCGATTCGGGCCAGGCGTCGAAGATCAGGTGTACGGCCGTTTCGGCAAATTGATCAGCGCCGAGAAAGCTGCCGAGTGCTGTGCCGAAGATTAGAAAGGGAAAGACGGCAAGCAGCGACGACAGAGCCACATGGCTCGCCATCGCCCAACCGTCATCGAGGCTGAAATGCCAGAGCGCATCGAATACGACTTTCCAGGTGATGCGTATGAATGCTGGCATTCCATTCCAATCCTACAGGGCTCCACGACCGCGTACTCCCGCGCTGTCGTCCCGGTGCCGTTTCCTTGGCTTCACACGATCCCAACGGCGACAACGCTGGCGGGTTCCGGCTTGCGCAATTCAATTGTATCCCGCCGATGAATATGGGAAACGGAGGCAGGATTTCTACAGGAATCGATCGGATGACTGATCGCCCCACAATCATTGTCACCGGATGTTCGTCCGGGATCGGCGCCTACTGTGCGCGCGCGCTCCATGCCGACGGCTGGCGTGTCTTTGCCACCGTGCGCCGGGAAGAAGACCGCCAGTCCCTTGAAGCTGAGGGCATCGAGACCTTCCTGATGGACTATACCAAGCCGGAAACCATCGCCGCCCTGGCAGACACGGTGCTGGCGCTTTCCAGCGGACGCATCGACGCGCTGTTCAACAACGGCGCCTATGGCCAGGCAGGTGCCGTCGAAGACCTGCCGACCGAAGCGCTTAGGCTTCAGCTCGAGACCAACGTCATCGGCTGGCATGACCTGACGCGGCGGGTGATTCCGTCGATGCGGGCGCGTGGCAGCGGTCGCATCGTGCAGTGCTCCTCCATCCTCGGCATCGTTCCCTATCGCTGGCGCGGCGCCTACAAC
Source organism: Ensifer sp. 22521 (assembly GCF_052044795.1). Taxonomy (NCBI): domain Bacteria; kingdom Pseudomonadati; phylum Pseudomonadota; class Alphaproteobacteria; order Hyphomicrobiales; family Rhizobiaceae; genus Ensifer; species Ensifer sp. 22521. The sequence goes on from NZ_JBQENM010000040.1 coordinate 39,411, forward strand.
GCCTCCAAGTTTGCGATCGAGGGCCTGTCGCTCACGCTCAAGATGGAGCTTGCCGGCAGCGGCATCGAGGTGAGCCTCATTGAGCCCGGACCGATCACGTCCAAGTTCACGACCAATGCCGTTGCCTATATCGAGCGTTTCATCGATCTCAAGAATTCGGTGCACCGTGTCGAATATGAACGGCAGATGCGACGTTTGAGAGGCGAAGGCAAACCCGCGCCCGGCAAGCTCGGCCCGGATGCGGTTTATGCGGTTTTGAAGCACGCGCTGACAGCAAAGAAACCAAAACCGCACTATATTGTAACAAGGCCCGCCAGGCAGGGCGCGCTTCTGAAAAAGCTCCTGCCGGCAGCGTTGTTTTATCGCATCATCGGCCGACTTGGCTGAGTAAAAATGCAAGGAAGAATGCGATGTCTAGTTTCTTCACCGGCCTGACCCTGTTCGTCATGGGCTTGGTCGCCATAGTTTTGCTCCGCGGCCTCTTGAACATGATGAGGGGCGGCAGCGCCAGCAAATCCAACAAGCTGATGCAGGCCCGCGTGCTGCTGCAAGCGATCGCGATCGTCCTGATCATGGTAACGCTGTGGGTCACCGGCGGCGGCCGCCCGACCTAGATGACGCAATTCCGGACGCAAAGCCGTTCCACACCTTTCCTGGAATTGCCCGACCTAGATGACGCAATTCCGGACGGAAAGCCGTTTCACACCTTTCCTGGAATTGCCCGACCTAGATGACGCAATTCCGGACGGAAAGCCGTTTCACACCTTTCCTGGAATTGCTCTAGAGGACCGTGACGACAGATGGTGAAGCTCAACAAGATCTACACCCGGACGGGTGACAACGGCACCACCGGGCTTGTTACAGGTCCGCGCCGCCTCAAGAGCGACCTCCGGGTCGATGCCTATGGCGCGGTGGATGAAACCAACGCCTTCGTCGGCTTGGCGCGGCAGCACACGGCCGACATCCCGACGCTCGACGACGCGCTGATGCGGATCCAGAACGATCTCTTCGATCTTGGCGCCGATCTCGCAACGCCCGACACCGGCGAACCGCCGCAATACGAACCGCTCCGGATCGTCACAGCGCAGGTAACCTGGCTGGAAACCGAAATCGACCGGCTGAATGCCGAGCTCGAACCCTTGCGCTCCTTCGTGCTTCCAGCCGGCAGTCCTGCCTCAGCGGCGTTGCATGTCGCCCGCGCCGTCGCGCGGCGGGCCGAGCGGCAGATGGTAGCGCTCGCCAACGTCGAAGGAGAGATCGTCAGCAAAGAGGCGATCGCCTACATCAACCGCCTCTCCGATTTCCTGTTTGTCGCGGCGCGTTCGGCAAATGACAAAGGTCAATCCGACGTCCTTTGGATTCCCGGAAAAAACAGATAACGTCCGCTTCCGCATCGTTCCCAAGCCGGATTCGGGTTGAGGAACCGTGGCATGGAACGACGCTTCGGGAGAGAGCATGTTCATACCGCTTCACGATACGAACACCCTGAAGCACATCAAGGTCCAGTACGTCACGATCAGCCTGATCGTCATCAACATCGTCGTCTGGCTGATCACCGGGCCGATCGCCTCGGAAGAGTTCGCCAATGCCGCGATCCTCGGCTTCGGCTATATCCCGGCGCTCATCTTCGACTATGCCCAGCTCGATCCGTCACTGATCATCGTTCCCGATGGCTTCACCTTCGTCACCTATTCCTTCCTGCATGGCGACTTCATGCATCTGGCGATGAACATGCTGTTCCTCTGGGTGTTCGGCGACAATGTCGAAGACGCGCTCGGGCATTTCCGCTATCTCGCCTTCTATCTCCTCTGCGCCGCCGCCGGAGCCCTTGCACATGGGCTTCTCGATCCGGCCTCAGAGGCACCGCTGATCGGCGCATCCGGCGCGATCTCAGGTGTCGTCGCCGCCTATTTCCTGCTGCATCCGAAGGTGCGCGTCTGGGTTCTGGTGTTCGTCCGCATCCCGCTGCCCCTGCCCGCGGCCATTCCGCTGGCCTTCTGGATCGGCCAGCAATTCTTCATGCTGGTCGTCGATCCCGGCAGCGGCGTTTCCTGGAGTGCCCATGTCGGCGGCATCGTCGCCGGCCTCATCCTGGTGGTCATTTTGCGACGCCGCGACGTACCGCTTTTCGACCGCACCATCGTCACGCCGCGCGCCGTCCGCCACAAGGCGGAACCGGTCACGGCCAGGCAGCAGCCGGCTCCGGATGCGACAAAACCGCCGATGCCCTGGGGACGCCAGAGCTGAGCGGAGCCTGGCCTTTTCCGCCCAATCAACGCGGATCGGGCGGTTTTTCAAGGACTTGCCTGCCCCCGGCCCCGCATTGACGACCTGTAGAAGACTGGCCTCGGAACCCGCTTGCCATCCGCTTATCTTACGTGTACGTAAACGTCATTCCAATTCTCGGGATTATATCGATTTAGCGCCATGCACAGCGATTGTAATTGGAGAAAAAACGCGTATCGATGTCGCCAACCGACAATCAGGCGGCTCCGTTAAGGCGCATTTTCCTGCGAAAGCTCTTGGAGGGAAGAATCCATGAAAATACTTGTGACGGTGAAGCGGGTGGTTGACTACAACGTCAAGATCCGCGTGAAGGCAGACGGTTCGGGCGTCGAGCTTGCCAACGTGAAGATGTCGATGAACCCCTTCGACGAAATCTCGGTCGAAGAAGCGCTGCGGCTGAAGGAAGCCGGCAAGGCGGAGGAAGTCGTCGTCGTTTCCGTTGGTCCGGCCAAGGCCGAAGAGACGCTACGCACGGCCCTTGCCATGGGCGCCGACCGCGCCATCCTGGTTGAGACCGAAGACCAGGTCGAGCCGCTCACTGTGGCCAAGATCGTCAAGGGCGTCGCCGAAGCCGAACAGCCGGGCCTGATCATCGTCGGCAAGCAGGCGATCGACGACGATTCGAACCAGACCGGCCAGATGCTGTCGGCTCTGCTCGGCTGGGCCCAGGGCACCTTTGCCTCCAAGGTCGAGATCGGCGATGGCAAGGCAACCGTGACCCGCGAAGTCGACGGCGGTCTGCAGACCATCGACATCAAGCTGCCGGCAGTTGTCACCACCGACCTGCGCCTCAACGAACCGCGCTACGCCTCGCTGCCCAACATCATGAAGGCGAAGAAGAAGCCGCTCGACAAGAAGACCCCTGCGGACTTCGGCGTCGACACCGCTGCCCGCCTCAAGGTGCTGAAGACCGAGGAGCCGTCGGGCCGCAAGGCCGGCATCAAGGTCAAGTCGGTCGCCGAGCTCGTCGAAAAGCTCAAGACCGAAGCCGGCGTGCTCTGATTTAAGGAAGGGAGATATCATCATGGCCATTCTTCTTCTGGCTGACCACGACAGCAACCACCTTTCCGACCAGACCGCCAAGGCGCTGACCGCCGCCTCCAAGATCGCCAGTGGGACTGGAGCCGATGTGCATGTGCTGGTCGCCGGTAGCGGCGCCAAGGTGGCAGCCGAACAGGCGTCCAAGCTCGCAGGCGTTGCCAAGGTGCTCGTCGCCGACGACGCCTCGCTTGCCAACAACCTCGCAGAGCCGCTGGCAGCCCTCATCGTATCGCTCGCCGGCAACTACGACACGATCGTCGCAGCGGCGACCTCTGTCGGCAAGAACGTCATGCCGCGCGTCGCAGCGCTGCTCGACGTCGCCCAGGTCTCGGAAATCATCGAGGTCGTCTCTTCCGACACCTTCAAGCGCCCGATCTATGCCGGCAACGCCATCCAGACGGTACAGACGACGGAAGCCAAGCGCGTCATCACCGTGCGCACCGCCTCCTTCGCCTCTGCCGCTGAAGGCGGTTCGGCTGCGATCGAAAGTGTCGCGGCTGCCGCCAA
>NZ_JBQENM010000041.1:0-37124 GCF_052044795.1 Ensifer sp. 22521
TTCGAGGACGACGGGCCGAGCGCATCGCTGGAACTGGTGTCGCAGCCCAAGACGATCGTGGTCGACGAGACGGTGGGCGAGAACGCCGGCGAGGCCGCTGTTGGCCTTGGCCAGGTGACGGTCTCCGGTTCGGATCTGTTCACGACGGCGGGCACGTCGGTTGGCCAGGACAACGAAGGCGCGACGACGGCCTATTCGCTGGCGATCGTGAACGGGGGCCACACCGGGCTCTACCTGACGGGGAGCACGACGGAGATTCTGCTGGTGCAGAACGGCTCCGTGATCGAGGGCCGCGTGGGCGGCACGGTGGCCTTTACGGTCGAGATCAACCCGGCCAACGGGTCGGTGACGCTGACGCAATATGAGTCGCTGAACCATGCGAACACGAGCAGCTACGACGAGGCGGTTTTGCTGGCCTCGAATGCGCTGCAGGCGGTTCTGACGGTGACGGACGGCGACAAGGACGTCGCCACCGATACGGTCGACCTCGGCGGCGGCCTCATCAAGTTCGAGGACGACGGAATTGCAGTTGGAACAGTCACCAATGCAATTCTCGCTAACGAGGTTGGAAAGCTGCAAGGTTTGTTGGTATTTAATGAAGGAGCCGATGGCTTGGCGTCAGAGGTGATTTCCAGCATTTCCGGCCTTCCCCAGGGATGGACGACCAGTTCCAGCGGGAGTGCTTCGATGAACATATTTGCCCCAGGATCAGCGACGCCTACCTTCACTATCAAGCTGAACCTGGACGGAACTTATGAGATAACGCAGCTTGCCGTTCGACCAGGTACGACGTCGACGATTGATTTGGCCGGCAGTATCAAAAACTCGCCCACTGGAAATTATGATTTTGGCTTCGTAAAGCTCACGGCACTTGCCGACGACACGGGTGGGGCCGACGATTTCAATGCCTATGCTTTTGGGAGTAGTAGTGCGTTTGGCTTGGGCAATACCACCTTTGACGCTAATGACAGTTTCAAGATGGAATTTGACAGCCCGGTCTCCAACTTCAAACTTAATATCGCCCAGGTCGACGAAGATGGATTGATTAAAGTCACTCTATCGAATGGAGGGCTAAACCCCGTAACCATTCAGGTGCCGGTTCATGCGGGAGATACATTCGTCGAGGTGTCGCCAAGTGTATTTTTAGCCAATGGGATAACTCCTTTCAATTTTAATACTGTTACAATGACGGGCGTCGACGAAGCTGGAAATAAAGACATAAAGGTGTCCTTCACGACGTTGTCATATGAGGAAGCCGTACCGGCGACCGATGTGAATTTCACGGTCAATGCGGTTGGTGTCGATGGTGACGGAGATACGGTAAGCACCAGTTTTCTCGTGACGTCAGTTGGCGGGAGTTCGGCAAACAACACCTTTGCCGGCACTTCTGCTAATGAAGTATTTCATGGCGGTAGCGGCACAGACACCATCAACGGTGGCGCGGGTACTGACATTGCCGACTATACCGGCAGTACGTCGGCGGTGTTCATTAATCTCGACGACAGTGGCAACACCTCATCGGTTGCGACTGCTGGCAGCCAGCCAGAGGGGTCGATTGGCGGCGGCGATGCCGCTGGCGATACGCTGACGGGCATCGAAGGGCTGATCGGCGGTTCTGGCAACGACTTCCTGCACGGGAACTCGGGTGCCAACTACCTGGCAGGCGGTATCGGTAACGACTGGCTTTATGGCGAGGGGGGGGATGATTCTCTCTACGGCGGTACCGGCTCGGATACCATGACCGGCGGCGAGGGCAGCGATATCTTCGTTCTGGATCCCGATTCGCTGAGTAACATCCATGACGTCATCGCCGACTACAATTTCGGCCAGGACGATTCCGTCGACCTGTCCGCGCTTCTCGGCAATCTGCCGTCGGGTACGAACCTTGTCGGCAATTATGTCCAGGTCGTGCAGGATGAGCAGAACGCTAACCTGCAGGTAGACACGGACGGAAGCGGTGACACTTGGCATACGGTCGCCGTACTGGAGAACTTCCAGGTGTCGACCGAGGTGGTGAAGGTCCTGTTCAACGACGAAAACGGGGCGAAAACGTCGCAAAACATCCCACACGATGTTCCATAACGCAATGTCGATCTCGACAGCTCAGCGGTTCTCGGTAATCATCTGGGAACCGCATTTCCAGGGGAGCCTTTTCATGATCAGAAGCATGCTGGTGGGGGCGATGGTCGCTCTTATACCCGTTTCAGGTTTCGCGGCCGATCTCATCGTCGATTATGCACCAGCCGCGCGGCAGTGCGCTGAAGCCAGCCAAGCCTCGCTCACCGTTGACCAGGATGTCGCGACATTGACCAAGGAGGTCGTATCGCGCATGGACGAGGCGATCGCTGTCGCCGACGATCCGCACTGGATTTCCTCGACGCGGCCGACTTTCGTCTGGGCGTCCGAGACCAAGGTTGCCTGCGGCAAGGCCTATGGCTACCTGCAGTCCAACTGGCGCGACGAGGATTACATCGCCAAATGCGATTGTTTCTACTCCAAGATGCGGAATTTCATGAATTGAGACAGTCGGTTTGATCGTCATGTCCCACGCTGTCGTTTCACCGGCCAGGCGGATGTCTTGCTGTCGGCAGTGGCTAGTCCTCGGCGTCCTCGCACTCGGTACACTTGCGGGCTGTCAGGGTGCACCCACGCCCCAGGACGTCCTCGACGTGGAATCGCCGCAGGCGAGGCACGCGCGGCGCGCGGCCGAACATGCGGTAAAGCCGCAGGAAACCTTCGGCAGCGGCGCAACACGGATCGCGCTCATCACTGCGTTGATGGCGCCGTCAGGCGAAACGGTACGCGAACGCGATATCCGGGACGGCGCGTCGCTCGCCATCGATGAGGTGGGTGGCGGACAGCTCTCGTTGCTGGTCGAAAATACCGACGGTTCGCCACAGCAGATTCAAGAGGCGGCGAAGCGGCTTGCCAGCAAGAACGTCGCGCTCGTCGCGCTGTCGGTCGCCGACGCTCCTGTCAGCACCGTGCGCCAAGGTCTCGGCCCCTCCCGCGCGCCGCTTTTGGTCCTGCGGGGCAACGGCGACGAGCGGCCGGCCGGCACTTTCGCTTTCGCGTCCGACCGCATCGACAGCGCCGTCGAGGGGGCATCCTATGCGGTGGCGTCCGGGCGCAAGCGACTCGTCGTGCTCTTGCCGAGCGATGTCTCCGCCGCCGAGCGGCAAAGGCTCGATCGCGGACTTGCCGGCTATGGCATCAAACCGGCGCTCGTCGCCGTGACAGGGACCACGGCATTCACCGGCGACGCGGCCACCAAGACCACGTTGAAAGACACTGATGGCGTGCTCCTGGTCGGCTCGGGAGATCCGGATGTCGGTGCACTGTCGCAACTCAAGGCCAACGGCTATCTGAAACCGAACGCGATGGTCGTCGGAAGTTCCGGCTGGGTAAATGCTGCTTACAAGCGCCCTGAGCTCGCGGGCAGCCATCTCTGTCTGTTTGGTCCTGAAAATGGTTCCCGGATGACCTCGCGCTATCTCGATCGATACGAGCGGGCCGCAGGCACCGATGCAGCCTATGGCTTCGACGTGATCGCGCTTGCCGCCGGTCTCGTGCGCAGCCAGGGCGAAACCGCCATCACGCAGGAGAGCCTTCGGTCTCCAAACGGCTTCATCGGCGCGGCAGCAGCCTTCCGCTTCGGAAAGACCGGTTCCATCGAGCGAACCTGCGCGGTCTACCAGGTCACCTCCGGCAGCGTGAAACTCCTGGATCCAGCGCCACGCTCCTTCTGAAGCGCAAGCGCTGGCCTCAGGCTCCGCTCGCTGACCTGCGTGTGCGATCATCCACAGGCCTGCCGAGGCTCTCGTCTCGAAGCCACGCTGCGAGCGGCCCAGGCCGCGCCGGCGTCGCTCTTCGGCAATCCCGGACGAAGGGCAGCGTTGACCGTTGCTGTGCATCGGCAGGGTTGCCATGCTCAAGTAGCCACCTGCAGCGCCCTGATCCTGACCTTGTCGATGTGTCGGCCACCTCACGGAAAGTTCGGCAGGCACCAGACCGAGATCTGCGCATTCTCCATATCCGGGAAGATGGCGGGCCATCGTAAAGGGACAGGGGGGCCCGCGGGGTGGCTTCCGGGGAGGGGGATGTAGCCCCGGAAGCCGATAGCGGCGTCAAATGTCCTCGTAGCCGCCGAAATCCATGTCGTCCGCAGGCGCTTCCGGCTCCGAAGCCGTGGCGCTGGGTTCGGCGGCCTGAGCCTCGTTTCCGCCGAACATGCCTGCGATCGCGTTGCCGAGCAGAACGCCGCCGGCAACGCCCATTGCGGTCTGCGCGGCGCCCGCGAGGAAGCCGCTGCCGGCACGCTGTTGCATGGGCTGGCCGTAGGCCTGGTTCTGGTTGCCCCATGGCGAGCCGGGCGCGGCGCGGCCATATCCGGACTGTTGCGGCGCCTGGCGCTGAGGGGCGGTGTTGCTGCCGAACATCGAGGAGAAGAAGCTGCCGCGCTGTTGGCTCTGCGCGATCTGCGCCTCCAGTTCCTCAATGCGGCGTTGAGCCGCCTCCAGCGCCTGTTCCTGCACGACGATCGCCTGTGCCATGTAATAGGGTTCCACCCGGCTGCTGGCCGATCCGCTCATGGATGAAGCGATCGGATTGAGCGTCGCGGGGGCCGGACTAGCGTTCAACATGGGCGAGCTTGAAGAACAGGACGTCGATGGCCTGCTGTGTTCCTTGCTATCTGTGGCGACTACTACTCACGCTCGCCAGTGAAGTTAAGTAGCAACTGGAAGATGTTGACAAAATTCAGATAGAGCGACAGGGCACCGAAAACCGCAAGCTTCTGCTGGGATTCCTGGTCAAAGTTATCGGCATACTGTTCCTTGATATTCTGCGTGTCCCAGGCAGTCAGGCCGACGAAGACGACGATACCGATCACCGAGACGGCAAACTGAAGGGCGCTCGAACCAAGGAAGATGTTGACGATCGAGGCAATCATCACGCCGATCAGGCCCATGATCAGGAACGAGCCGAATTTCGCCAGGTCGCGTTTCGTCACATAGCCGTAGAGGCTCGTTGCACCGAACATGGTCGCGGCGATGAAGAAGGTGCGAGCGATGCTGGCTCCGGTGAAGACCAGGAAGACCGAGGCGAGCGAAAGGCCCATGACGGCGCAGAAGGCCCAAAAGGTCAGCTGCGCTGAGGATGCCGACATCGAATGCATCTTGAATGAAAAGAAAAAGACGAAGGCGAGCGGCGCAAGCATCACCACCCACTTCAGCGGGGTGGAAAAGATCGGCACGTAAAGTGCCGGCGTGGTGCCGACGATGAAGGCCACAAGCCCCGTCACCACGAGGCCGAGGCCCATATAGTTGTAGACGCGCAGCATATGCTGGCGAAGGCCCTCGTCGAGGGCAGCGGCAGAAGCCTGGCTCATGCCGCCGAAGCGGTTCTGGTTCGAATACATGAAGGTTTCCTCAGTAAAGTGAGTTTTTGAGAAGCTCGGCCTCATCGCTGAGGCCGATGCCGGGCGTGCTTGAGACGACGGCATAGGCGACCTCGCCGACCTGCCACCAGGCGGCCTCGGCATTGGAAAGGTTGAGGTCCTTTACGGGCTCGACCGCGAAGTGCCCCGGCCTGCCGGCGAAGAGCGATACGAGTGTGCCTGCATCAGTCCTGACGCTCGTCTCGACGCTGGGCCCGAAATCCGAGGGAAACACCTGGACGTCGACGACGTTCCAGTCCTTCGGTAGCTCCGGCATGACGATGGCGGTCGCAGCACGAATGTCGTCCCGGTCATAGGCCTGCACTTCCGGCTGAGACGGCATCCCCGCCCTGACGAGCGAGGTCTGATGCGCGCGGATGGCGTATTCCACGAAAGCTGGCGGATGGGCCGAGGCATTGACTTCGCTCGGACCGACGGACGAATGGGCAATCCAACCCACCGAAATCATCAAGCCGACCGCCGACACCTTCTGCAGGGCGTTCCACACGCGCGCATTCGCCAGTCCCGACGAAAGGCGGCGGGCCGCCTCGCGCGTCTCGGGGCGTCCGGCAACGCCATCCGACGTCAACGCCAGCTTGAGCGTGGTCCGCATGCCGAGGTCAGCCATGACACGAGCCGCCGCGTCCGGGTTCCTGGCAAGCCAGGTCTCAACCCGAAGCCTGCCGGCCGCATCGAGCTGGTTGTCCACATAGGCATCGAGATCGGTATCGATAATCGTGTCGACGTCAGTCATTATCGCCTCCGACAAGCCTCAGGTGGTTGGGCTTTCTCGTTCCGTTTTCGAAGTCTCTGAGGCTCGCTCTTGCCCGGGAGACGCGCGACATCAAAGTCCCGACGGGAATGTCGAGTATTTCGGCAGCCTCGTGATAGGAAAGGTCCTCAACGGCAACGAGATGAAGGGCCTCGCGCTGTTCTTCCGGAAGCATCATGAACGCTTCGCGGACCTGAGCCAGCCGTACGCTGTGTTCCTGGTGGGCGGGGTAAGACAATCCGGCCACCTGCGCCGACTGATCGTCACGCTGACCACGAGACATCGCGGACCGCAAGCCGTCGATATGCGTGTTGCGAACGATCGCGAAAAGCCAGTTTCTAAGGTTTGCTCCAGACCGGAATGTCGAGCGTCGTTCGTAGGCTCTCAGGAGAGCGTCATGAACGAGATCCTCCGCGTCCGGCGAATTGCGCGCTAGCGAGCGAGCATAGCGCCGCAGCGCAGCCAGCTGCCCAATAACGTCAAAAGCACCGTTCTTCGAATCCATACCCGCATATACGGAGCGGGCGCGGCTTCTCATCCATCGCGATGAAAAAAATCTGAAAAAATCTCAGAATTACCGTCGAGACCGGGCTCCAAAGGCGCCGAAATCCTTTCCCGTGTCGGCCCCTCACGTGTCGTGCGCGCCGCAGATGATCGGACCATCGAGCAAAGCCGCGATGATCCGATACAATTTCTCGTCTTGTCAAAACCCCCGAGGCGCGAGGATTTGCAGGATTTGTTCTATGCAGGCTGCTGCGTTTGCCGGCTGACTTTGCTGACGAAACCCACGATCAGCACGAAGGTCAGCGCCTCGACGGCAGCCACCAGCCACAGCCCGTGGGTCATGACGCCGGTCGTGTCCTTCAGGTAGCCCATGAGGTAGGGGGCGCCGAAGCCGGCGAGGTTCGCCACCGAGTTGATGAGCGCGATACCGACCGCCGCAGCCGAACCCGCCAGGCAATGGTTCGGCATCTGCCAGAAGACCGGGATTGCGGACATGGTGCCGACGATCGCAAGCGCCAGGGCAGCGAGCGACAGGGCAGCGCTGGCCGGAAGGACAAAACCCAGAGCCATCAGGCCGGTGGCACCTGCGAGTGCTGCAAAGGCGCAGTGGTAGCGTACCTCCGAAGTACGATCGGAATGAATGCCGTTCAGGATCATGCCCGCAGCACCGCCGAGATAGATGGCTGCCATGATCCAGCCGACCGTCGCGGGGCTGGAGAAGCCGATTTCGCGTACCACGGAGGGGCCGAAGAAAGTCAGCGTCGAGTTCGCCATGATGATGCAGAAATAGATGGCGATGAATTTCCATACGGTCGGGTTCTTCAGCGCCTTGAGCACGCTGTGCTCGCGATGGCCGAGAGCCTTCTTGTCCTGCTCGATATCCTGGATGAGCAGGGCCTTTTCCTCCGAGGTCAGCCAATGCGCCTTTTCAGGCTTGTCGGTCAGATAGAGGATGGTGGCGATGCCGGCAAGGATTGACGGGATGCCTTCGAGCAGGAACACCCACTGCCAGCCGGCCCAGCCGTTGGCGCCGCCGAGCTGCGTCATGATCGTGCCTGCCAGCGGGCCACCGATGACGCCGGCAAGTGCCGAGGCCGACATGAAGAGGCCGAAGGCCCTGGCGCGACGCAGCGACGGATACCAGTAGGTCAGGTAGAGGATGATGCCGGGATAGAAGCCGGCCTCGAACACACCGAGCAGGAACCGCAGCGTATAGAACTGCCACGGCTGGGTGACGAACATCATCAGCACGCAGATGATGCCCCAGCCGATGGTAATACGGGCGATCGTGGCGCGGGCGCCGATCCGTTCAAGCCACATGTTGCTCGGCACCTCGAAGAAGAAATAGCCGAGGAAGAAGATACCGGCGCCGAGACCGTAAACGGTTTCGCTGAACTGCAGGTCCTGCAGCATGGTGAGCTTCGCGAAACCGACATTGACCCGGTCGATCCACGCCAGGATCCACAGGAACATCAGGAAGGGAAGGAGCCGCCATGTCACCTTGCGGTAGACCGACTCGATATTTTCGGGGTTCGCGGCGGGTGAGCCGCCTCTGTTCCCCGCATGTGCTGCCGATGCCATTGTGGACTACCTCCCGTATAAGTCCATTTCAGGATACCAGCCGCTATGCGGCCGGCGTGATAACCTCCTGCGCCTCTTTTACGAGGGCGCCCAGTCGATAGCGGCTGATGTTGGCGATCTGCCGCAGCGCTTCCGCAAGCTCGGCGTCGGTCTCCCGTCCGATGCGATGCTTGAACTCGGCAAAGATACCGGCCTTGGTGTAGTGGCGAACGCAAACGATGAAGGGAAAGCCGTGCCGGGCGCGATAGCGGCGGTTCAGGTCATCGATCAGCGCCATCTCGTGGCCCGCCAGGCTGTCGAGCCCCGCCGTTCCCTGTTCGACGGTCGATTCCGCTGTCATCCGGCCCTGCTTGGCCTCTTTGCCGGCAAGGTCCGGATGAGCGCCCAGGAATTCGACCTTTGACGCCGTGTCACGGGCCAGGATCTGGCTGAACATCGCACCATGCAATGCCTCGATGTCGGCGAACGGCCGCTTCTGCCAGCTGCGTTGTGCGACCCAAGGTGAATTCTCGAAGACAGGACCGAGGTAGGCGACGAAGGCGTCGCAGTCCATGTGGTTGATCGCGTCGATATCAAGCATGTCTTGCCCTGAAGTTGAGCCGCCGCATCGCGGTGTTTCCTGAGCAAACGGTGCTCGGCGGGGGCGATTTGGTCAACGCGGGCAGGCAAATACCCATTATTAGCCAGACGAATAAAGGTGGTGTTGACCTATCGGCCCGCTCGCCCTGCCGGATTTTGTTGGCTATTCTGCGGATCAGATGTCGAAAGAAGATACCGTTGACGCACATCTCCTAAAGGTCTTCTGCGCGCTCATGGCCGAGGGCAGTGTGACGCGTGCCGCGGTCAAGCTGGAGCAATCCCAGCCGGCAGTCAGCCTGGCGCTTGGCAAGCTGCGCGAGATCTTTTCCGACCAATTGCTTGTGCGCGGCCGTGACGGAATGGTCCCCACGGAGCGCGCGCTGGCGATTTTGCCGCGCGCTCAGGCCCTGTTGGCCGATCTCACCGGCTTGGTCGACGCCACGGCGCCGTTTGACGCCTCATCAAGCAATCACAGCTTCACGATCGCCTCGCCGGACTACATGGCGCCGGTGTTCCTGTCGGAAATTGTCGATCAGATCAGGCGCAAGGCGCCGAATGCGAGCCTCGTGATCCGGGCGCTCGGTCCCGACTTCGACTTCGAGGGGGCGCTTGCCCGGGGTGACGTCGATGTCGTCATCGGCAACTGGCCGTCTCCGCCCGCCTATCTCAAACGCTCGATCCTCCTGCAGGACGACATCGTTTGCCTGATGCGGGACACCCATACTCTGGCGCAGGGCGAATTCAGCGAAGCCGACTATCTGTCGGCCGCCCATATCGTGCCGGTGGCCTATTCGATGGCCCATCGCGGTGTCGTCGAAACCCACCTGTCGAGCCTTCGGGTCAGCCGGGCGCGCACCGTGGCGCTTTCCTATTTTACGACCGCACCGTACCTCTTGCTGCAGTCGGACCTGATCTTCTCGACCAGCCGTCATTTTGCCAGCTACTTTGCGGGGCTTTTGCCGCTCGTCGTACGCCAGTCGCCGATCGAGTTCCCGCAAATGGTCTTCCACATGCTATGGCATGACCGCTCGCATCATTCGCCGATGCACCGGTGGCTGCGCGAGATCATCATGCAGGCGCGCAACAGGATCGCCAGCTAGCTTTCGGAATCACGTGCCCGCTCTCTGAGAAATCGGCAGTCGGCCCCAAATCCTTCATCGCCGTGTCGGCGGCGGCCCAACAGAGTTGCGGACCACCAGGTCGGGCCTCAGCAGGATCTCGGTTTCTGAAGGGGTGCGGTCCGAGAGCATCTCGAGAAGCAGTGCCATCGCGTGCTTGCCGATCGCGGTGCGCGGCTGGCGGATCGTCGTGAGGGAAGGGGTCATGAAACTGGCTTGCGGGACGTCATCGAAGCCGGTGACCGAAAACTGATCCGGTATCTCATAGCCGCGCGCCTTAAGGCCAAGCGCGACACCAAGAGCAGTCTGATCGTTGACGCACATGAAGGCGGTCGGAAGGTCGTCGCGCATGAAGAGCTGCTCCAGCGCCAGCCTGCCGCTTTCCACCGTACCGTCGCCTTCGAGGATAAGGCGGCGGTTCGCAGGGATGCCGGCCGCGGCAAGTCCGGCCTCGTAGCCCGACCGACGACGGCCATAGGCAAGGCGCGTATGGGAGTCTCCGATGAATGCGATCCGCCGATGCCCTTCGGAAATGAGAAGATCAACGGCCTTGCGCGCGCCTTCGACGTCGTCGACGCCGACATAGGGAATGCCACCGTTGAAGACGGGCTCGAAAACACCGACGGTCGGCGGCAGGCGCGGCGTCACCTCCTGATGGCCGAAAGGAAGAATGCCGGTAAACAGGATCAGGCCGGCCGCCTGGTTCGAGTTGAAGAATTTCAGATATTCCAACCCGCGTTGGGCATCATTCTGGGTATGCCCGATCAGCACGCCGTAGCCATGGGCTCGCGCTTCGTTTTCAAGGCCAACCAGGATGCTGGAGAAGTTCGGATCACCGATGTCGGGCGCGACCACGAGTATCATGTTCGAGCGCCCCAGCCTCAGGCTGCGCGCCATCGCGTTGGTGGTGTAGCCCGTCAGCGCAATGGCCTGATTGACCTTCAACCGCGTGGACTTGGCAACCTTCTCCGGCATGTGAATGGCCCGCGAAACTGTCGCGATCGACACTTCGGCGATCCGGGCGACATCTTCGATGGTTGCGGGGGTGGAATCGGACACTCGGTTGGCCTCGGGCTTTGTTGCGAGACACTACACAGACTTGCCTGGCGGTCAAACGCGCAGGCAGAAAAAATTGTCGTACAAGCATGATGTAAACCTTTACATCGGTCAGTGTAAAGGTTTACATCATTGAAAAAGCGGTGGAGGCCGCAGGGAGGGGAATATGACCACGGAGGTTGTCGACGGGGCTCCCGTCGTGCTGTCTGCGCGCCGCATCAGTAAATCCTTCAGCGGCGTGCAGGTGCTTTTCAGCGTCGATTTCGAGCTGCGCCAGGGCGAGATCCACGCGCTGATGGGCGAGAACGGCGCCGGCAAATCCACGCTCGTCAAGATATTGTCCGGCTTCGAGCAACCGACCTCGGGCGAGATCCTGCTCGACGGCCAGTCGGTGAAGCTCCCGCCAAACGGTGCGGCCGAAGCGCTCGGCATCGTCATCATCCATCAGGAATTCAATCTGGCCGAACATCTAACCGTCACCGAGAGCCTGTTTCTCGGCCGCGAAGTGACCAGGTTCGGCGTGCTCGACCGCAAGTTCATGCGCGCGGAAACGCGCCGCGTTCTCGATCTCCTCGGCTCCCATGTCGACGAGAATGCGATGATCGGCTCGCTGTCGATCGCCGAAAAACAGATGGTGGAAATTGCCAAGGCTATCAGCCGTGACGCGCGTGTCGTCTTCATGGATGAGCCGACCGCCGTCCTTTCTCGCGAAGAAACGAACTTTCTGTTCCGCTTGGTGCGCAAGCTGCGCGACAAGGGAACGAGTTTCGTCTTCGTGTCGCACAAGCTCGACGAGGTCATGGAACTCACCGATCGCGTGACGGTGTTGCGCGACGGCCAATGGATCAAGACATCGCCGACCTCCATCCTCGACGGCGAGGCGATCGCCCAGTTGATGGTCGGCCGTGAGCTTTCGAGCCTCTATCCCGCCAAAAGCGAACCCGACTTCGACGAGGAGGTCGTGCTGCGCGTCAGTTCGGTCTCAACAGGCTACGTTAGGGACGCAAGCTTCGAGGTCCGCCGCGGCGAAATCCTCGGTTTTTCCGGGATGATCGGTTCGGGTCGGACGGAATTGATGGAGGCGATTGTCGGATTGCGCCCGCGTGTGTCCGGCGAGGTTCTCGTTCGTGGCCAGCCGGTTTCATCCGGTGACGTGCACGCGGTCAACAAGGCCGGTCTCGCATACATGACCAAGGACCGGAAAGCCAAGGGGCTGTTGCTCAATGCCGGGATGATGGCGAACCTGACGTTGCAGTCGCTCGGTCGCCATAGCCGCCTCGGCTATCTCGATCCGGGAAGCGAGGAGGCGGCTCTGGTCAAGGCGCGCCGCCGGTTCGACATCCGCGTCAGGGATGACAAGATTGTCGCCGGACGCATGTCCGGTGGCAACCAGCAGAAGCTGCTTCTCGCCAAGGTAATGGAAACCGACCCTGGTATCATCATCATCGACGAGCCGACCCGCGGCATCGACGTCGGCACCAAGCAGCAGATCTACCACTTCATCTCGGCGCTCGCCCGGGACGGTCGCTCGATCATTGTCGTCTCATCGGAGATGCCCGAGGTCATAGGCTTATGCAGTCGCGTGGTGGTCATGCGCGAAGGCCATATCGCCGGCATTCTCGAGGGGGACGAGATCTCCGAGCAGGAGATCATGCGCTACGCCGCAGGATTGAAGAAGAAGACGGCGGCCTGAGGCGGCCGCGGCGCATCCTGCGCAGATGCCGAGAACAACAAGATTCCCGACAGGTGGGACGGAGGTTCAATTGGATATGAGCGTAAACGAGGAAGGCAGTCAGGGCGCAATTCGCCGCCGCAGCTGGCGCGACATCGATCTGAGGGCCGTGGCGCCATTCGTCGCACTGGCGTTGCTGTTGCTGGTAGGGGCGCTGGTCAATCCCAACTTCATCAGCATCAACAACCTCGCCAACGTCGCTACCCGCAGCGCCTTCATCGCCATCATCGCGGTCGGAGCGACTTTCGTGATTTCGTCGGGCGATCTCGATCTCTCCGTCGGGGCGATGGTCGCCTTCATCGCCAGTCTGATGATCCTGTTCATGAACTCCGGGGTCATCGCCGATCCGGTACTCATGCTTCTGGCGGCGGTCCTGTTTACTATCGTCGCCGGCGCACTCTGTGGTCTTGCCAACGGTCTGATCACCACGGTCGGCAAGATCGAGCCCTTCATTGCAACGCTCGGCACCATGGGCATCTATCGGGGACTGACGACCTGGCTGTCGCAAGGCGGCGCAATCACGCTTAAGGAGCCGGAGCTCCAGGAGATCTATCGGCCGGCTTATTTCGGCACGATCTTCGGCCTGCCGGTACCGATCGTCGTCATCCTCGCGGTGACTGCCGTGGCGGCCTTTATCCTCTACCGCACGCGCTACGGTCGGCACGTCGTGGCCGTCGGTTCCAATCGCGACGTTGCGCGTTACTCGGGCATTTCCGTCAACCGCGTCCGCACCGTCGCCTTCGTGATCCAGGGGCTCTGCGTGGCAGCCGCCGTCCTCCTCTATGTGCCGCGCCTCGGCTCGACGTCGGCAACGACTGGCATTCTCTGGGAACTACAGGCAATCACTGCCGTCGTCGTCGGCGGCACCGCGCTCAAGGGTGGCGCCGGCCGCGTCTGGGGCACGATCTGTGGCGCGTTCATCCTCGAACTGGTCGGCAACATCATGCTGCTCTCCAACTTCATCAGCGAATACCTGATCGGCGCCATCCAGGGTGCGATCATCATCATTGCGATGCTCGTCCAGCGCTCGCTGGTTCGGAAATCGTGAGACGGCCGGGTCCACAGGTCTCCCGGCCTGCAACAGGCTGACCTGATATTTGGGAGGAACTTAATGCGTAATAAGCTATTCGGCCTGACCCTCGCGGCCATGACCGCACTCGCTGGCGTGTCGCACGCGCAGGAAGAAAAGAAAGTGACGATCGGCGTCTCCATTCCGGCTGCCGATCATGGCTGGACGGCCGGCGTGGTCTTCCACGCCGAGCGCGTCGCCAAGATCCTGATGGAGCGCAACCCGGGCCTCAACGTCATCGTCAAGACCTCTCCCGATCCGGCGAGCCAGGCCAACGCCGTGCAGGACCTCGAAACGCAAGGCATCGACGCTCTCGTCATCCTGCCGACCGATCCGGATCCGCTGGTCAACGCCATCAAGGAAGTAAAGGGCAAGGGAACCTTCGTCGCGCTCGTTGACCGTGCGCCGAGCGTCAACGACAACTCGGTGCGCGATCTCTACGTCGCCGGCAACAACCCGGCTCTCGGCCAAGTCGCGGGCGAATACATCAAAGCCACGACACCGGAAGCCGAAGTCGTCGTCATCCGCGGCCTGCCGATCCCGATCGACCAGCAGCGCCAGGACGGTTTCGACAAGGGCATCGAAGGCTCGAAGGTCAAGGTTCTCGATCGCCAGTACGGCAACTGGAACCGCGACGATGCCTTCAAGGTCATGCAGGACTACCTGACGAAGTACCCGAAGATCGACGTCGTCTGGTGCCAGGACGACGACATGGCCGTTGGCGTACTGCAGGCCATCGAGCAGGCGAAGCGCACCGACATCCAGTATGTCGTTGCGGGCGCCGGTTCAAAGGAAATGATCAAGAAGGTCATGGACGGCGACAAGATGATCCCGGTCGACGTGCTCTACCCGCCGGCAATGGTAGGTACGGCGCTGGAGATGACGGTCGCCAACTTCTACGGCCAGGTTCCGGTCCGTGGCGTCTACACGATCGATGCAACGCTCGTGACCAAGGACAATGCCAAGGACTTCTACTTCCCGGATTCGCCCTTCTGATCCAGGCTTGACTGAAAGGCGGCCCGCGGTCGGCGCGGGCTGCCATCCCACAACGATCACCTGAAATCTCAGGTCGTGTCGTCTTGAGCCCCAGGCGGGCATCGCCGGCGTCTTTCGATCGCCCGGCACATTTTCCAACGGAGGAGACGAGAGATGAAGACGATCAAGGGGCCAGGGCTCTTTCTGGCGCAGTTTGCCGGCGATGCGGCACCGTTCAATTCCTGGGACGCGATCACCAAATGGGCGGCCGATTGCGGCTACAAAGGCGTGCAGGTCCCGAGCTGGGACGCGCGGCTGATCGATCTTCAGAAGGCAGCGACCTCGAAGACCTATTGCGATGAGTTTGCCGGCACGGCGCGCGACAACGGTGTCGAGGTGACCGAGCTTTCCACCCACCTGCAGGGCCAGCTCGTCGCCGTGCACCCGGCCTATGACGAAGCCTTCGACGGCTTTGCCGCACCCGAAGTGCGCGGCACCCCCAAGGCAAGACAGGCCTGGGCGGTGGAACAGGTGAAGCTGGCGCTGACCGCCTCGAAGAACCTCGGGCTCAACGCCATGGCGAGTTTTTCCGGCGCGCTTGCCTGGCCCTTCGTCTATCCCTGGCCGCAGCGGCCGGCCGGTCTCGTCGAGACCGCCTTTGACGAACTGGCGAAACGCTGGAAACCGATCCTCGACCATGCCGAGGACTGTGGTGTGGATGTCTGCTACGAGATCCATCCGGGCGAGGACCTGCACGACGGCATCACCTACGAGATGTTTCTGGAGCGCACCGGCAACCACGCCCGCGCCTGCATGCTCTATGACCCCTCACACTATGTGCTGCAGTGCCTCGATTATCTCGACAACATCGACATCTACAAGGACCGCATCCGCATGTTCCACGTCAAGGATGCGGAGTTCAATCCGACCGGGCGCCAGGGCGTCTATGGCGGCTATCAGGGCTGGGTCAACCGGGCCGGCCGCTTCCGGTCTCTGGGTGACGGCCAGGTGGATTTCGGCGCGGTGTTCTCGAAGATGGCGGCCAATGATTTCTCGGGCTGGGCCGTGGTCGAATGGGAATGCGCGCTGAAACATCCCGAGGACGGTGCGCGCGAGGGTGCCGACTTCGTCAAGCACCACATCATCCGCGTCACGGAGAAGGCGTTTGACGACTTTGCCGGCGGCGGCACGGACGAGGCGGCCAACCGGCGCATGCTGGGGATTTGAGGAAGCGTTTGCCCCTCAGCGGCGGTTCATTTGCGTTGTTTCCCGCCCTTCATTTGATAGGCAGTCCTTGGTCAGGGGCGGTGGGCGACGTGACGTCCGGCCGTTCCCTTAAAGCCGCGCAAGGAAGGGCCCAGCGACAATCCTAAGCCCGAAACCGGCGATCCGATCGAGTGCTGCGGTTCACCGCGCCCTCGACCGGCGCTCGTCGTCACGCCAGCGCAGGATATCGTCCGGCCCTGCTTTACCCGCCCGCGGGCCGTGGATGGTGACGGAGCGGGAGGCGGCTGCGACGGAGAAGTCCAGCGCCTCTTCGATGGCCTGGCCTTGCGACAGACACCAGGTCAATGTGCCGCCGAAGGTGTCGCCTGCACCGGTGACGTCAACGACGTCGACCGGAAACCCGGGCACACGAAGGATCGTGTCGCCATTGCGGGCCTCGGCGCCATCCGCAGCGAGGGTGCGCACGACCCAGTCGATATCGTGCGCCTGCATCCAGTCGCCGATAATCGTGATTTCGTCGTGGCCGAAAGCCGCGCGGAAGCCGACCTGGTTGAAGATGACGACCGCAGCACCTGTGAGATAAGGCATATCCTGCGGCGTGCATCCACCGACGTCGAGATCGAAGATGACGCGCCGGCCGTGCTGGCGGAGATCGGCAAGAAGGTCGGCTTGCTTGACCACGCCTTGATCCGTTCGCGCATGGAGACGACGGGCGCGATAGAGCGTCGTGTAGAGAAAGCCTGGTTGGCGCAGCGCATCGAGGGCAGCGGCGTCGAGCCACATCGGCTGCTCGCCCATCTCGACCGTCAGAACGACATGCTCGCCGTCTACGAGGAAGATGAAGTTCCGCGATTCCGGAATCGCGGGATCGATCAGCATGTAATCGACGCCGACGCCGTTGGCCTTCAAATCGGTGATCAAACGTTGCGACAGCGGACTGTCGTTGAGCAGGGAGAGGAACTGCGTCTCACCGCCAAGCCCCGCATGTACGACAGCGGCATTCGCAATGGAGCCGCCAGCCTCGGCTGGAAGCTCCTTGACCATGCCCTTGTCGGCTCGGCCCGGCCAGCGATCGGCGGTGTAGTATTCGTCGAGCGCGACGTCGCCGATGAAGAAGCTTGTCATGCGGTTGGTCCTTCGCCTGGAATGGCTTGCACCAGCTTCGGGCCACCGGCAACCGGAACCCAAGGGCTCTCGCCGAGACCGCAGACGGCCATCCAGTAGTAGGGGGTTGGTTCCGAGACGCCTCGGCAGGCGTCGTGCCAGACGTTGCGGTCCATCACCACGGCCTGCCCGGGCGCGATGACGAAGGCTTCGATCTCATTCCGGTCCGGCGCCGTGGCGTCAGATGCGGGAGCGACGGCGAGGACAACCGGTTGGGCGAAGCAGAAGATCGCCTCCTCCGTTTGCGGATGCCGCTCCATTACGCCGCAGTGCCACGGTGCGCTGCCGCCGCGCGTAACACCGAGATGGCCGGCACCATCGATCAACGACGTTTTCGTGAAGCCGTCATGCCAGGCGTCGCCGACGGTCCAGACCACCTTGGGATCGGTGTCGCCGGTCAGGTCATAGACCCTGCCGTATCGCGAGAAATTGTCCGGGGTCACCGGGCGGGCGAAGGCCGTGTCGGCCGCACTCATGCGTCGCTCCTGATGGCGCGCACGACGCGCATGAGCCCGGCAACATGGGCAGGCTCGACGCGGCCTGTGTCCTTATGGTCGTGCTTGAACCAACTGCCGACGACGGCGCCATCGGCCTTGGCCAGTTGCTCGGCGGCATTGGATTCGGTCAGGCCGGCGCCGATCAAGAGGGGCGTCCCGCCGCCGGTTGCAGCGTGGAAGCGCGCCACCTTGTCCATGTCGGTCGGCTGGCCCGTGGCGTCGGAGGTGACCACCAAACCGTCGCAGCGCGCAGCGCCGATGCGCACGTCTTCCGATTCCGATCGCCCGGACAGAACAGGCTGGTACTTGAAGCGAACGCCACCGAGCAACAGCGCCGAAACGCCCTCGCGGCGTGCCGCGAGTTCGGCTTCGAAGGCTTCGTCCGCATCCGGCGGCAGATGGCCGGCGACAGAATCCACCTGGATAAAGGAAACGGGGTACGTTTTGGCAAGGGCAAAGGCGCGCGCATCGTCTCTGAGCACGTTGACGCCGATGCGGGTGCCGAGGTCGAACCCGAACAGCCGGTCCAACACCCGCTCGACGTCTTCTGCACCACCGAAGTAGTTCTCGACCACGACCCCGTCCACGCCTTCGCCGGCCATGATGCGGGCCTCTTCCTCGGCCTGGGCAAGCTTGGCCGCGGGGCCGTCACCAGCCAGGTGCAGCATGCCAAGAATGGGTTTTGGGGTCGTGAAAGTGTCGCCGAAGCGGCTCATATCTTGCTCTCCTGCGCACCGTGCGGCGCGGTCTCGCGCCCCCAGCGCGTTGCAAATTTCATCTGGACTGCCGGCGAGTAGACGATCGACGTGCGCTCGACCAACCGATCGTCGGCATCGAGCACATCCCCGCTGGCGCAAAGGTAGCCCGGCACGTCAGGCGCCGGGGCAAAGACCTCCCTGAGGCGCTCGGAAGACGGCACGACGCTGAGCAGCAGTTCCGAACGCAAGGGGTGGCGGTCATAGTCGCGGCGCAAAACCTCGTAGAGCGATTGCGCCGCGAAATCGTAGCGGTCGATCCCCGGATAGAGGGCAAGATCAAGCTGAGACGTGTCGACGTTCAGCCAACTCACCGTGTCGCCATTGGCAAGCCCGCGCGCGCGCACCAGCAAGAGTTCGCCATTCTCCACCCGGTGTTCCAGCACGCGCGTCACCGGGCGCTGGCCCTGGCGGCGGGCAAGCTCCGTGAAGCTGCCGAAATTCCAGATGTTGTGGCTGACAGGCCGGTGCGAGACGATCGTGCCGCGGCCGCGAACCTGCTGAACCAATCCCTCCGACACCAAAAGCGCCATCGCATTGCGCACGGTGGTTCGGGCAATGCCGAACTGGTCGCGCAACTGGTTCTCCGAGGGAATCGCTTCCCCTTCGGAGAAGTCGCCGCCGAGAATCGCGGCGCGGAGCGCCCGGTAGAGCTGCCGGTAGAGCTGCTCGCTCGAATAGAGATCGAGGCGCAGCCGGGCCAGTCTGTCGTCCGGGTTTCCGTTTGCTGCAATGGTGGAGGCGTCTGGCATGGAAGGATGGGTCAAGGCAGGCTCCGGCGCGGTTCGGTTACTTCGTGGCTCCGTTTATCTTGAACTCTTCGACGGCAGCCTGTTTCAAGCCGTAGCGGTCGAGGATCTGTGCATAAGTGCCATCGGCCTTCATGGCGTCGAGCGCTCCCTTTACGGCATCGCGCAACTGCGCATTCGCTTTGGCGAAAGCAATGCCGTAGTGGTTGACGTCGCCGACTTCGCCGATCTGGTAGAACTTGTCCGGCTCCTGCTTCATCAGGTCGAGCAGTCCCTCAAGGCCGATGACCGAAGCCTGGGCGCGGCCCTGGCGGATCTGCATGATGTGCTCGGCCTGGGTCGGGATCTGGATGACGGTGATCAACTGGTCGGCTGCGCATTTAGCCTTGCCGATATCTTCCGCCCAGGTGACCCAGCTGGTTCCCGTTGCGACCGCGACAGTCTTGCCGCAAAGGTCCGCCTCGGTCTTGATCTCGCCTTGGTGGTCCGCGGTCGAATAGAAGACGTTGCCGGTCTTGAAGTAGTCGATGAAATCGAGCTGCGTCTGGCGCTCCACCTTGTCGGAGAAGGCGGTCATGATCAGGTCCGAACGGCCGGTGACGACCTGCGGGATCAATTGCGGGAACTCGACGTTCTGGAACTCGGCCGTCAGGCCGAGGCGTTCGGCGATTGCCTTGGCAAGATCGATGTCGAAGCCTTTCAGTTCGGTCGAGCCGGCGTCGTTATATTCCATTGGCGGATAGGCAAGGCTGATCGTGATGTTCAGCTTTCCGGTATCGCGCACCGCGTCCGGCAGAGCGGCGGCGAGATTCTCGTCGGCGGCCTGTGCCACGCCACCTGCGGCGAGGCTGATGAAGGTGGCGGAGGCAAGCCCCAGAACCATCGGCAGCAGTTGTTTCATTTTCAGTTCTCCCTCTTTTTGAACTCTTGTCTTCAGGCCAGCACGCGGCTGAGGAAACTCCGCACGCGCGGGTCGCCGGGGTTGCCCAGAACTTGCGTGGGTACGCCCATCTCCCGGATCTCGCCGTCGATCATCACCACGACGCGGTCGGCGACCTCCCGGGCAAAGCCGATCTCGTGGGTGACGACGATCATCGTGGTGCCGCCGCGCGCCAGATTGCGCATGACTTCCAGAACCTCGCCGACGAGTTCTGGATCGAGCGCGCTGGTCGGCTCGTCGAAGAGCATGACACGTGGCTCCATTGCGAGCGCCCGGGCGATTGCCACGCGCTGCTTCTGGCCGCCGGAAAGCTGCGACGGATAACTCGATGCCTTGGCCGCCATGCCGACCTGCTCGAGCAGGCCCATGGCACGGGCTTCGGCCTCGGCGCGGCTCAAGCCGCGTACTACCATCGGTCCCTCGGTGACGTTGCCGAGCACCGTTCGGTGCGCGAAAAGATTGAAATGCTGGAACACCATGCCGAGCTGGCTCTGCTGCGCCCGGAGCCGTTTGACCGGCAATTCCTCAAGCGCGCCGCGGCTGAGCTCGTAGCCCATGATCGCGCCGTCAACCCAGACATAGCCGCCATTCGGCGTTTCCAGATGGTTGATGCAGCGCAGGAAGGTGCTCTTGCCACTGCCCGAGGGCCCGAGGATGCAGAGCACCTCCCCATAGGTGACTTCCAGATCGAGACCCTTCAGGACCTCGTGGCTGCCAAAACTCTTGCGGATACCGACCGCCTTGACTGCGAGTGTCATGCTTCCCCCGAGGCGACGGGACGACGCGCCCATCCTTTGAACCAGCGGCGCTCGCTGGTTGCGGCTGCGGTATCGCGGCCGAAATGGCGTTCGAGATAGTATTGGCCGATGGAAAGAACGGTGGTTCCCGCCAGATACCAGACGGCGCAGACGAACAGCAGTTCGATGACGGCACCGTTGATGAAGTAGATGCGCTGCGCAGCATTCAGCATTTCGCCCATGGCGATGGTGGCAGCGAGCGAGGAAAACTTCAGCATGCCGATGGCGCTGTTGCCAAGCACGGGCAGGATCAGCCGCAAGGTCTGCGGCAGAATGATGCGCCGCATCGTCTGGCCCGGCGTCATGCCGAGCGTATGGGCAGCTTCCTTCTGGCCCTTATCGACCGAAGAGATGCCGCCGCGCACCACTTCCGTCAGATAGGAGCCTTCGTTCACGCCGAGACCGAGGACAGCCGCGACGAACGGCGTCACCACGTCGACCATGCGGGCATCGATGAGCCCGGGGATATAGAGGCGCGGGAAGACCAGCGCGATGTTGAACCAGATGAGCAACTGCAGCAGCACCGGCGTGCCGCGGAACACCCAGACATAGAGCCATGCAGCAAAGCGCAGGATCGGATTTTCCGAAAGCCGCATGATGCCGAAAGCGAAACCAAGAAAGACGCCAAGCACCAGCGCACAGGCCGAGATCAGCAGCGTCCAACCGAAGCCGGTGATGATGACGCCAGCCGTCAGGAACTCGCCGACCACCGTCCACTGGATTTGCCCGACCGCGAAGGCGCGCCCGATTACAGCAAGCAGCAGGATGACGAGACCGCCACTGATCCACCGCCAGGGGTGGTGCAGTGGGCGGATGGCGACATCCGGACCGGGAAGGTCTGCGAGTGACAGCGCGGACGTTGAAGATGAGTGAGAGTGGTGCATGGCATCCAATTGTAGGGTTAGGCCTACAACTTGATAGAAGCACGCCTAAACCGAGTCAAGCTGGCGACCGGAGAATATTTCCGCCTGTGCATATTCGTGCTGAATGCGCTGGAGGATTGGAAGTCAGCGGCCGCGAGGAACGGTATGATCGAAAAACGATCGCCGCCGGCACGGGGAACCGGCGAGGGGGACAGCTTCTCAAGCGCTAAGCGCGCCGCCGCGCTGGCATCTTCCGGGATGCAGCCGCATGAAGGCTGTACCGGGACGGAACCGAACTGTCCGTTGAAAAGAAAATAAGGAAGGCTGGGGCGCTCCATGAGCGTTACCGGTGTTTGCCAACTGCACCGTTAAGACTGACGAGACGCTGAAAGTCTCGCCAGTCCGCAAGTGCTCGTGCTCGTAATCCTACCCAGCGTCCATGCCGAACGGCGCCAAGCGGCGCGTTATGTCCAGCCTCGCGCGGATGGCGTCAGGGGCAAGGCGAGCGGATTGCCGTGTCTCCCCTCGATTTGCTCCGCCAGAAGGAAGGCGGTCGTCGGGCCCAATGTGAAGCCCTGATGGCCGTGGCCGAAATGGAACCAGAGGCCCTTATGCCGGGTCGGGCCGACGACGGGCAGCATGTCGGGCATGCAGGGGCGGGTGCCCGACCAAGGCGTGGCTTCGACGGGCTCGCGCAGGCCAAAAAGCTCGCGCGCGGCATTGGCGGCATGCAGTATCTGCCGCGATGCCGGCGCTGTGCCCGGCGGCGCCATATGCGCACCGGTCAAAACTCGCCACCCTGTGTTCATCGGCGCAACCAGCGTGGAACGGTCGACATCCAGCATCGAGATGCGCGGTCCGTTCGGACCTGCGAAATGCCTGTGATAACCGCGCTTGAACACCATGGGGATGTGATAGCCGAACGTCTTCGCGAGCGTCGGCGACCATGGACCCAAGGCGACGACCGCGTTCTGTGCCGTAAATGTGCCGTCCTCGGACAACACCTGCCAGCCGGCGCCATTCTTCAGCAGGCTCAGGGCGTCGCCGCGGGCCAGCGTTCCGCCGCGCGCAACGAAGAGGGCGGCGTAGCGCGCGACCAGTTCACCCGGATCACGGCAGGTCCAGGGTGACGTCCAATGGACCGCACCCGCGAGCCGAGATTGCAGCGCCGGTTCGCTTGCCGCGAGTTCATCTGCACCAAGCACCGTCGACGGCACGCCGTAGACACGCTTCAACCGTTCCGCGGTGGCGGCAGCCGCTTCGAATGTCGCAGGTGTACGATAGACCGCGCGCCAGCCCTGCCGGACGATGAGTTCCCCAGCGCCGGCGGGTTCGATGAAACGCGCGTGATCGTCACTCGCACGCAGCGCGAGCTGTGAATAGGCCGCGATGGTCCTCGCGTAAGGCGCGGGCGCCGACTGCGCAAAATAGCGCCAGAGCGGCCCCACCAGCTGTGGCATATCGCGCAGCCGCCAATCGACGTTGTTGCCGCGCTTGAGCGCCACCCTCGCGATCTCGGTCATGGAGCGAGGGAAGGCATAGGGCTCGACGGCCTCAGTCTGGATGATGCCGGCGTTGCCGTAGCTGGTTTCCCGGCCCGGCGCCTTGCGATCCAGCAGCACCACCTGATGCCCACTCTCCTGCAATGCGAGCGCGGTTGAGACGCCGACCATGCCGGCGCCGAGGACGATGGAGGTAGTCATTGTTTGATTCCGCAGAAGGTCTCGTCAGAAAGTCAGGCGCGAATTGTAGCCGACCACGAATTGGATGAAGCGCGAGACGTCGACCATGTCGTCACCCTGGTACCGGATCGTGTAACCATCGGTGCGCTCGACGCCCTTGAGGTAGGAAAGGTACTCGGCCGGCAGGCGATTTCGGAACACGATCTCCAGCGTCGGGTTTTCCAGCTTGAACGGCTTTGCCGAAGCCGCCCTGGACAATGCCTTCTTGACGCCCTCGCGGATGCGTCGATGTCCGACGGCCGGTGTGAGCGTAATCGCCGATTGCGTGCTGTAGACCTGCTTCACCGGTACCGCAACGATGTCTCCGATGACCTGGCTTATCTCGTCCAATGCCACATTGTCGCCCGAGGCGAGCAGCACCGGCACGCCAAAATGCCCGGCGATGGCGGCGTTGATGCCAGCCTCAGGCATGACAACGCCGTTGATCCGCACTTCGGCAAAAGCTGTGCCGCCGATCGTGTGCGACAGCACGCCTCCGATATGACTTGCGCCGGCGTGATAGCCGAGAAGCATGGCGCCGACGAAGGACCCGAGCTCGACGCCCTGCATCATCATCAGCGGTCGCGGCCAACTGCGGACGATCTGCACATAGTCGGGCAGGCGGTCGATCAGGATGCTCTCGCCATTCCCGTGAGAATCGCTGAGGATGACTTCCTCTACACCTTCCTCATGCGCAGCCTCGCAGGCATGGACCACTGTGTCCGTCATCCAGCCGCGGGCGTTCTCATATTCGAAACCTTCGGGCATCAGCTGGTCGCGGCTCACGACCCCGACGATCCCTTCGATATCAGCGGAAATATAGACGCGCACTCCTGCCTCCCCAGTCAGCCGCGTCATGGACGCGGATAATGCATTTGACTTTCCGACGATAAACATAGTTTTATGATTAGAAAATATCTTTCTTGATAGGCGAGAGGTAAAAATGAAACTGTTCATCGCTGGGCTGGACACCGAGACCAACACATTTTCGCCGATGCAGACGGGCCTAGAGGCCTTCCGGGAAAACCTGATCGCCTACGGCGATGCCACCAGCAGGCCGCTCAACTGCTGCTCGTCGCAGATGTCTGTCTGGCGCAAGGCCGCTCAAGAAAAGGCCTGGTGCGTGGTGGAGAGCCTGTGCGCCGTGGCCGAGCCAGGCGGCAGGACCACGCGGGCGGTCTATGAGAGCTTCCGCGCCACCATCCTTGGCGACCTCAAGGCGGCCATGCCGGTCGATGCCGTCATGCTTGCCCTGCACGGCGCCTGCGTCGCCGAAGGCTATGACGATGTCGAGGGGGATCTGATCGAGCATGTGCGCGGCCTGGTCGGGCCGAATGTGCCGGTCGCCGCCGAACTTGATCTGCATTGCCATATCACCGACCGCATGCTCGCCAATGCGACCATGATCGCCACCTACAAGGAATATCCGCATACGGACATCGAGGAGGTTGCCGGCCAGTTGTTCCGGCTGGTGGAGCGGACGCTCGCCGGCGAAGTGCGACCGGCCATGGGCGTTTATGACTGCCGCATGATCAACACCTTCCACCCGCATCGCGCACCGTTGCGCGGCATTGTCGACCGCATGAAGGCGATGGAGGGGCAGGATGGCGTGCTGTCGGTCTCCTTCGGCCACGGCTTCCCCTGGGGCGACGTCGAGGATGTCGGCGCCAAGATGCTGGTCGTGACCG
Source organism: Ensifer sp. 22521 (assembly GCF_052044795.1). Classification (NCBI taxonomy): domain Bacteria; kingdom Pseudomonadati; phylum Pseudomonadota; class Alphaproteobacteria; order Hyphomicrobiales; family Rhizobiaceae; genus Ensifer; species Ensifer sp. 22521. Next base: position 25,225 of record NZ_JBQENM010000041.1, read on the forward strand.
ACAATGACCCGGAAAAGGCGGCCCACACCGCTCGGTCCTTCGGCCGGGAGATATTCGATGCGCGCGAAGAAATGCGGGGGGACTATCTCGGTATCGACGCGGCGCTGGATCGGGCCGTCGCGGCGAAGAGCGGACCGGTCGTGCTGGCCGACGTCTCCGACAATGCAGGCGGTGGGGCGCCTGGAGACTCGACATTCATCCTCAGCCGCATCATCGAGCGCGGCATCGAAGACGTGGCAACCTGCCTCTATTGGGACCCGATTGCGGTGCGCATGTGCCGCGAGGCGGGAGAGGGGGCGACATTGGCGCTCAGGATCGGCGGCAAGGTTGGGCCGGCTTCTGGCGATCCGCTCGATTTGACGGTGACGGTCAGGCGCATCGCTTCGGGCATTACCCAGCGCTTCGGTCCGACGCCGCTTGGCATCGGTGACGCCGTATGGGTCAGTGCCGGCAGCGTCGACATCGTGCTGAACACCGTGCGCACCCAAACCTTCCACCCGGAATGCATGAGCGCGCTGGGCCTGGACCCCGCGAAAAAGAAGATCGTCGTGGTGAAATCCAGCAACCACTTCCGCGCAGGCTTCGAACCGATCGCGCGCGAAATTCTCTACATCAGCGCGCCCGGTGCCCTGCAGCCCTCCTTCGAGGAACTGGCCTTTACCAAGCTGAAGCGGCCCTATTGGCCCAGGGTCGCCAACCCATTCGAGGGGTAGGGCAAGGGCGGTATCGATCCGAAGACGATCGCGGGCAGGGTGTCGCCGGCACGCATTGCCTTCGAGGGCAATGTTGATTTCGGCCACGTATTATAGGAAATGGTTTTCCTATCATGCCAGTCGGATTCTGCCGCGTCGCGGGCTGAGCCGAGATCGGCACGCGGTCCGGAACGGCTGCAGGCAAATTGGAGACGCCAACGATGACCGATGCGAAATCCAGCCTCGGCGATATCCTGAAGGAGATTCGCAACCGCCATCGCTGGACGTTGGCAGAGGTGAGTTCCATGACCGGGCTTGCGGTCTCGACCCTTTCTAAGGTCGAAAACAACCAGATGCAGCTCACTTACGACCGGCTGATCCAGCTCGCCCAGGGCCTGAAGGTCGACATCGTCGAGCTTTTCGGGACCATGGCGGGCGCTGAGGAAGCCCCCAACATGCTGGGGCGGCGCACCTACACCAAGTCCGGCGACGGGCGGGCGATCATCACGCAGAACTACGACTATCTCTATGTTTGCACGGAGATTTCTAAGAAGTCGATGGTTCCGATCGTGGCGGTAGCCCGGGCACGCACACTTGAGGAGTTTGGGCCGCTTATCCGGCACAAGGGCGAGGAGTTCTTCTACGTTCTCGAAGGGGAACTGGAACTTCACACCGAGATCTATGCGCCCTTGCGGCTCAAGAAGGGCGATTCCTGCTACTTCGACGCGATAATGGGTCACGCCTATCTCAGCGTCAGCGAAGAACCTGCGCAAATCCTGTGCGTTTGCTCGACCCCCGAAACCGAGCTGGTCTCCACACTGGCGAACGCACAGACGATCAAGCTCAAAAGCTAAACGAAGATAAAAAACAAATACGATAAGAAAAAATATTGCACTTAGGAAAATCGTCTCCTACTCTAGTGCTGCGGTTGGTGCCGGGAGGGCATCGTGCGCCGCAGTTCTGGGGAGGACTACGAGATGAACGGTTCCAAGTGGAAATCGATCGGCGTTGCATTGCTTCTGGCATCGACGCCTCTTTCCGGCGCGATCGCAGCGCAGGACGTGCTGGTGATGGCGCGAGCGGAAGATCCGCCGACCGCCGATCCTGGAGTTGAAATCAGCAACAGCGGCTACACACTGATTTATGCCGCCTATGAAAGGCTCGTCGCCTACAAGGGCGGCTCAACGGAGGTCGGGCCCGAACTGGCTGAAAGCTGGACCGCCGACGATGCCGGCCTCGTGTGGACCTTCAAGCTCGCCAGCGGCCACAAGTTCGATGACGGTTCACCAGTCGACGCCGCCGCCGTCAAATTCAGCTTCGACCGGCTGATGAAGCTGAAGGCCGGACCGTCCGACGCGTTCCCGGTGCTGAAGGAGGTCGAGGTCGTCGATCCGCAGACTGTCAGATTTCATCTGACGGCGCCGTTCGCGCCGTTCATCTCGACGCTCGCCGTCTCCGGGGCAGCGATCATCAATCCCAAGGTGATGGAGCATGAAACGGACGGCGATATGGCGAAGGCCTGGCTTGCCGAGCACTCCGCCGGCAGCGGGCCCTACCGTATCGCCTCCTGGGAGCGCAACCAGAGCATCGTGCTCGACCGCAACTCACACTACGCAGGCACTGAGCCGGCGCTGAAACAGGTCGTCATTCGCATCGTCGGCGACGTGTCGGCCCGCCGCCTTCAGTTGATCAACGGCGATGCCGACATCATCGAACAGATCCCGCTCGATCAGGCGGAGGCGCTGCAAAAGGACGCTTCCGTCGTGGTCGAGAGCAATCCCAGTATGTATGTGAACTACATCTACATGAACAACCGCCAGCCGCCGCTCGACGACGCCAAGGTTCGCAAGGCGATTTCCTATGCGGTCGACTATCAAGGCATCATCGACGGCATCATGCTCGGCCAGGCCAAGCAAATGCGCGGCGCGGTGCCGAGCGGCATGTGGGGACACGACCCGCAGGGCTTCCAGTACACATACGACATTGAGAAGGCCAAGGCTCTGCTTGCCGACTCCGGCAAGAGCGATATTCACCTGACCTATACCTTCTCTCAGGCGGACCCTGCCTGGGAGCCGGTCGGGCTGGCGCTGCAGGCGTCACTGGCTGAAATCGGCATCAAGCTCGATCTGCAGGCGGTCGCCGACACGACCAAACGCGAACTGGTGGCCAACGGCAAATTCGATATGGCTCCCGGTGCCTGGACGCCTGACTTTGCCGACCCCTACATGTTCATGAACTACTGGTTCGATGCCGACAAAATGGGTGGTCCGGGCAACCGTTCCTTCTACAGCAACAAGCAGGTGACCGATCTCGTGCGTGAGGCGGGATCGATCGTCGACGAGGACAAGCGCAAGGCTCTTTACATCGAGGCGCAGAAGCTTTCGACTGAGGACGCGCCCTATCTCTACATCATGGAAAAGAATGACATCTTCGCCCGCCGCACAGCGGTGAAGGGCTATGTCTACAATCCCATGCTGATCCAGGTTTACAACTTCGGAACGATGTCGAAGACGGAGTGAGGGAGCCGGATTGAAGCGATCCTGTCGCCTTAACGGGCCTCATTCCACAGAACACCTGCCGCCGGCCTTAGCGGCCATGGCGGCAGGGTTTCAACGTTTCCCAAGCTAGGTTTTCGTGCCGGAAGGGCTACCATCCATGGCAATCACCCGCATCATCATTCCGCGTCTGATATTGCTGCTTTTTGTGGTGCTCGGGGTCGCGGTCATCACCTTCACGATCTCTCACCTCATTCCGGGAGATCCCGCGCGCATGATTGCGGGCGATAGGGCAAGCGCCGAAACGCTTGAGAACGTCAGGCGCAACCTGGGTCTGGATCGCCCGGTCGTCGAACAATTCACCATCTATATCGGCAATCTCCTGCAGGGCGATCTGGGAACGTCCTTGCGGACCAACCGCCCGGTTGCAGCCGATATTCGCACCTTCTTGCCCGCAACACTGGAACTCGGAACGGTCGCGCTCTTCATCGCGATCTGTCTGGGCGTACCACTCGGCGTGCTGTCGGCCGTCTACAAGGACGGCCCGATCGACCAGATCGCGCGGACGGTCTCCGTCTGCGGCATCTCGATGCCGGTGTTCTGGTTCGGCCTGATCCTGATCTACCTCTTCTACGCCAAGTTCCAGATACTGCCTGGCAGCGGGCGCCTGGCCATGGGCATCGTTGCACCAGAACGCATCACCGGATTCCTGCTGATCGACTCTCTGCTGCAAGGCCGCTTCGATGCCTTTCGCAGCGCCGTCTACCACATCATCCTGCCGGGCTTTGTGTTGGCCTTCGCCAATATGGGCGTGATCACCCGCCAGATCCGCGCCTCGATGCTGGATGTGCTGCAGGAAGATTATATCCGCACCGCCCGCGCCAGCGGCCTGCGCAAGGGCATGATCGTCTTCAACTACGCTCTCAGAAACGCGCTGATCCCTTCGATCACCCTGTTGGGACTGGCGCTTGGCGACCTTCTCTATGGAGCAGTGCTTACCGAGACGATCTTCGCCTGGCCCGGCATGGGCACCTATGTCGTGACCTCCATTCAGACGCTCGATTTTCCCGCCATCATGGGTTTCACGATTGTCGCATCCATCGGCTATGTGCTGATCAACCTCCTGGTCGATCTCGCCTACATGCTCGCCGACCCGCAGATCAGGGAGGTCTGATCATGTCCGCCGTCATGCCGACAGAACCTGCTGCATCGACTACCGCAGCCCGCAGGACCCAGTCCATCTCCGAGCGGCTGCACTATCTGTGGTACCTGAGCCGCCGCAGCCCGCTGACCCTGGTTGGCGCTGCCATCATTCTGCTCGTTCTCATCATGATCATCGCTGCACCGGTGATCGCGCCGTACAATCCGGACAAGGTTTCCCTGACGGCGCGCCTGTTGCCGCCAAGTGCCGCGCATTGGTTCGGCACGGACGAGGTTGGCCGCGACCTGTTCTCACGCGTGATCTATGGGGCGAGGGCGTCCTGCGGCGCCGCCTTCATGATCGTCCTGATTTCGATGTCGGTCGGGGTGCTGATCGGCTGTTTTTCCGGCGTGGTCGGCGGACGGGTCGATACCGCCATCATGCGGCTCATGGATGTCGTCCTTGCTCTGCCGGCGCTGGTGCTGGCCATGGCGCTGGCCGCAGCCCTTGGCCCGAGCCTGTTCAACTCCATGCTGGCCGTGGCGATCGTGCGTATTCCCGCCTATGTGCGCCTGGCCCGCGGTCAAACGCTTTCCTTGCGCGAGCAGGTCTTCGTGAAGGCGTCGCGCACCTTCGGCGCTTCGCCGTTCTACATTCTCCGCTGGCATATCCTGCCGAACGCGATGTCGCCGATCATCGTGCAGGCGACGCTCGATCTTGGCGGCGTCGTGCTGATCGCAGCCGCCCTCAGTTTCATCGGCCTCGGTGCCCAGCCGCCCACCTCCGAATGGGGCGCGCTGGTCAGCAGCGGCCGCAGCTACATGCTCGATCAGTGGTGGTACGCGACCTTCCCGGGTCTTGCCATTCTGATCACGGCGATGGGATGCAATCTCATTGGCGACGGCATCCGCGATATGCTCGACCCGCGCTTGAGGGGCAGATGATGACAGGCACGGCAGAACGACGCGGCCAGGCGCTGGCCATTCACAATCTGTCGCTGGAGTTTCCAACCTTCAGCGGCGCGATCAAGGCGCTCGACAACGTGTCGATCAATGTCGGAAAGGCCGAGATCGTCGGGATCGTCGGCGAGTCCGGCTGCGGCAAATCGGTAACGACCATGGCCGCCACTGGGCTGCTGCCCAGGGGTCGCTACAGGATCACCAGCGGCTCGGTCACGCTCTTTGGCCATAGCACCCTCGCCATGGACGACAGCCAGCTGCAGGATGTGCGCGGCAAGGTGTTCTCGACCATCTTTCAAGAGCCGATGAACGCGCTGAACCCGACGATCCGCATCGGCAAGCAACTGACTGACGTCATCATGCGCCACGAGGAGACAAGCTTGCCGGATGCCCGGCGCATTGCGCGGGATATTCTTGCCGACATGCTGATCGGCGAGCCCGAGCGGGTGATGAAGCTCTATCCGTTCGAACTCTCCGGCGGCATGCGGCAACGCGTGCTGATCGCCATGGCGTTCTCCTGCAATCCCGGCCTCATCATCGCCGACGAGCCGACGACCGCGCTCGATGTCACTGTCCAGGCCGTGATCCTACGGCTGATCCAGAACCGTGCGCGCCGCACCGGCACATCGGTGATCTTCATCTCGCACAACGTCGCCGTCGTGTCGCAGCTCTGCGACCGGCTCTACGTGATGTATGCCGGACGGATCGTTGAGCATGGTGCGACCCGCACCGTGCTCGAGGCGCCGCAGCATCCCTATACCCAGGCGCTATTGCGCTGTCTGCCGGAGCGGGTGGCGCCGAAACAGGAGCTCGAAGCGATCCCCGGTGCGGTGCCTAATCTCCTGCATCCACCGGCGGGCTGCTATTTCCAGCCGCGATGCAAGGAAGCGGTTGATCTCTGTCGATCCCAGTCTCCGCAGTTGGCCGGGGCCGATAGCCAACAGGTGGCGTGCTGGCGGCGCGGTGTCGCGCCAGTACTATCAGAGCAAGGGAGCCGCCAATGACGGCAGGCGTTGAAACGATGGCGCAGCCGGTTCTGGAGGTTTCCGATCTCCATGTGCGCTTCCCGGCGTCCCGCAACTGGCTCGGGCGCCCCACCTCGCATGTGCACGCCGTCAACGGCGTCACCCTTAGAGTTCGTGCCGGCAGAAGCCTCGGCATTGTCGGCGAGTCCGGTTGCGGCAAGAGTACGTTCGCCCAGGCAATCATCGGGCTTGCGCGATACGAGCAGGGCAGGGTGGCGATCGACGGTCAGGATTTTCAGGCAGCGCAGGGGAGAGAGAGGCGCCAGCTGCGGCAGAAGATGCAGATCGTGTTCCAAGATCCGCAATCCTCGCTCGATCGGCGCCTACCGGTGTGGCGGCTCATCAGCGAACCGCTGCATATTCGCGGCGGGCATAGCAACGCCGAGCTGCATGCGAAGGCTGAACAACTGGCGACCGCCGTCGGTCTTAGGCCGGAACATCTCGATCGTCTGCCACACGAGTTTTCAGGCGGACAGCGACAACGCATCGCAATCGCCCGCGCCATCAGCACGGATCCCGACCTCATGGTCCTGGACGAGCCCACATCAGCGCTCGATGTGTCGGTGCAGGCGCAGATCATCAACCTGCTTCTGAAACTGCAGCGGGAGCGGGGGCTCGCCTACCTCATGATCTCGCACGATGTCGCACTCGTGCGCCACTTCTGCGACGATGTCGCGGTGATGTATCTCGGCCAGATCGTTGAATCAGGCCCGGCCGAAGAGGTCCTGGGCGACCCTCGGCACCCATACACCCAAACGCTGCTGGCCGCGGCTCCGAGTTTCGCAAGTCCCTTGCCGACCATTGCCGACGTGCGGACCGCCGAGCTTCCAAACAACCGAAAACTGCCAGCCGGTTGCTTCTACAAGGAACGCTGCGGCAAGGCGGCCGCCGGCTGCGAGGCGCCGCAGGTTCTCCAGCACCTCGGCGAGGGCGCACGCAGGGCAAGGTGCCATCTGGCGCAGGGGTGAGGCGCAGACGAGCGTTATAGACACGCTCCGCCGGCCGTTGACACGGCTGGCGGCGTGGCCGCTCCATGTCATTTGATGCGCTGTTCCGATATTTTAAGAAATATAATTTTCTTATAGGAAATAATTTGATTGATATTTCCGACTGTGCATATTTGGAGCGGATCGCACCGCTGCACTCGAACGAAGCGCGACCTACGCCGCCGGAGACTACTTTGACCTGATCAATGCCGATCGGTGCCCCCGGTCAGCTGCCGCTTCCGAATCTTTCCCCATGTCGGCGGACGCCGTCGCGCGTGCGGCAGTCCACGCGGCTACGAGCCGAAATGAATTTGTTCTGATGAAAGAGGCCTAAGATGAAGAAGGAAGTCGAATGGGCGCGCATGACCGCACCCAGCCTGCGTGAACTCGCCGGAAAACCGGGCGCGCTTGCCGTTCTGCCGATCGGTTCGCTGGAACAGCATGGGCCGCACCTGCCTGTCATTACCGACACCGCCAGCGCATCGGCCGCGGCCATCCGTGCCGCCCGTCTCGTGGCCGATGACATCCCGGTCGCCGTTCTTCCCGGCCTGTGGCTCGGCATGAGCGAGCACCATCTGCCTTTCGGCGGCACCATCACGCTCGACTACGATACGCTGAGCCGCGTCATTCGCTGCATCGTCCGATCGCTGAAGACGCTCGGTTTCGCGCGGCTGTTCATCGTCAACGGTCACGGCGGCAACATGGACCCGCTCGCGGTTGCCGTGCGCGAACTGACGGTCGAGTTCGCCATGCCGATCGTCGCCACGACGCCGTGGATGCTGGCACCAGAGGAGGCCAGCAAGATTTTCGAGGTCGACACCGGTGCGCACCATGCCTGCGAAGGCGAAGCGTCGGTCATGCTGGCGATCGTTCCGGATGCTGTAAAGACCGAGATGTTCGGTCAGGCCTTCGGCAACCAGCAGCATCCCGTTGACGTGCCGGCGGACGTGTCGCGCTTCTATTCCTTCGCCGAGCGGGCGCCGGTCACCGGCACCTGGGGCGATCCTCGCAGCGCAACCGCCGAAAAGGGTGAACGCTTCCTCGACCTGCAGGCGAACGAGTTGGTGAAGCTGATCCGCAACGACGTGCTTTGGACCGCTCCGGATCCGGTCTGGGCGCCCGGCCGTGGCCTCGGCACGACGGCCGGCAAAGCCGATTGACCTCAGCCGGTGAGCCATCCGCCGGGCATTCGCATTCCATTCCCAAGGGAGGACACGCCAATGACTTTGAAATTCGCGCGGACGCGCAAAACCCTTGTTTCCCTGTTTGCAGCAACCATGCTTTCTGGCGTGGCGCTGACGCCTGCCATGGCGAAGACGCTCGTCTATTGCTCGGAGGGCGCGCCAGAGGGGTTCGACGCAGCGCTCTACTCGGCCAACAGCACGTGGGATGCTTCGGCCGAGACGATCTACGATCGTCTCACTGAATTCGAGCCCGGCACCACCAACGTCGTTCCGGGCCTTGCCGAAAGCTGGACCATTTCCGAGGACAATTCCGAATACACGCTGAAACTGCGGAAAGGCGTGAAGTTCCAGTCGACGGATGATTTCACCCCGACACGGGACTTCAACGCCGACGACGTGCTCTTCACCTACATTCGCCAGTTGGACAAGGACGACCCGTGGAACAGCTACTTTCCTGGTGCGAACTGGGAGATGTTCAACGCGATGGACATGCCAACGGTCATCAAGGACATCGTCAAGGTCGATGAAATGACCGTCAAGTTCGTGCTGAAGCAACCGGATGCATCGCTTCCGGCGAAGCTTGCCCTGAACTTCGGCTCGATCATGTCGAAAGAGTATGCCGACAAGCTGGCGGCTGAGGGACGGCGCGAGGACCTCGACCGCAAGCCTGTCGGCACCGGGCCGTTCCGCTTTGTCGACTACCAGCAAGATGCGGCGATCCGCTTTGCAGCCAATGCAGACTATTGGGCGGGCGCGCCGGAGATCGACAATCTCATCTTCGCGATCACCACCGACCCGACGACACGCATGCAGAAACTTCAGGCGGGGGAATGCCATATCGCGCCGTACCCGGCGCCGGCCGATGTTGACGGGCTGAAGGCAAATCCGGACCTGACAGTATTGGAACAACCGGGTCTCAACGTCTCCTATCTCGCGATGAACACCTTGGTCGCGCCGTTCGACAAGCTGGAGGTGCGCCGCGCTATCAACATGGCTATCGACCGTAAAGCGATCGTTGATTCCGTCTATCAGGGCATGGGCCAGGTCGCCAAAAGCGTCCTGCCGCCGACGATGTGGGGCTATAACGGCAGCATCGAGGGCTACAGCTACGATCCGGAAGCGGCAAAGAAGCTTCTCGACGGAGCTGGCGTCAAAGATCTGAAGATGAAAATCTGGGCGATGCCCGTCAGCCGTCCGTATATGCCGAATGCCCGCCGCGCGGCCGAGCTGATGCAGGCGGACCTTGCCAAGGTCGGCATCGGTGTCGAGATCGTTTCCTATGAATGGGGCGAGTACCTGAAGAAGGTGCGCGACGAAGCGCGCGACGGCGCCGTCATCCTCGGCGGCACGAGCGACAATGGCGATCCGGACAACTTGCTCAGCTACTTTTTCAGCTGCTCCGGCGTCGGCGGGAGCAACAATGCCAACTGGTGCGACAAGCCGCTCGACGAGATCTTCCAGAAGGCGCGTACCAGCGAGGATCAGAGCGAGCGGACGAAACTGTACGAAGAAGCGCAGGCCATGATCAGCGACCAGGCACCTTGGGTTCCGATTGCTCATTCCACCGTTGTGCTGCCGATGTCGAAAAAGGTGAAGAACTACGTGATGGAACCCTTGGGTTCGCATCGATTCGACAAGGTCGATATCGAGGAATAATCCCAACACGTTGGGTTTCTGCGCGCCTGTTTCGGCAGGTGCGACAATGTCGATTACACCGACGTCGACCCGGTGCCGATGGAGGTGCTGCGATGAGCGACCCTTCCGCCTTCAGTCGGGTGGGAAGGCGTGTGCTGGTCACCGGCGCCAACACCGGGATAGGCCAAGGTATTGCAGTTTCGATCGGCCGGCCCGGCGGCGAGGTGGTCGCGGTCGGGCGCTCGTCCATGGCGGAGACGGTCGAAAAGGTCGAAGCAGCGGGCGGCAGGGTTGTGTCGTTTGCCTGCGATCTCGTCGATGGTGAGGCGGTCAAAACGTTGATCGATCGCGTCTGGGAGAAATGCGGCCCGCTGGACGGACTGGTCAACAATGCCGGGATCATCCGCCTGGCCGCCTCGGTCGAACTCTCCGAGGCCGACTGGGATCAGGTGATCGACCTGAACCTGAAGGCAACCTTTGTCCTGAGCCAGGCCTATGCCCGCCTTGCCTACGAGCGGGCAGGGCGAATCGTCAACATTGGCTCTCTGCTGTCCTTCCAGGGCGGTATTCGTGTCGCCTCCTACACGGCGTCAAAGCACGGGGTGCTGGGCATCACCCGTATCCTTGCCAACGAATGGGCAAGCCAGGGTATCAACGTCGATGCGATCGCCCCTGGCTACATCGTGTCCAACAACACCGAGGCGCTTCGCGCGGACGCCGATCGCAGCGCTGCGATCATCGATCGCATTCCTGCTGGCCGCTGGGGCATCCCCGAGGATATCGGCGATGCTGCCGTTTTCCTGCTCGCGCCGGCATCCAGCTATATGCACGGCGCGGTCCTCCCAGTTGATGGCGGCTGGTTGGTGCGATGAACGGAGATGCGTTGGCGGGCCGTTCAGTGACGCGAGCACGAAGCGCTTCGAAGTGACCGGCTGGCGTTGGCACGGCAGATGATGGAGCGGAAGCTGACCGGCCGACGCACCTCGTCGATGCGGCCGGAACTGATTGAGTTGGTCATGGCCATGCCGCTGGTCACGGGCGGTATGGCCCACCAAGGCGTTCGACTTTGGGCCGAAGGCAGCCCGCCGGATCGTCGGCAAGCTTGGCTTGCGGGAAATGATGGGGTGGGGGAGGTTTGGTGCGTGGGGCGTCCCATAACGGTAACGAGTACCGAACGCCTGCCGCGGTATGCTCGCGGATGGAGCGGGATGCGGCGCGAGTACCATCGGTGTCCCGCACCCCGCTTTACTGACCCCGGGGAGGGTTAGCGAACGTATATCGTCAGCCCGCCGTCGGTCGCCTGTTCAGCGCCGCCAATGTTGTCCATCTCGACGTTCTGCGCCTTCAGCTTTTCAGCCAAGGACTTGTTCGCTTTGACCGCCTCGAGCAGCGCCGCACGTTGTTCCGGCGTGGCATGCTCGACCCACATGCGCGTTTGGTTCTGCTCCGCAAGTGTGCTTACATCGACGACATTGATCTTGTCGCCGCTGTAGCTGCGCACAGTTTGCTCAATCTCTTTGGGCCAGTCCATTGCGGCACCTTGACCGTGCACGATTCCAACGAAGCTCAGGGCGGAGAGGCTGGCAATCATAGAAAAAGTCGCAATACGGTTCATTGTCATGCTCCTTCCTAGGTTTTGCGCTGGTGACCGGAGCGGCAACCAAGCGCGGCTGCTCAAGCAACTCGTCGCAGCTGAGATTACGCGAAACTCCACCGAGCGATATTGTCCTTAGGGGAAGTCGTCTGAACTTGCCGGCCGCTGGTAGGATCGACGGCCACGATA
>NZ_JBQENM010000042.1:0-34565 GCF_052044795.1 Ensifer sp. 22521
GACCTTGGCAAAATCGATCGTGCCGCCGAGTGCCTTGATGCGGTTGCCGGCAAAATCGACGTAGTGACTGAGCGCGTGCGCGATCACCTCCGGCTGCTCATAGATCTCCTTCTCCATGAAATGCCGGTGGTTGCCCTTGTCGATCATATAGGCGGCCGACGAGATCTGCCGCGGACGGTCGACGGCATTGCCGGCGAGATCGAAGATATGCACGCCGTTTGCGCCGATCACCGCCCAGTCGCCATCGATCAGATAGGTGATCTCGTTGGTGAAGGGCGCAAGCGCGATCGCGTCGGAGCCGAGGAACATCTCGCCCTTGCCGTGGCCGATCGCCAGCGGCGGTCCGTTGCGCGCCGCCATGATCGTCGACGGGTCGTCCTCAAAGAGCACGGCGAGCGCATAGGCGCCGGTGACCCGCTTCAGCATCGCATGCATCGCCTCGCGCCGGCCAAGGCCCTCGCGGCGGAACCTGGAGAGCAGATGTGCCACGACCTCGGTGTCGGTGTCCGTCTCGAACTTGGCGCCGTCGGCAATCAGTTCGTCCTTCAAATCCGCGAAGTTCTCGATGATGCCGTTGTGGACGACGGCGACACCGTCGGTGAAGTGCGGATGGGCGTTGCGCTCTGTCGGCGCGCCGTGGGTTGCCCAACGCGTGTGCGCAATGCCGATCGTGCCGGCGAGCGGCTCTTCGCGAAGCCGGATCTCGAGATTGACGAGTTTGCCCTCGGCACGCCGGCGCTCCAACGCTCCACCATTGATGGTCGCAACGCCGGCGGAATCATAGCCGCGGTATTCGAGGCGCTTCAGCGCATCGACCAGGCGCTCCGATACCGGCTGGTTGCCAACGATGCCAACAATACCGCACATAGTCGTCTCCGATTTGTCCCCGCGCCCGTCGTGGCGCCTCAGCCGATGAGGGCGGATGTCCCGCCCGTTGCGCTGCCTTGGTAAAGCATTTGTCAGGCGAGGCAATCCGCCCCGATTTCACTTTCGGTTTCAGTATTTAACGCTCTGCAGGCTTCCTTGAATCGCAGCCGATTCAGGCAAGAAAACATGCAGCAATCAAAGCGCCACAGCGACCTTTGCGCATCCGATTAGGCGCGCGGCGCCGTAGATCTACTCGGCCGTTTTCGCAGCTTTCTTGGCCGCCTTCACAGCCTGGTAGCGCTCGCGCAGCAGCCGCGCCCGACCCGGCTTGATCTCCTGGCGCGCGCGGCCGAAGGCAACGGCATCTGCCGGAACGTCCTCGGTAATCACGCTGCCCGAGGCAACCAAAGCCCCATCGCCGATCGTCACCGGCGCGACCAGCGACGAATTCGACCCGATGAAGGCATTTTCGCCGATCCGGGTCTCATGCTTGTTCACGCCATCATAGTTGCAGGTGATGGTACCGGCCCCGATGTTCGAACCCGCGCCGACGAAGGCGTCGCCGATATAGGTCAGGTGGTTGACCTTGGCGCCGGCGCCGATCTCAGCCTTCTTGACCTCGCAAAAATTGCCGACCTTCGAGTTTTCGCCAAGATCGGCGCCCGGGCGCAGTCGGGCAAAGGGGCCAACTGTCGCCCCTGCCCGGACCGTCGCGCCCTCGACATGCGAGAAAGCGTGGATGATCGCGCCGCTCTCGACGCGCGCGCCGGGACCGAAGACGACATTCGGCTCGATCAACACATCCTGCTCAAGCACCGTATCCCAGGCGAGGAACACCGTTTCCGGTGCGATCATCGATACGCCCGACAACATCAGTTCGTGGCGCCGGCGCTGCTGCCAGAGCCGCTCGATGAAGGCGAGTTCGGCACGCGTATTGCAGCCGGTCAGCTCCTCCTCAGGCGCCTCGACGGCGATCGCCCGTCCGCCGATCTCGCGCACGATCTCGACGAGATCCGTCAGGTAATACTCGCCCTTGACGTTGGCGTTGCCGATGCGCCCGAGCAGATCGAGCGCCTTGCGCCCGTCGATCGCCATCAGTCCACCGTTGCAATAGGTGATCCGGCGTTCTTCTTCGGTCGCATCCTTATGCTCGCGAATGGCGAGCAAGGCACCGTCCTTCACGATCAGACGTCCATACCCACTCGGATCCGCCGCCTCAAAGCCGATCACCACCACGTCGTTGCCGGCGGCAAGGCCATCACGGGCGGCCTTCAGCGGCTCCGGCGTGATCAGCGGCGTATCACCGAAGACGACGAGAAGATCGTCATAGCCTTTCGCTATAGCGTCACGCGCGGCCAGCACTGCATGACCCGTGCCCAGCCGTTCCTTCTGCAGATAGGACGAGACCGACACGCCGCCGACATCGGCCGCCGCCGAAACCGATTCCGCATCGCGACCGACCACCAGGGCAATATCGGAAATCGAAGCGCTTGCCAGCGCCTGGACGACATGAGCGATCATCGGCCGGCCGGCGACCGGATGCAGCACCTTCGACATGGACGATTTCATCCGCGTGCTTTCACCCGCAGCCAGAATGATGGCCAGGCACGTCCGTTCCATACAATAGTCTCCTTGGTCTTTCCGAGGCAGACGCCTCCTGCACAATTTCTTAAATCGAAATCGCCTCAAGTACAAAATCACGCACGATTCGGCGCTGTGGTATCGCCAAGATATTGCGAGAAGCATAATTCTCACAATCACGTCGCATTAACCGGCTTAAAACCGGATGATGGCATAAGAAGGCGCGGAGCCTGTGTCAGCAAGCAGTGCGGGTGCATCGCTCCCCGGGGGGAACGAAACCGCAATGCATAGCCGCACCGAACTGGATGTACAGGCACGACAGGTGAGCGTGGCCCTTACCTTCGTCCGCTCACCATTGTTCTTGCTTGTCGTCACCCTCGGCGTGCTCGCGCTCCTGCTCTCCATCACGATCCCGCAACCGATCGGCCCGATGTTCTGGGATCACTACCTTTACCTCGATGCCGCCAACCGCATACAAGACGGGCAAGTGCCGTCCGTCGACTTCTTCACCCCCGTTGGCGCGCTTGGCTACTACCTGTTCACGGGTCTGCAGGGCATCTTTCCCAACGGCCAGCCGTTGTTGCTGGCGAGTTGGTGTTTGCTGCTCGTCACCGGGCCGGCGATCGCGCTCGTCGTCTTCGACGTGCAAAAGCGCTCGGCGCTCCTGGCCTATGCGATCCTGCTGCCGTTCCTGATCTTCTCGGTGCTGCCGTTCAACACCGGCGATTTCTACCCCTACCCCGGCTCCGATGGCTTCGGCATCTACAACCGCCAGGTCTGCCAGCTCCTCTACGTGCTGGCTGCGGCATTGGTTCATGTTCGCGACCGTCGTATTCTCGTGGTCGTCGTTGCAGGGGCGATGGCCGCTCTCTTTTTCGTGAAGATCACGGGCGTTATCGCCGGCACGGTTCTTTGCCTGATGGCATTTGCTGCAGGCCGTATCCCCTTCAAATCAGCGGTAGCCGCAGCGTTGCTGTTCTTCGCCGTGCTAGGCGTGGTCGAGATTTCGATGGGCGCGGTGTCTGCCTATATCGACGACATCCTTGCGCTGCTGGCCGTCAATGACGGCAGCCTGTTGCCGCGTCTGCTGCAGGCAGCGTCGCTCAATGCCGGCCTGCTGATTCCGGCCGGACTGCTCGCGCTGGTGCTTTTCGTGGCGCACCTTCTATCCTTTGCGCGGTCCTTGCGACAGCTTGGCGGGAACCCCTCTGCATCGGTACTCGCGGACGTTTTCGACCAATCGTTCCTTTGGCTGGCGGCCTTCGTTTTCGCCGGCATTCTTTTCGAAAGCCAGAACACCGGCAGCCAGGCCTTTATCTTTCTACTGCCTTTGCTGCTCAAGATCGTCGTCGACGCGGTCAGCGGTGCCGCGCCCAAGCCACGTGCGATCACAGTGGCCATTCTTGCCCTGGCGGCGGCCCTGCCGCCGGCCACCGCCATTGTTCAAAAGAGCGCTCGCGCCTGGATCGGCGCCGTCAACAATGTGCCGCTCGAGAGCCGAAACCTCAAAACGATGGGGGCAGTCAATCTCCGGCCGATTCTCGCACTGCGCGCCGAGCGCCTGCGCGATATCTATGCGGCGCATCGCCCCACATTCGATGCCTTGGCGGATGCCGGCGAGCTGCCGTCTTTCCTGCTTTACAGCGATTTCGATTTCCAGGCCGGCTGGCTGAAGAATGTGGATGAAGCCATCGAGGCGATGCATACCTATGAAGCGGCAAACGGCGTGCGTTTCGAGACGATCCTCAACATCGATTTCACCAATCCTTTTCCCTGGCTGATGGATCGCCGCGCGCCGGAACATGTCGCCATCGGTGCCGATCCGTTCCGCGCAATCCCTCCGCCGGATGAAAATGTCCGCGCCGCCATCCGGTCACTCGACATCGCGCTCGTGCCGACTTGTCCGGTCACCAACGTAAACCGCATGCTGCTTTCGCTCTATCAGCTGAGCCTCGAGCCCGGCCACACCCGAGTGATGCTGACGAAATGTTATGACGCCTTCATCCGCAATGAATTAAAGGCCGCGGCGCCCGCCGCCAGCGGCTCTTGAGATCTGACGACTAGGGTTCGGGCCGCAAACGGCTTTCGGTCAAAAGCCCGCTCTCCTCCAGGATCGGATAGGCGACGGACGCGATATGCGCGTTGACGCGCTTGAGATCGCGCAACATGTCGAGATGCAGCGAACTGGTCTGCAGGCTTTGAACCAGCCCGTCGCGCAACCGCTCGATGTGCCGCTCGGCCGAACGCTTCTCCATGTGACGAACGCTCACCTTCACCTCGATGAGCTGGCGGGCAAGGTCGGCATTGCGGCTGACGAAGATGGATTGGGCAACACGAAGATTGTCGATCGTAAGATTGAACAGGCTTTTCAGCTCCTGATAGCCCTCCTCCGAGAACTTCAGACCGTTGTTGACCTTCTTGGCGATCTCCTCGCAGAGCCCCTTCTCGATGATGTCGCCCATATGCTCGAGGTTGATGGCGTAGTCGATGATGACGATCGAGCGCCGGCCGTCTTCCTGGCTCAAACCATCGCGCCCCAAGCGCGACAGGAAGATCTTCACTTCCTGTTGCAGCTGGTCGACCTGTTTTTCGAACTTGGCGATGTCGCGAATATCGGAGAGATCGTTGTTCTCGAAGGCATTGGCTGCGCGCATCAGCATCATCTCGACCAGATCGCCCACACGCAGCACCTCCCGGGTCGCTCCGGAAAGCGCCATGACCGGGGTGTGCAGGGCATTTTCATCGAGATAGCGCGGCCCGCTCTCTTCCGTCTCCGTATCGGGAATGAAGCGAACCATCAGTTGCGACAATAGCCCGGCAAAAGGCCAGGCAAGGATCGCGACGGCGAGATTGAAGGCAAGGTGGACATCGACAGGCAGGTTTTGGCGCGGCAGCGGCAGGCTCTGCAGAAATTCGACACTCATGCTGGTCAGCGGCAACGCGATCAAACAGCCGACCGCACGAATAACGAGATTGCCGAGGGTGACGCGGCGCGCGGACGGGGCAGAAGCCAGGGTCGCCATGACCGGCGGGATCGCTCCTCCGAGGTTCGCGCCAAGCACGAGCGCCACCGTCAGCCCCACGGTAAGAATGCCCGCGGACGAAAGTGACAGGACCAGCATGACGACCGCCAGGCTGGAAGATGAAGCGAAGGCAAGCCCGGCAGATATGATGAGCGCGACGGGCCAGGCGCTGTCGAGCATGCCAAGGAACGCCGCAAGCGCCGGAGAATCACGCATCGGCTCGGTCGCCGAGCCCAGCAGATGCAACGACAGCAGCATGAGGCCGATGCCGACAAGGGCCGCCCCGAGACCCTGGCGGGCATTCGAACGGCTGGCACGGTGCAGAACCACGCCGACAAGGATCACGAGCGGCGACAGCCACTCGATGCCGGTCGCAACGATCCAGGCGGTCACGGCGGTTCCGACATTGGCGCCGAGGAGCACGATCTGCGCCATGCGCGAGCGCACGAGCCCCTTCTCCACGAAGGAAGCGGTCATCAAGGCGGTGGCCGTCGAACTCTGCAGGGCCAGCGTCGCCACAAGGCCGGTCGCGAACGAGCGCACGGCCCCGTTGGTTCCTTGCGCGAGACCGGCGCGCAAGCGCGCACCGAAGGCGCGTGTCACGCCATCCTTGACGAGCGACAGGCCGAAGAGCAGCAGTGCGACCGCTCCAAAAAGATTGACCATCACGATTGTCGACTGCATGGCATGCCTTCCTGCGGGGTCTTCAGAATCGCCCCTTGCCTTGCAACAGAACCACAGTTCCAAGGCGTATTCGACACAATCTGACAGATAAATTTCGATTGCCGGCTAATGAATCCGACATGGATTGTACTGCTCGCGCCCGACGGGTTGGCAGGCGGACCGGCGATCTCACCCGCGCGTCGCAGTGCGCCGGTAGCAAGCGCTGAAAACCGGGCGATCGGGATCGACCAACGATCCCGTGAGCGTGCGCAATTTGCGGCAAACAACCCTTCATTTCCTGTTTCGTTTGTTTTAAGGAACGAATTCGTTTTGGCCAATGGCCGCCGCATTGCAACGAGGTTTCTGCCCCCATGCTCGAATTCCTGAGAACTGCCGCCCAGACCTGGGTTGTCAAAGGCCTGCTAGTCATTCTCGTGCTGTCGTTCATGGTGTGGGGCGGCTCATCTCTGACGATGACGAACCAATCGGATGCGGTGGTGGTCGTCGGCGACGTCAAGGTCAAGGCGCCGGAGTTCCGGCTTACCTATGAAACCATGCTGGCTCAGGCCTCCCGCCAGCTCGGCACGCGGCTGACGCCACAACAGGCACGCGCCTTCGGCATCGAACAGCGGGTCTATTCGCAGGTCGTCGCCGGCGCTGCTCTCGACCAGCTTGCAGACGACATGAACCTCGGGCTGTCGCAGGACCGGCTGGCCAAGCTGATCGCCGACGATCCGGCGTTCCACAGCGTCAACGGCCAGTTCGACCGTCTGACGTTCTCCAGCGTTCTGCGCAACGCCGGCCTGCGCGAACAGGACTACATCAACAGCCAGAGCCAGACCGCGATCCGTTCGCAGATCGTCGATGCCCTCTCGGACGGTTATGCCGCTCCCAAGGTCCTGACCGACGCGATCGGCGCCTACCGCCACGAAAAGCGGACGGTCGACTATCTGCTGCTCTCGAACGCCAATATCGACGCTGTGAAGGCACCGGGCGACGACGTGCTGACGCCCTGGTACGATGGCCGCAAGGCAAACTACCGCGCCCCGGAATACCGCAAGGTCAGCTATGTAAAGCTCGAGCCGGGCGACGTCGCCGACACCGCAGCCGTGACGGAAGATGAGATGCGCACCGAGTATGACCGGCGCAAGGAGAGCTTCCGCACCGTTGCGACGCGGACCATCGAGCAGCTTACCTTCCCGTCGCGTGCAGCGGCTGACGCCGCAGCGGCCAAGCTCTCCTCCGGCACGAGCTTCGACGATCTGGTGAAGGCCGAAGGCAAGACGTCGGCGGACGTTCTTCTCGGCGAATTCAGCAAGGATCGCGTGCCCGATGCCAAGGTCGCCGAGGCGGCCTTCGCCGTTGCCGCAGACGGCGGCGTATCTCCGGTTGTCGACGGCGCCTTCGGCCCGGTCATTCTCCGCGTGACGAATATCCGGCCGGAAGCGGTGCGCAGCTTCGACGAAGTCAAGGAAGAGCTGCGCAAGGACATCGCGCTTTCCGCGGCGAGCGAAGAAGTCATGCGCCTCCACGACAAGATCGAGGACGAGCGCGCTTCCGGGGCTCCGATCAAGGAAGTGGCAGACCAGCTCAAGCTGAAGCTGGTGACCATCGATGCGATCGATGCAACCGGCAAGGACAAGAACGGCGACGACGTTGCCGGTCTGCCGGAGCAGGCAGCCCTTCTGCAGGAAGTCTTCAAGGCGGATGTCGGCGCAGAAACCCTGCCCGTGAATGTCGGCCGCGACGGCTATGTCTGGTTCGACCTCGATGAAGTTACCCCCGCGCGTGATCGCACGCTGGACGAGGCTCGCGACGAAGTCGGCGCCGACTGGATGGCCGAACAGCAGCGCGCAGCACTTGCCAAGAGGGCCGGTGAGCTGAAGCAGCGTCTCGCGCAGGGTGCAAAGCTTGCCGACATTGCCAATGAACTCGGCCTCGCCGTCGAAACGAAGTCCGGCCTGATGCGCTCCACTTCGGACGCCGCCCTTAGCCCGGCGGCTGTCGTCGCTGCCTTCTCGGGCCCGAACGGTTTTGTCACCAACGCTACCGGCATCGGTGGCGAGGGACAGGTGCTCTTGCAGGTGACGGCGGTCGAGGATGGCGGCCCGACGGATGCCCTGCAGGACGATAGCCGTCAGATCGAGGCTCTGGCCAGCGTCAGCGGTGCAGATATTGTCGATCAAATGGTCGCCACGCTGCAGGCCGCCTATGGCGTGACGATCAACCAGACGCTCGGCGAAACCGCAATTGCGCAACGATAGGCTTCGAGGAAACAAACGATGAGTGATCTGAAGCCATTCGTCGCCAAGGTGGCCGCCCGTGAGGCGCTGAACCGCGAAGACGCGCGTGCCGCCTTCGAAATCATCATGTCGGGGGCCGCGACGCCATCGCAGATCGGTGGCTTCCTGATGGCGCTGCGCGTGCGCGGCGAAACGGTCGATGAGATCGTCGGCGCGGTCGGCGCCATGCGTGCCCGCATGCTGCCGGTCGATGCACCTGATGATGCCATCGATATCGTCGGAACCGGCGGCGACGGCGCCGGCACCTACAACATCTCGACGCTCGCTTCGCTCATCGTCGCCGGCGCCGGTGTACCGGTTGCCAAGCACGGCAACCGCGCGCTGAGCTCGAAGTCGGGCACCGCCGATGCGCTCTCGTGCCTCGGCGTCAAGCTCGACATCGGCCCCGAAGCTATCTCGCAGTGCATTCGCGAGGCGGGCGTCGGCTTCATGTTCGCACAGCAGCATCATTCGGCAATGCGCCACGTCGGCCCAACGCGGGTGGAGCTTGGCACGCGCACGATATTCAACTTGCTCGGCCCGCTCTCCAATCCGGCGGGCGTCAAGCGACAGCTGGTCGGCGTCTATGCGCCGCAGTGGGTGCAGCCGCTCGCGGAAGTGCTGCGCGATCTCGGTTCCAAAAATGTCTGGGTCGTTCACGGCGAAGGCCTCGACGAGATCACCACGACCGGGACGACGCAGGTCGCTGCCCTCGAAGACGGCAAGATCTCGACTTTCACGCTGACGCCGGCCGATTTCGGCCTTCCGACCGTGACGCTCGATGTACTGAAGGGTGGCGACGGCGCGCACAATGCCATTGCGCTCCAGGCCGTGCTCGATGGCGCCGAGAACCCCTATCGGGACATTTCCCTTGCCAATGCAGCGGCATCGCTGATGATAGCCGGACGGGCGAAAGACCTCGGCGAGGGTATGGCACTCGCCCGCCAGTCGCTTTCGAGCGGCGGCGCCAAGATGGCGCTGCAGCGCCTGATCAGCGTTTCGAACGCAGCCTGAAGAAGGATCGGCAACGATGACGGATATCCTGCGCAAGATCGAAGCCTACAAGCGCGACGAGATCGCAGCCGCGAAAGCACAGACGCCGCTTTCCGAACTCAAGGCGCGTATCGCCGAACAGTCTGCGCCGCGTGGTTTTCACTCGGCGCTCACCGCGCGCCAGTCGGCCGGCACATTCGGGCTGATCGCGGAGATCAAGAAGGCAAGCCCATCCAAGGGGCTCATTCGCCCGGACTTCGACCCGCCGGCGCTTGCCAGGGCCTACGAAGCGGGTGGTGCCGCCTGTCTCTCGGTACTCACGGATGCGCCGAGCTTTCAAGGTGCACCGGCCTTCCTGGAAGCCGCACGCGCGGCCTGCGGCCTGCCGGCACTGCGCAAGGACTTCATGTTCGACAGCTACCAGGTGTTCGAGGCTCGGGCCTGGGGCGCGGACTGCATCCTGCTGATCATGGCTTCGCTCAGCGACGACGACGCCCGCCGCCTTGAAGATGCGGCCTTCGAGCTTGGCATGGATGTACTGGTCGAAGTGCACGACGGCGAGGAAATGGAACGGGCGCTCAAGCTGGCCTCCCCCCTCGTCGGCATCAACAACCGCAATTTGCGCACCTTCGAGGTCGACCTCGCCGTCTCGGAGCAGCTAGCAGGCATGGTCCCTTCCGACCGGCTGCTGGTCGGTGAAAGCGGCATCTTCACCCATGAGGATTGCCAGCGCCTGGAAAAGAGCGGCATCACCACCTTCCTCGTCGGCGAAAGCCTGATGCGCAAGAGCGATGTGGAAGCGGCAACGCGTACCCTGCTGACCGGCGCTGCAAACACGTTGGCGGCCGAGTGATGGGTAACCCGACGCTCACGCATCTTGGTGGCAGCGGCGAAGCGAACATGGTGGATGTCGGCGACAAGGCCGAGACGGTGCGCATTGCGGTCGCCGAGGGCCATGTGCGCATGAAGGCGGAAACGCTGACGCTCATTCTCGAAGGCGATGCGAAGAAGGGCGACGTCATCGGCACGGCGCGGCTCGCCGGCATCATGGCCGCCAAGCAAACCGCCAATCTCATCCCGCTCTGCCACCCGCTGATGCTGACGAAGGTTGCCGTCGACATCACGCCCGACCCCACGCTTCCCGGCCTCCGGGTCGAGGCACTCGCCAAACTCACCGGCCGCACGGGCGTCGAGATGGAAGCGTTGACGGCTGTGAGCGTCGCGTGTCTTACCATCTACGATATGGCGAAGGCCGCAGACCGCGAGATGGAGATCGGCGGGATCCGGGTGGTCAGCAAGTCCGGCGGTCGGTCCGGCGACTTTCGGCGCGAAGGGAACTGAAGTCATGTCGCTGCTGTCCGTCGAAGATGCGCTCGACCGAATTCTCGACAGCGCAACCCCGAGACCACTGGCAGAGCGTGTCGATCTTCACGACGCTGTCGGCCGCGTCCTTGCCGAGGATATCTCGGCACTCGTCACTCATCCCGCCTTCGACAATTCGGCAATGGACGGCTATGCGGTTCGCCATCAGGATATCGAGACCGTTGGCGCGGAACTTATTGTGATCGGCCAATCGGCTGCCGGCCATGGCTTCAAGGGAGAGGTGGGGCCTGGAGAGGCCGTCCGCATCTTCACCGGAGCACCCCTGCCTGCCGGTGCCGATACGGTCATCATCCAGGAAGATACCGAGCGCCGGCCGGAAGACCGGATCCGCACCAAGTTCGTGCCCGGCAAGGGCCGCCACATCCGCTTGGCCGGACAGGACTTCGCTCGGGACGAAACGGCGCTATCGGCTGGCGACGTACTCGATGCCGGGCGGCTGACACTGGCCGCCGGCATGAACCACGAGAATCTCCCCGTTTTCAAGCGGCCGAAGATCGCGATCCTTGCGACCGGCGACGAGCTTCTGCCTCCGGGGAGCAAGCCGGGGCCGGACCAGATCATCGCCTCGAACAGCTTCGGCGTCGCGGCAATCGCGCGCGACAATGGCGCGGAGGTCATCGATCTTGGCATTGTCGCCGACGACCAGCAGGCGATCGCCGCCGAGGTCGCGCGGGCTCAAGCTGCCGATGTCGACGTGCTTGTCACGCTCGGCGGCGCGTCGGTCGGCGACCATGACCTGGTTCAGGCAACTCTACTTTCCTGCGGCATGACGCTCGACTTCTGGCGCATCGCCATGCGGCCGGGAAAGCCGCTGATGGTAGGCAAGCTCGGAGGTACGACCGTGCTCGGCCTCCCCGGCAACCCAGTCTCGAGCCTCGTTTGCGCGCTGCTGTTCCTGGAGCCGCTGACACGCAAGCTCGCACAGCTACCGTTCCGCGAACGCATGACGACAGCGAAACTTGCAAGCGCCTTGCCCGCCAACGACATCAGGCAGGACTATGTGCGCGCGCGGCTCACTAAGGGTGAGGATGGTGACCTTATTGCCCATCCGTTCTCGCGGCAGGACTCGTCGATGATGAAAGTCTTTGCCCAGTCCGACTGCCTGATCGTGCGCCGGCCGCACGCTGCAGAAGCACCCCAGGGCGCATCCTGCGATATCCTCAGGCTTCGCTGAACCGCGCATCAATTCTGCTGGCATCCGCGGACTGCGGGCGAAGCGTCGCCGATACTGGGCGGACTCATTTCTTCCGGAGCCGTGGCTGGTGTCATGGCGCCGACATCATAGCTCTGTACAAGGAAGCTACTTGATCATCGCCGAGGACCTCCGACTACGGATGTACTAGCGGACCCGCGGTGATCTGGAAAAAGGTCGGGTTTAGCCCGGCCTTTTGCATTTGCGGCGGGTGAGGCAGTCCATAGCGACGCTACCGCCTCGCGCCGAGAGCAACTGCGTCCCCGGCCCCCTCGACACGTTTCATGGACTGTATCAGTTAGCCGCTTCGTCGCTTCGGCTGACCAGGATCTTGTCGATCCGGCGTGCATCCATGTCTATTACCTCGAACCGGTAGCCGTGAGCGATGGCGATATCGCCCTCCTCCGGCGTCTTGCGCAGCTGCTGTACCAGGAAACCGGCGATCGTCTCGAAGTTACCGTCGGCATCGATGCCTTCGATGCCGATCGTCAGGTGAATTTCGTCGATCGGCGTGCGGCCGTCGACGAGGTAGCTGCCATCCTCACGCACACGGATCAGCGCGTGTTCAATGTCGTCGTAGTTCGACGGCAACACGCCGACGATTGCTTCCAGGATATCGGCAATGGTGATGATACCCTCGGTGCTTCCATATTCGTCGACGATCATCGCCAAATTGATGCTCGACGACTTGAAGGCTTCCAGTGCCTTCAGGCAGGAAGCCGTCTCCGGCAAGGTGTGGATTTCCTTTATGTACCTGCGCACATCGAACGGACTGGAGGTCGGGGCGTTCAGGACCTCCTTCGCCAGGACTGCGCCAAGCACGTCGCCGCTCGGTCCATCGACCACCGGATAACGGGAATGGTTGAATTGGCCGATCTTGCGGCCCACCGTCTCCAGACTGTCGTTAACGTCGATGAAGCTCACCTCGGTCCGGTGGGTCATAATCGACTTCACGTTGCGGTCGCCAAGCCGGATGATGCGGCGGAGCATCTCGTGCTCCGACTTCTCGATCGCGCCGCTTTCGACACCCTCGGCCATGATCGCGTGGACTTCCTCCTCCGTTACATGGTCCGGATCATCCGGACGCATGCCGAGGAGGCGCATGGCGACCGATGCGGCCGTTTCGAACAGATAGACGATCGGAGCCGCGATCCGCGACAGAAGATGCATCGGGCGCGCGACGAACATCGCCAGCGCTTCGGAATTCTTCAGTGCCAGTTGCTTCGGGATAAGCTCGCCGATCACGACCGAGAGGAACGTAATCAGGGTGACGACGAGCGCGACGGCGACCGTATTTCCGTAGGGATGAATCCAGGCGATTTCATCGAGGGTCGGTGCGATCTTGGCAGCGATAGTCGCACCGCCATAGGCGCCGGCCAGCGTGCCGACCAGCGTAATGCCGACCTGTACCGTGGAAAGGAATTTACCGGGATCTTCCGCCAGCCGCAGCGCCACCTCGGCGCGAGTGTTTCCCTGTTTTGCCATCTGGCGAAGCATTGGCTTGCTTGCCGAGACGATTGCCATTTCCGAGAGAGCAAAAAATGCATTAATCAAAAGCAGGACGAAAATGACAAAAAATTCGGACATGGTCTCCAGATCACCGTTGACGAAAGCCGCTCCGCTGGGAACGACCAATCACCAGATAAGGCCAGCGGGCGATCTGAGCAAGCGCAAGCATTGAAATCTATGCGATCTGCTGAACATTGGAGATCATCAAATAGCGGGATTTCGAACAATCCCGGAGAAGCTGAACTCAGGCGCGGTTATGCAAGGCGCTGCGGACCCGCTCGCGACCGATCTTGATCACATTCTCCATCGCGAGCCGGGCGCCGACTTCGTCGCGCCGGCCGATTTCCTCAACGATGCGGATATGGTTGCGGGCGACCTCGTCGATGCCGCCCCTTTCGGCGACAGGCGAGCTCAGCTTGAAGACGCCAACCAGCGCCGCTTCAATCAGCCCGCCGACCGTCCGCATGAACGGGTTTCCGGAGGCTTCGGCGACCGCCAGGTGAAATTTCAGATCCGCCACGGCAAGGCTCTCTGCCGTGTGTCCCTCTTCGCCCATGGCAACGGCGAGCCGCATCATACGGCTGATTTCCGCTTCCGAAGCGTTTCGCGCGGCCAGGGCGGCTGCATGGGGTTCGAAGGCGAGGCGCACTTCACTCAGGTGGTAGAGAAAATCTTCATCGACCCCGCACTCGAAATGCCAGGTCAGGATATCGCTGTCGAACAGGTTCCAGTCGTTGCGCGGCGTTACGCGCGTGCCGATGCGGGCACGGGGCACGACCAGCCCCTTGGCGGCAAGCGTCTTCATGGACTCGCGCAGTACTGTTCGCGACACCTTGAAGCGCGCGGCGAGCTCCGGATCTCCTGGAAGGATCGAGCCCACAGGAAACTCGCCGGATATGATCGCCTTTCCAAGTTGATCGACGACATGCGCATGGCTCGTGCGTTTGCGCGAGCCGGACACAACGGTTTCCAGCAAACTCCTGTTCAATCCATCTCCTCCAGGCACTCCCCTGCCTGACTTTGCCGACACACGGATATCGGTGCTGCGAAGCGCCGCCGACGTTTGCCCAAACTTGCGCAAACGAGTGTAGTTTGATCGACCGATTCCGGAAAGCCCCCGGAAAGACAAGCGAAATCGGCGTTGGCAAACGATGTCCGATCGTAGCCGCACAGGCTTGCCATACCCCATTCTGAAACGAACAAACCCCGCCACGCGGCGGGGTTTGCACAACTTCACTTCTGTGCAGCCGCTTACTTCGGCAGCTGGTCGTCGACGCCCTCGACGTAGAAGTTCATGCCGAGCAGGGTGCCGTCATCAGACGTTGCACCGGCTGCGAGCCATTCGCTGCCGTCCTGCTTCTTCAGCGGGCCGGTGAAGGGCTTGAGCTCGCCCGACTTGATCTTGGCTTCGGTTTCCTCGGCCAGCTTCTTCACGTCATCAGGCATGTTGGTGTAGGGCGCCATCGTCAGGATGCCGTCCTTCAGGCCGTCCCAGCTCGATGTCGTTTCCCACTTGCCGTCGAGGAAAGCCTGCGTGCGTTTGATGTAATAGGCGCCCCAGGTGTCGACAATGGCCGTCAGCTGCGTCTCCGGGCCAGCCTTGATCATGTCGGAAGCCTGGCCGAACGCCTTGATGCCACGTTCGGCGGCAACCTGCATCGGAGCCGTCGTGTCGGTGTGCTGCGTCAGGATATCGACGCCCTGGTCAACCAGCGCCTTGGCGGCGTCGGCTTCCTTGCCGGGGTCAAACCAGGTGTTTGCCCATACGACCTTGATCTTGAAGTCGGGGTTTACCGAGCGCGCGCCGATGACGAAGGAGTTGATGCCCATCACCACTTCCGGGATCGGGAAGGATGCGATGTAGCCGGCGACGCCCTTCTGCGACATCTTGGCGGCGATCTGGCCCTGGATGTAGCGGCCTTCATAGAAGCGGCTGTTGTAGGTCGCGACGTTCGGCGCGGTCTTGTAGCCGGTGGCATGTTCGAACTTCACGTCCGGGAACTTCTGCGCGATCTTGATGGTCGCATCCATGAAGCCGAACGACGTCGTGAAGATCAGGCCGCAACCCGAGCGTGCCAGGCGCTCGATTGCGCGCTCCGCATCGGGGCCTTCCGGCACGCTTTCAAGATACTGGGTCTCGATCTTGTCACCGAGTTGCTTTTCCAGCTCCTGACGGCCGATGTCGTGCGCCTGGGTCCAGCCGCCATCGGTCTTGGCACCGACGTAGACGAAGCAGACCTTGGCCTTTTCCTGAGCGCTGGCACCCGTGGCGAAGCCGATCACCGCCGCGGTGCTTGCGAGAGCGAGCAGTAGTTTCTTCATTTTTTTTACCCCTGTCGGTTTGAGAAACGTTTGTCTGAAATTCTTGAAATCAGCGGTCCGGCACGAACGGTTTGCCGAGCGATGCCGGTGTATTGATCAAGGTCATGCGACGGTTGTGCGAAATGAGAATGAGCACGACGATCGTCGCCACATAGGGAAGCGATGAAAGGAGCTGTGAGGGAATACCCAGACCGAAGGCCTGCGCATGCAGCTGGCTGATCGAGACCGCACCGAAGAGATAACCGCCGGCCACCAGCCGCCAGGGCCGCCAGGAAGAAAAGACCACCAGCGCCAGCGCGATCCAGCCGCGCCCCGCCGACATGTTTTCCACCCATTGCGGCGTGTAGACGAGCGACAGCTGCGCACCGGCGAGGCCGGCGCAAGCGCCGCCGAACATGACGGCCAGATAACGGGTGCGGATGACGTCGACGCCGAGCGCGTGCGCGGAAGCGTGGCTGTCGCCGACAGCCCTGAGCTTGAGACCGGCGCGGCTGCGAAACAGGAACCAGTGCACGCCGGCGACAATCGCAATCGATAGATAAAAGATGATGTCCTGTCGGAACAGCAGCGGACCGATAACCGGAATGTCCGCCAGAAGCGGTATCGTGATCGGCTGCAGCTTGATGCCCTGAAGGCCGAGGAAACTCTCGCCCATCATGCCGGAAACGCCGATCCCGAGCAGCGTCAGGGCAAGGCCGGTCGCCACCTGGTTTGCCACGAGCGTCAACGTCAGGAAAGCGAAGAGCTGCGAGAAGATCGCGCCGCAGGCAACACCTGCAAGCATGCCGAGATAGGGCGAGCCGGTAATCTGGGTGATCGCGAAGGCGGAGACCGCCCCCATGATCATCATGCCTTCGACGCCGAGGTTGAGAACGCCTGAGCGTTCCGTCACCAGTTCGCCGATCGCGGCGAGCACCAGCGGGGTCGCGGCGGTGATGACACTCAAGAGGATCGCTTCGACAATACCCATCAGCGGCTCACCTCGGTGTTTGTCGCGGTCAGCCGGTCGAAGACCAGTTTGATGCGGTAGTGGATGAGGGTGTCGCAGGAGAGCACGAAGAAGAGCAGCAATCCCTGGAAGACGCGCGTCACCTTTTCGGAAACGCCGATCGAAAGCTGCGCCGCTTCACCGCCGAGATAGGTCAAGGCGAGCACCAGGCCGGCGGCCACAATGCCGAGCGGATTGAGGCGACCAAGGAAGGCGACGATGATCGCGGTGAAGCCGTAGCCGGGCGAGATGACCGGGCGCAGCTGCTGGATCGCACCGCTGACCTCGGATATGCCGGCGAGCCCAGCCAAGGCGCCGGAAAGCAGCATCGAGAACCAGATCATGCGGCGCGACGAGAAACCCGCAAAGCGCCCTGCCCGCTCCGACTGGCCGAGAACGGAAATCTCGAAGCCCTTCAGCGTGTAGCGCATCATGAACCAGATGAGGACTGCCGCGATGATGGCGAAAGCGAAGCCCCAATGGGTCCGTCCCGAGGCGATCATCTCCGGCAGGATCGCATCGACGGCGAAAGTGCGCGTCTCCGGAAAATTCATCCCACCCGGGTTGCGCCAGGGGCCACGCACCAGCCAGTCGAGAAAGAGCTGAGCGACATAGACCAGCATCAGGCTCGTCAGGATTTCATTGGTGTTCATATGCGCCTTGAGGAAGGCGGGAATTGCCGCAAACAAAGCGCCGCCGAGCATGCCCATTAGCATCATCAGCGGCAGCACCAGCGGCGACTGCCAGTCGTAGAAGACCACCGGCAGGATCGAACCGGCGATGGCGCCCATGATGAACTGGCCCTCGGCACCGATGTTCCAGTTGTTGGAGCGGAAGCAGACCGAAAGCCCGACGCCGATCAGGATCAGGGGGGCTGCCTTGATCGCCAGTTCGTGCAGCGACCAGACCTCGCTCAACGGTTCGACGAAGAAGCTGTAGAGCGCCATCACCGGGTTCTTGCCGAGCAGCGCGAACATGATGCCGCCGAAGACAATCGTCAGCAGGAAGGCGATGAACGGCGACAGGATCGAAAACAGCGTCGAGACCTTGGCGCGCTTTTCCAGTTCAATGCGCATGTGCGGCCTCCGTGCCTTCCGTCTTGCCGTACATGCCGCCCATCAGCAGGCCGATCTTTTCGCGCGAGAGTTCTTTCGCCGGATAGGGATCGGAGAGCCGCCCGTCGCTGATGACGGCGATTTCCGTCGCCACCTCGAAGATCTCGTCCAGATCCTGGCTGATGACGAGAACAGCCGAGCCCGCCTTGGCAAGGTCAACGAGCGCCTGGCGAATGCGGCTGGCGGCGCCGGCATCGACACCCCAGGTCGGCTGATTGACGACCAGCACGCTCGGCTGCCGATCAAGCTCACGGCCGACGATGAACTTCTGCAGGTTGCCGCCCGACAGCGAGCCCGCCGGCGGGTCTTCGCCGCTCTTGCGCACATCCATCGCCTCGGAAATGCGCTTCGTGGCACTCGTCACCGCATCGCGGCGGATGATCTTGAGGAAACCGCCACCAAGGAATGCCTTGGCGTCCGAACGGCTGCGGGCAAGCACGAGATTGTCCGAGAGCGGCAGCGCCGATACGGCGGCATGGCCGTGGCGCTCTTCGGGAACGAAGCCCGCGCCCATCAGGCGGCGGGCATTGATGTTCCTGTTGCCGACCGGCTTCTGCCGGATCTGTACGGCATTCTCGTCAACGACCGGATACTCGCCCGACAGCGCATCGAAGAGTTCGCCCTGGCCATTGCCGGCGACACCGGCGATTGCCAGCACCTCGCCGGCGTGGACCTTGAGACAGATGTTCTTCAGCGAAACGGCAAAGGGTGTGCGGGCCGGAACCGTCAGATGCCGCGCCTCGAGCTGCACCTGGCCCTTGGCGCTCGTGCCTTCGGCCGTCACGGCCGCGACGTCACTTCCAACCATCATGCGCGCCAGCGACGACGGGGTCTCCGCCTTCGGGTCGCAGGCGCCGGTCACCTTGCCGTGACGCAGCACCGTCGCGCGGTCGCAGATGCGCTGAACTTCCTCGAGTCGGTGGCTGATATAGAGAACCGAGCGGCCCTCCGCCTTCAGCTTGTAGAGCGTTTCGAACAGGCGATCGGCTTCCTGCGGCGTCAGAACCGAAGTCGGCTCGTCGAGAATGATGAGGCGCGGGTTCTGCAGCAGCGCCCGCACGATCTCGACCCGCTGGCGCTCGCCCACGGAAAGATCGGCAACATGCGCCTTGGGGTCGAGCGGCAAGCCGTAGGCATGCGACAGGCGCGAAGCTTCTTCCGCCACCTTCGCGAGCGAGATATTCGCATCCATGGAGAGCGCAATGTTTTCGGCGACGGTCAGCGCCTCAAACAGCGAAAAATGCTGGAAAACCATGCCGATGCCGAGCTTGCGCGCGGCGGCGGGATTGGCGATGCGCACGCTCTGGCCCTGCCAAAGGATCTCTCCTGCCGTCGGCGCCAATACGCCGAACAGCATCTTCACCAGGGTCGATTTTCCGGCACCGTTTTCGCCGAGAAGGGCGTGGATTTCGCCCTGTTCAATCTGCAGATTGATCCCATTGCAGGCCGCGAAGCTGCCAAACAATTTCGTCAGGTTGCTCACAGCCAATAGGTGACCGTTCGCCGCTACTCCCTCAACAGGCACGCTGCCCTCTTTCCCCTCTGTTGATCCGCGTCCGCCTTAAGGCTTCGATCACGGAATCAGCAGTGTTGTTCCACTTGTTTTTCTTGTCTCGAGATCCGTATGCGCCCGCCCTGCATCGGCAAGCGGATAAGTCTGATTTATATTGATACGCACTTTGTTGCTTTGCACAATATCAAACAGGGAATTTGCACACGCTTCCAGCGCAGGCCGCGTGGCAACGTAACCGAAGAGTGTCGGGCGGGTCGCGAAAAGCGATCCCTTCTGCGCCAGAATGCCGATGCTGAACGCTTCCACCGGACCGGACGAATTGCCGAAGCTGACCCACAGACCGCGCGGCTTCAGGCAGTCCAGCGACGCCGGATAGGTATCGCGCCCGACGGAATCGTAGACGACATCAACACCGCGGCCATCGGTCAATTCCTTCACCCGCGCGACGAAATTGTCGGTGCGGTAGTTGATGACGTGGTCGTAGCCGTGCGCCAGGGCCAGATCGATCTTGTCCTGCGAGCCCGCAGTGCCGATCACGGTCGCGCCAAGCGCCTTTGCCCACTGGCCAGCGATCAGACCGACGCCGCCGGCGGCCGCATGGAACAGGATCGTCGTGCCCGGACCGACCTGATAGGTCTGGTTGAGCAGGTACTGCGCCGTCATGCCTTTCAGCATCATCGCCGCTGCGGTCTCGAGCGTGATGCCGTCTGGCACTTTCACGAGTTGGGAGGCATCGACATTGCGCTCACTGGCATAGGCGCCGTCGGCCGAGGCATAGGCGACGCGATCACCAACGGAGAAGAGGCTGACGCCATCGCCAACCGCCGTAACGATGCCCGCGCCCTCCTTGCCCGGCACGAAAGGCAGGCCAGAGGCGGATTTATAGAGGCCGGTGCGGAAATAGACGTCGATGAAGTTGAGGCCAACGGCAACCTGGCGGATCTGCACTTCGCCCGGCCCCGGCGGCGAGAGGGTGACGCCTTCGAGTTTCAGGACCTCCGGTCCACCGAGTTCGCGTACCACAATCGCCTGTGCCATTGCCTGCTCCTATTTCTGGCCGAGACTTGGAAAAATCTGCAGCACGAAGCCAATCACGTAGAGATAGATGCCTGTCACGACAAAACCGGTCACGACCCAGGCCGGTGTCGCAAAATGCAGGAGCAGCGCATAGACACCCAGCGCCGACCAGACCAGGAAGACGCCGAGGTTCAGCGGCCGCAAACGCTGG
This sequence comes from Ensifer sp. 22521, assembly GCF_052044795.1. NCBI lineage: Bacteria > Pseudomonadati > Pseudomonadota > Alphaproteobacteria > Hyphomicrobiales > Rhizobiaceae > Ensifer > Ensifer sp. 22521. The sequence continues at coordinate 20,660 of NZ_JBQENM010000042.1, forward strand.
ACGCGGACCGGGTGGAGGAAATTGATCGGCAGGAAGGTGAGCACCACGGAGACGAAGACGACGATCGACGCCGTCACCTCGCTCGCCTGGATGACGAACAGCGTGAAGACCACCATGTTCCAGACGACGGGGAAGCCCGAGAAGAAGTATTCGTCCGTTTTCATGCCCATGTCGGCATAGTAGATCGCGCTCGAGACGACGATCGCACCCGCCGCCACGAAGGACCATGGCTCGCCGATCATGCCACTCTGATAGAGCGCAAAGGCCGGCAGCAGGACATAGGTCACGTAGTCGATGACGTTGTCGAGCGTGTCGCCCGACCAGTTGGGCAGCACTTCCTTGACGCGGACCTTGCGGGCGATCGGCCCATCGATACCATCGACGAGCAGCGCCAGGCCCAGCCACCAGAACATATCGACGAAGCGGTGCTCGGCCGCCGCAACGACGCCGAGGAAAGCAAGAAACGATCCCGAGGCGGTCAAGATATGCACGGAAAAGGCGCGAATCTCGGCGTAGGGAACTCGTTTGTAGTTAAAGAACTTCATCTGCGGACGCCGCCCACCCCTGCTGTTTTCCCCGTACGGACCCGGAAGCCCGCCTCAACCGCTCTGCGGCGCATTGCGCGTAATATGCACCCTTTGCAACGCATCGCCACTAAAATTCAAGCTCGGTCGCTTCCTGCAGCCCCATTGTCCTGTGGACACTTGCAAATTGCTTCTGCGCTGATTCTACCCATTTATTTCGCTCTCGCCCGCGACTAGAGGTATGATCGAGGCTCGGCCAAGACGCCTCGAAGCGTGCGTGAAAGGTTGGTTGCCTCATGGATCACTACGATATCGCCATCATCGGTGCAGGTCTTGCGGGATCGCTCGCGGCCATCGCGCTTGCCGACGCCGGTTACCACGTCGCCTTGATCGGTCCAGAGCCGGCGGTCGCCGACGGACGCACCACGGCGCTGATGGACCAATCGATCGAGTATCTCAAAAAGCTCAACCTTTGGGAAAAGGTAGAGCCGCTGACGGCAGCGCTCTCGACCATGCGCATTCTCGACGGAACCAACCGGCTGCTGCGTGCGCCGCCGGTCAATTTCCGCGCCTCGGAAGTCGGGCTCGACGCCTTTGGTTACAACATCCCGAACGCGCCTTTCATCGACATTCTCCGCCAGCGGGCCGAAGAGAGCCCGACGCTGACGCGCATCGCCACCTCCGCAATCGGCTTCGACCTTTCGGATACTGTCGCGACGATCGAGCTGGCAAACCGCAGCCAATGCAGTGCCCATCTGCTCGTCGGCGCCGATGGTCGCCGCTCGCCGGTGCGCGAAGCCGCGAAGATCTCCGTCAGCACCTGGTCCTATCCCCAGACGGCGGTCGTTTTGAACTTTGCGCACGAACTGCCGCACCAGAACATCTCGACCGAGTTCCACACCGAAAGCGGCCCCTTCACCCAGGTTCCCCTGCCCGGCAACCGCTCCAGCCTCGTCTGGGTGCGCAAACCCGACGAGGCCGCACAAACGCTGACGCTGGACCTTGCTGCACTCTCCCGCGCGGTCGAGGACCAGATGCAATCGATTCTCGGCAAGGTGACGGTCGAGGGCACGCCGCAATCCTTCCCGCTCTCGGGCATGACTGCGCAGCGCTTCGGCAAGGGGCGTGTCGTGCTCCTCGGCGAAGCCGCCCACGCCTTTCCGCCGATCGGCGCCCAAGGCCTCAACCTCAGCCTGCGCGATGTGATGACGCTCGTCGATATCATCGGTACGGCCAGTGGAGAAACGCTTTCCGGCGATATCGGCGATCGTTTCGATAGCCGCCGCCGGCCGGACATCATCAGCCGCACGGCGAGCGTGGACCTGCTCAATCGCTCGCTGCTTTCCAGCTTCCTGCCGGTGCAGGCGCTACGCGCGCTCGGGCTGCATGTGCTTTCCGCCGTCGGGCCGCTCCGCAGCCTGCTGATGCGCGAAGGCGTTCATCCCGGCAGCGCGCTTCACGCCTTTAGGGATAGCCTACGGGAAAAGATCGGGCGGAAGAGCGCCTGAGCGGATCAGGTAAAGCAGGCCGGTGACGGTTGCGACCGACAGCGTGGTGGTGATCAAGATCGTCGCCGAGGCCCGCTCCTGCCATACGCCATACTGGTGGCCGATGACGAAGACGTTCGTTGCCGTCGGTAGTGCTGCCAGCAGCACCGCGGTCTGCACCCAGATCGGATCATAGTTGCCCGTCAGGCTCATGGCCGTGAACATGACGAGCGGATGTAAAAGCAGCTTGGCCGGAACGATGTAGCCGATCTCGACGGGAATGCGCTTGATCGGGCGCAGCGCCAGTGTCACGCCCATGGCAAAGAGCGCGCAAGGTGCTGCACACTGCGCGAGATAATCGATGAGCCGCTGAACCGGCACCGGCGGCTGCACCGCGAAGAAGGCGGCGACGACGCCGGCGAGCGTCGCAAGGATGAACGGGTGCAGGATGATCTTGCGCGCGACACTTGCGGCAAACACCAGCGGTTTTTCCTGTCGGCCGCCTGATATCGCCATCATCGCCGGCGCGACGGCGAAATGGGCTGCATTCTCGAAGCTGAAGATCAGCGCAACCGGCACCGCGGCCGCATCACCCAAAGCAAGAAGCGCCAGGCCGGGGCCCATGTAGCCGATATTGCCATAGGCGGCGCCGAAGCCCTGGATCGTCGCCTCCGCAATGGAGTTGCGCCTGATATAGACGCCGATGAGAAAGATCAGCGAGAACACGATGTAAGTCGCCCCGACCGTCGTCAGGATGAAGTCGGCGCGCGCCAGCTGCTCGATCGGCGTGCGTGAGACGAGCTTGAAGAACAGTGCCGGCAGAGCGAGATAGATGATGAAGGTGTTGAGCCACCCCATTGCCTCGCCCGGATGCTGGACGAAACGCGCCGTCAGATAGCCGAGAAAGATCAGGCCGAAGAACGGCATCACCAGGCCCGCGATTTCCGTCATCTTTCCCCTCGCATCTTTCACTTCCCCGCGCCGGCACCTATACAGCGCCGCGCGTCTTACCAGACGCGCAAAGGTCGCTGTAGCACTTTGAATTGCAGCATGTTTTTGTACTTTAATCGGGTACGATTAAACGAAACACGCAGTAGCCTTCGCACGCCTAGCCCATGAACCGGCCTGACGATTAGGCTGGCCCCTTAGGAAAAGTGATTCCGAAATACGAGGGTGTGCCCTAGCCGATTTTCATCAGGATCGGGAAGGTCGTCTGGAACCAGATGGCGACGGAACTGATGAAACCGAAGAGGAAAGCGAGGCCCGCCAGCACCAGCAGGCCGCCCATCAGCTTCTCGACCAGGCCGAGATGACGGCGGAAGCGCAACATGAAGCGCATGAAGGCGCCAGAGAAGCCAGCCGCGATCCAGAACGGAATGGCAAGCCCGAGCGAATAGACGGCCAGCAGCATGGCGCCGTCAGACACGGTGTCGCGCGCAGCGGCAACACCGAGGATCGTGCCTAGCACCGGACCGATGCAGGGCGTCCAGCCGAAGGCGAAGGCTAGCCCCATGATATAGGCGCCGGAGAGCGTCGCCGGCTTGCCGCCGCCCTGGAAGCGTGCCTCGCGCGCCAGCAGCCCGATCTTGAACACGCCGAGGAAATGCAGGCCCATGATGATGATGATCACGCCGCCGATGCGCGACAGGAGATCCATATGCTGCCTGAGCAGCATGCCGACCGACGAGGCCCCTGCCCCAAGGGCCACAAAGACAGTTGCGAACCCGAGCGTGAACAACAGCGCCGCCGGCAGGACCGCACGCCGGGTGCTTCCGACCGTCGCCGCATCGCCGCTACGAAACTGGTCGACCGAAACGCCCGCCATGTAACAAAGATAGGGCGGCACGAGTGGCAGGACGCAGGGGGAAAGGAACGAGAGGGCGCCGGCAAGAATGGCGGTCCAGATGGAAATATCGGCGATCGACAACGGCAAGAACTCCGGCATGCGGCATTTGGGCCATTCCTTAGCCGCAGGATCATGATGATACCAATCACCTTTTGGCGATCATTGCGCCATGCACCGTTTCTTCACAAAACCCGCAATTTTTCGGTTGACCGACAGGAAACACGCGTGCATATGTCCGCCCACTTCCGCCGGGCTTAACAGCCGCGGCCAGGGAGCGCGTAGCTCAGCCGGTAGAGCAACTGACTTTTAATCAGTAGGTCCAGGGTTCGAATCCCTGCGCGCTCACCAACGAATTCAAGGGGTTATGGCCATTCCTAGCCCTTTTTCATGCGCCCCAGCAGTAACATGCTTTCCCTTATTCTCCGGGCTTTTTCAGGCGCTTCCCGCCCTTCCCGGTATCAAAATGGTCTCACGAAAACATGAGGGCGGAACGCCTTCAGAGCCGTAGGCTCCAGAGACCCTTGCATGCGCCCGGAAGTTGCCACTTGGATGTGGCGCGGCGGAGGCTTTGGCACACATTTGGCACTAGCTTTGTCACAACGAGAAATCCGTAGCGCGCTTTTTTGGCGACGCTCACCCCGAGGCCCGCAACTTCCGTCTAGTTGCATTGCCGCAGTGTCGGCTCATAATCGCACCATCGCGGGCGTAGATGAGGGCCTCGGCGGCTGGAAGATCATCACGCTTTCGCCCCAGTATAGGAGGTCGCGCGATGTCTCCGACGACCAATTCGAAGATGCTTCTCCCCCACGAAATCGACCAGATAGACCAGATTTTTAAGGACGTCCTGTGTGGGCTCGGCCTGTCGCGGAATAGTGAGGCCGCTGAGGCGATCGCAAGCCGCATTATCAATTGCTACCAAGGCGGCGTTCGTGAGAGCGGCGCTCTGAAACACATGATCGGATTCTACAAATCCGCTGCGTTGGATCCGAACGCGGACACTTTCGGCAGGGCAACCAAGAGGTCTCGATGGAGGAGATTGCGGGAGGCCTAAACAGCCGGATCACCCCGGACGAACTAGACATGCTCCAACGGACGTTCGACCGGGTGTGCATCTGGTGCAGTATCCCGCGTCATGGAAAACGCGCCGATTTACTGGCCCGGTACATCACCGATCAATTCCGCGAGGGACTGAGCGACGAAGCCGCATTGTTCGGCGACGCCATGTGGCGGGAGCAGAATTCCGACGCCCCTCGATATCGCCCGGATGCCTAGCTCCGTTTCGGGATATCACACTGGACTTAAGTTCAAGATCTCCAGCAGGCTATCTGATCTGCAATAATGTGAGGCGCGTTGGCAGCTTACATTGTGCATTCTCGCCACTATGCCGGGGTCATGCCCGAGCGCAAGCCGACGACCTCATCGACCTGCTGAATGTCCTCACGCGATTCCCGCTAAAAATCGAAGTAGACCGTAACGCCGGATCGACGCTGGTAGCGGTAATAGTCGCGGTAGCCATAGTAGCCGCGGTCACGGTAGCCACCATAGTAACCGTAATGGCGGGGGTAGCACCTGCCATAGTAACCGCAGGCGTACCGCCTATCCCACCGACGATCCCACCGGCGATCCGCACGCCAATGACGATGACTCCGGTGCTTAACCAGTTCGACAGTGTCCGTCTGCACTTGGACGGGTTTCGGCACGAAAATCGGAGCGGCGCTTAGCGGCAACGCGAAAGACGCAGCCAAGCCAATCGCTGCGAAGGCGGATAAGAGTTTTTTCATCGTAACTCCTCCTATCTGCCAATTACTGTGTGCTGATCAGCCTGAACCTCCGATGAACAATGGACCCCGCGCGGGCCGAGCGGTCTGGCACCATCGGAGCCGTCCCGGCGAGCGGTATGGCGGCGGCGCAGGCGTGCAGTTCCGGAACTTCCTGTCGAATCGACAGTTCCTTCCCTGACCACCACAAGGAGAAACATCGTGGCGAAAGATCTGAAAGCGGGCTTCACCGGAAAACCCATCGAACCACCTACAGGCCCCCGCAAGGTCGCAAAGACAGCCGCCGACGCCGTGAGCCGTGAGGCAAACGCCGCGGCGGTCGGGGCCGCAGATCACCCGTACACTGCAGCCGGACTAACGCTTGCCGTCGGCTTGCTTGCGTTTGCGATTGGCTACGTCATGGGCCGATCGTCAGTCGACAGCGAGCAAAGCTACTGGCGATAGTTGCCCTGCGCTTGGAAGGCCCGCCGCCGGTTGGTAGACCGCCGGCTGGAGGCCTTGAGCGAGCGGTCGCATAATCGTCAGAGATTCCTTGCTCCCAGCAAAACACCACTATCGACAATTGCGCGCGTTGCGTAGATGCTTAAGCTCGCGCTGAGGATGCAGAGTGGTGAACTCCCAGGTTGATTTGTAGCAAAGGGGTGAAAGCATGAAAAAGCTTATCATTGCGATTGGAATGATTGGTACGCTTGCGTCCTGCACGCAGACCGAGAAAGGGACGGCGATTGGCGCTGGCACCGGTGCCATCATCGGGGGCGCCGTGAGCGATAGCTGGGGCGGCGCGGCAATCGGCGCTGTCGCCGGCGGCGTCATAGGCAACCTGATCGGTCGTTCGCAAGAGCGCGCCGGCTATTGCATCTATCGTGATCGCTACGGTCGGCGATACGAAGCACGCTGCCGATAACAGCAACATTCGGAGCGGACGGGGTGTCAATTTCGACGCTCCGTAGCTTCGAACCTGGCCAGGGGGGCCTTCCCATCGCCAAAAACCTGGCCGCCGCGCGTAGCGCCTGGGCGGTCGGGCCATGTTTTTGGATGGGGCCAAGCCATGCCGGCACCAGCTTCTCGGTGCCAAGTACAAGATGACGGTGACGACTAGCATCGATGCCCGCTGGAGCAGCGATAACTGCCGAACAGCATGAGACGTCCTTTATCAAGCGTGTTAGACTGCGGAAATGACTGACGAAGAGCAGACGTACGAGTATTCAGAATTTTCCGGCCAGTTCAGTGACGACGGCGTCGTCGTCGAATTGCGCATTTATCGGCCAGCAGGCTCGAATCTCGATTGGGTCCTCGAGGTTATCGATGAGGAAGGTTTTTCCACCACGTGGGAGGAACCCTTCCCCACCGATCGCGAAGCCTTTGAGGAGTTCATTGCGACCGTGCGGCGAGACGGCATCCAGGCGTTTACCGACGAACCGCCGCAGACGGTCCACTGACCCCTAGTCCTGATCTGAATATCTGAGATGTCTACAGCGCCGCGCGTCTTATCAGACGCGCAAAGGTCGCTGTAGCACTTTGAATTGCTGCATTTTTTTGTCCTTTAATCGGGTACGATTAAAGGACAAGAACATGCGGCAGGCGCGTTTGGCCTTTGCCAACGCTAAGCCGCAGCCGCTCGCCGCGCCAGCCGCATCTTCAGTGGGCTCATGCCGTATTCGCGGCTATAGGCACGCGAGAAAGCCGACAGGCTGTCGAAGCCGCAGCGGAGTGCAATCTCGCGAATCGCGCTGCCAGAATCGCGAACCAGACGGTGTGCGACCTGAAGGCGAAGGCGCAGATAGTAGGCGCCGGGACTGGTCGACAGTCCCCGCGCAAAAAGTAACTCCAGCTTGCGCTGCGAAATCGACAGCCGCTTCGTTAAAGCCGCGATCGTCAACGGACGCTCAAGGGTGCGCTCCATCAGCCGAATCGCCTCGGCGAGCTCCGGGTCGCGCGTCTCGATGCGCCCAAGCGAAACGAATGGCTGAACGTCGGTCGCGTTGTGCGTCTGGTCGTAGACGAAGATGCTGGCGACATCGAGTGCCAGCGCCGAACCCAATCTCTGCGTGATCCAGTGCAGCATCATGTCGAAGGTCGGCGATGCGCCGCCCGATGTCCAGAACTTGCCGTCGGCGACGAAGCGGTCGCCAAGCACGGTCAAGGCCGGAAAAGCCTGGCTGAAGTCTTCGAGTTCTTCCCAGTGGGCAGTCGCCCGCCGGCCATTGAGCAGGCCGGTTCGCCCGAGTAGCCAGCAGCCTGACTCGATGCCGGCGACGATGTCGAAATGCCGGGAGGACTCCTGCAGGATCCCGATGAATTTTTTTCCCACATGCCGGTCGAGATTGAAACCGCCGATCACCAGCAGCGCGTCGCCGGCGAGCGGCTGGGCAAACGTGCCATCGACCACGATCGGCACGCCGCAGGTCAACGTCACCGGCTTTCCATCCGCCGAAAGCAGCCGCCAGCGAAATACATCACGACCGGAGATGCGGTTGGCAGCGCGCATCGGATCCAGCACCGAGGCGAGCGACATGATCGACGACTCCGGCAGGATGACGACAGAAACTTCGATCACAGATTGTGGACGTCCATCGGAGGGCATGCGGGAAATGTCAATTTTTGAGCGATAAATGTCAATTCCGGAAATGGCGTTCGGGCATTATCAGTCCGTATCGATCTCCCTACGCGCGGCGCTGCAGCCCCGCGCAGAGACGTTCCCCTTTCCGCCTTTTGCCGGAACGGGCCGGTTGGAGCTATCCACCGGCCCGTTTTTTTATGTGCCATCACAAAAGGAAGGGCCGCAGGCAGCCGCATCCATTATCGGCCAGGCTCACCTGGTCCAGTCTTCGTGCGGAGGTCAAGGATCGGTACGGCGTGAGCAAATACAGACCAATTACAACTTCTACCGCATATTAGCGAACATATCCGCCACTGGCTCCGGACGTTTCGCACCATCCGCTGACACTGCAGTACTCAGCATCAATATTTTCGGATATTTCGATCGATGTGTTTTTTTTGACGGAGACTCTTCTCTCCCTGTAGCTGGATGTGGCGTCATGAGCATCACAAGATTTCTACTCATCTTTTCGCTGGTGGCGGTGCTGACCTATCTCGTTCTTCTCGGTCTCATCTATTTTTCGCAGCGCACCCTTCTCTATCCCGGGGCCGACGCCACTGCCGCACCGAACCCAGCGAGTTGGGGTGAGAACGTCTCCGTCAAAACACCAGATGGTGAGACGCTGCACGCGCTTTATAGTGAAGGTAAGCCCGACAAACCCGGTGTGCTGCTCTTTTTCGGGAATGGAGATCGAACAGACAACTATGGGTTTCTCGCACAGGCATTGGCTGCGCGGGACATTGGATTGCTTGCGATTTCCTATCGCGGCTATCCGGGATCGACCGGCTCACCAGGCGAGGACGGTTTGCTGACCGACGGCATCGCGGCGTTCGACTGGCTGGCGCACCGCACCAAAGGGGGCATCGTCGTGCTCGGCCGCTCGCTCGGCACTGGCGTCGCCGTGAACACGGCGGCACAAAGGCCAGTCTCCGGCGTGATCCTTATCTCCCCATATCTGTCGGTTCTGTCGGTCGCCGAAGCGCGCTATCCGTTCCTGCCGGTCACGCTCCTCATCAAGGATCCCTTCCGCTCCGACCTCAAAATAGCGGCGGTGACGCAACCAAAGCTTTTCATTCACGGACGGTTGGACGACAGCATTCCCCTGTCGTCGGGCGAAGCGCTCTATCGCATTGCGCCTGAACCCAAGCAGATGCAGATCGACGAGCGCGCCGGCCACAACGACATCTGGAACGACAATACGGTAAGCGAGGTTATTCACTTCGTGGAGGCGTTGAAGCGGAACGCCACATAGGCCGCCCTGCGCACCTCGTGACAGGATCCACAATTTCTATCGAAGAAACAGATCGTTAGAAACTTGGCGACCCCTGCAGGAATGCAAGAAGTCCGTATTTTCGCAATGAAAACAACGCTTAGCGGGAAAAGTGAGGGGCGATTAAGTCCCTTTGAATCATTTGAGAAATTTTAAACTCACCCTTCACCGCTCAGCGCTCCCGGAGGTAGATGACCGGGGCTCAATCGCCGATGACCAGGGCCATCTCGGCAAAGCGCTAACAGCACCAGCCCCACGTCAACAAGCTGGCCCCCGAGCGATTGCCCATTGCGGTAGACGTCGCGTAGCTTGCGCCCGTATTTATAGCCCCCTTTTGCGTGACGCGGTTAAACAAGAGGAGCGAAACGAGATGGGAGTACGTGAGAGGTCACGCCGCCCGATTACTCCTGCCTTTGGCGTAGCTCACGTGAGCAACTGGCGCTGAATTTCAGTGGCTGCTAATTTAACTCTGAAGGTCAAACCCAGCTTATGGCGGGGGCTTTCCAGGAGGCTGGAATGCACAGGGACGATCCTCGGATCAAACAAAAGCTGGCGCAGATCGACAACCATCGCCGCCATGCGAAATACGCGGAAGACCAAGCCTATATGCTGTTGGAGGATGCGCAGTATTCGTATGCGCACATTGCGCGTCTGAAGCGCGAGATTTTCGAAATCGAGAGCAGCCAATCCCAAAGCGGTTTCTTGCTGCCCCAGTAGATTGTCATGGATGCGCCGCACTACAGGCCGATCATATCGACCAAATCTTGCACCCGATATCGGACGTATTGGCCTTCTTCATTCGCTCCGCGCCAAACCGCGCTGCTATAGCGCCCCTCGGATGCGATCCAGTCGACCGCCAGGAGCCCACTCAGCACAACAATCGAGAGCAGCAAGCCACGCATGTCGCTAGTTTATCAATGAGCGCGTCAGAAATCTGTAACCTTTTCAATAGCCAGTTTGGGCTGTGCCCTACTCCTTGACTACATGGTGTGCTGTGCGAGCCTAGGTGCTCGGCTCAGTTTTGAGCCCAGCGAGCATAGACGCGGAAGGCAAGATGAATGGAAGCCGATCTCGAGGACGCTCGTCGGCGCTACAACGAACTCTACCCGGATCGACCGATTCCGCGGCTCGGTCTCAATCGGAGCGAAGTTGCTACCGCGATCGGGGTGAGCGTGAACACAGTGGACGAGATGGTGCTGGAGGGTTTTCTTCCCAAGCCGCGACGATGGCACAGCCGCAAGATATGGATCGTCTCCGAGATCGAGCTTGCTTTGATGGAATGGCCGGTGGATGGCGTTACTGCCGATGACGATGACGATTGGCGCGCCACCGCTTGATAGTGGAGTGATCCCCGCCGCCCTCAAAATCCCCCTGCAGGAGCCGGATTTCCGTCGTCTGGCATGTCGCGGGTATCAAGACATAGGCAAGGCGTTGCCCGAGCGTTTTCCCTCTGTAGGGAGGCTTTCGAGTTGAAAGAGTTTGGCATTGAGAGATGGGAGGAGTATAATCCCTTTTGCCGGTAGCGTCTGGCTCGCGTCAAGCGACGACAAAGCTTGATTTGCGGTATCTCCAATGGGTTTCAAAAGGCTCATCGGAGGAACCAGAACCACCCGCTACCGGTTCTCGGAAGGTCGGGTTCAGCCCGGCCTTTTTTGTTACAACCGCATCGCTCTCCTTAACGAAGCTGCCACGAAAGGCATCGCGGGTTCGATTTCCTCCACGTCCTGCAGCCGCATCTCCTTATCATGCTGCCAGCCGTTCAGTTTCGCATGCTCAATGTGCCGAAGCATATGCAACGGGTCAGGAACCCCGCAATCAAACACCCTGATGAGCACACATTTTTTCTGGACTTTCACCTCTGCGAAGATCCGACCGCAATGATAGCCGATGCGTTGTGCGGGCGTAGCATGTTCCTACACTCTCCTATCGAGAGTCAGTATTCGCCCCCTGACGCCTAACAAAACCGGGCGAACATGGGGTTCGGCATAGGCTATATGGTCGTCTATCAGTCCCATAGCACTCAAACTCCGATTGCTGGCGGTGAAACATCTCAATCGCGAACGAAACGCACCTTGTCCGTAATCGGTGTTTTGCTGCCACGTTGTTCTGCCCGCCTTGATCTGTGATGGGCTTTCCATGGAAGACCGAAGGGAGTTTCTCCATGGAGAGTACGTTGGAGGTTCTCACGACCAGGAGGTCCGGACGTGATGGTCATCGGAAGTGGCCAGACGAAGTGAAGGCCAGGATCGTGTCGGAGAGTCTGCGTACGGGCGTGACGGTGAACGATGTGGCGGAGCGTTATGGGCTGAAGCCTAACCATCTGTCTTCGTGGCGCACGATGGCGCGGCAGGGCAAGCTGGTTTTGCCTGCGCCCGAAGATGCGATGGAATTCGCGGCGATGGTTGTCGAAACGTCCGATGCGGTGCTGCCGATGAAAGAAGTCAGCCGCCCTGAGATCGTCTTTGGTTCTGTCACCATCCGCTTGGAGGAAGGCGCGTCCGCCGCCCGGATCGTAGCCGTCGCCCGTGCATTTGCGGTCTCGGCATGATCTTCCCGTCGAACCGCGTGCGGATCATGGTGGCAACGAAGCCGGTGGACGCCAGCCTTGCTGGTTCCCGACAATGCCAAGGTAGCGATCATCAAGGCCTGCCACTTCGATCCCCAGGTCAACCGGACGTATTGCGGGATGGCAGCCCATTATGGCAGCGCCGTCTTGCCAACGCGGCCGCGACGCCCGCGTGACAAAGCGAAAGTGGAAGCTGCGGTTCGTATCGTCGAACGCTGGCTATTGGGCCGGCTGCGCCATCGCATCTTCTATAGCTTGGCCGAGGTCAATGCGGCGATCGGCGAATTGCTTCATGATCTCAATGACAAACGAGTCCTGCGCCGCGTTGGCGTCACGCGCCGTCAACTGTTCGAAGAGCTTGATCGTCCGGTTTTGCGACCACTGCCTGTCGAACGCTATGTCTTTGCCGAATGGCGTATACGACGTGCCGGGCTGGATTATCACGTCGAGATCGAGCGGCACTATTATTCCGTTCCCTATCGCTTCGCCCGCGAGCAGGTTGAGGCTCGTATCACCGCCAATACGATCGAGATCTTCCACAAGGGCGAGCGTATTGCCGCCCATCGCCGCTCCAGCGGCAACGGGAAGCACACGACGATCCCCGATCATATGCCCTCGGCGCATCGCCGTTTTGCCGACTGGACGATCGAACGCATTCAACGCGAAGCCTCCGCCATGGGACCGGATGTCGCGCTGTTGTGCGAGCGCATCCTTGCCGACAGGCCACATCCCGAGCAGGGCTTTCGAGCTTGCCTCGGGATCATCCGCCTCAGCAAGAGCTTTGGCCGCGACAGGGTCAATGCCGCTTGCGGGCGGGCGCTGGAGATCGGGGCCCGGACCTATGGCTCGGTGCGCTCCATCCTCGACAATCACCTTGACCGAACGGCTGCCTCAAATGGAGCGGCGTCGCATGAACCGATCCATCACGCCAACATCCGCGGCCCCCGCTATTACCACTAAGGAGAACGAAAGATGCTTGCTCATCCAACACTAGATAAATTGAATGCCATGGGCCTGTCCGGCATGGCAAAGGCCTTTGGCGAACTCGTTGCCAACGGCGAAGCCGAACATCTCTCGCACGCCGAATGGCTCGGACTGCTGCTCGAACGGGAATGGAGCTCCCGTTACGATCGCAAGCTTGCGGCACGTCTCAGGTTTGCCAAGCTTCGCCACCAGGCGACCCCGGAAGATGTCGATTATCGCGCCGAACGCAGCCTCGACCGTGCTCTCTTCATGAAACTGCTCGGTGGCGACTGGATCAACGCTCATGACAATCTGGCCATTTGCGGACCCTCGGGTGTCGGAAAGAGTTGGTTGGCTTGCGCTCTCGGTCACAAGGCTTGCCGAGACGATCGCTCAGTTCTCTATCAGCGTGTCCCAAGGCTGTTTGCCCAGCTTGCGCTCGCGCGTGGTGACGGCCGGTATGCCCGGCTGCAACGGACCTTGGGCCACGTTCAGCTCCTGATACTGGATGATTGGGGGCTCGAACCGCTCAATGAACAGGCCCGTCACGATTTGCTGGAAATCCTCGAAGATCGCTACGGCCGTCGGTCGACGATCATTACCAGCCAACTTCCCGTATCCGCCTGGCACGGTGTCATCGGCGACCCAACCTATGCCGATGCCATACTCGACAGGTTGGTCCACAATGCCCACCGCATCGAATTGAGCGGCGATAGTCTGCGCCGAAACCTACCCCGCAAAGCTTGACACCTAGCCTAATTGAACTGACAACAATCATCGCCCGCAGACCTCCCTAGACAGGGGGCGAGATCATCCCGGAAACTGGGAGCGCAATCATCTCGGAACGAAGGGGCGGCTTCATCGGAATCGGCA
>NZ_JBQENM010000043.1:0-32940 GCF_052044795.1 Ensifer sp. 22521
GTTGAGGCTGGCGTTTTCGAGCAGGTCGAAGAGGCGATCGAAGCCGACGCTCGACCTGTAGAAGGGGGAAAAGTCGGGGTTTGTTCTCATAGCTATATCCTCCGTAGAGCAACATAGGTACGAGGGAGCGCCAAGAAGCTTGGGCTCCCTGACTGGTGTCAACCCACTTGGGCATCGACAAGAATAAGGTGGGGATCATGATGCCTTGCGTCAAGAGGCAGCCCTACCCTCCAAACCGCCCGCGACGTGAAATACTCTCATGAATTCATGCCGGTAGCACTCAACAGGCTAGAGTGCTAAAAAATTTTTGACCCTCTCTTGAAACTCAAAAAACAGGAACCAGATCGAAATGCGCGCGATGCCGAAAGGCTCGGCGTCCCGCGTCGGTTTCGCTCCGAATGCGGCGCGGAACACTTGTTGAAAAATCTGGTTGTCGATGAGGCGAGCGAAATGACGTTCCGTCCCTTGCATGACCGTATCCTGGTTCGCCGCATCGGGGCCGAGGAAAAAACGGCCGGCGGTATCATCATCCCAGATACGGCAAAGGAAAAGCCAAAGGAAGGTGAGGTCGTTGCCGCTGGCTCTGGTGCGCGCGATGAAAGCGGGCAGCTGCGACCACTCGAAGTGAAAGTGGGTGATTGCGTCCTGTTCGGCAAATGGTCGGGCACCGAGATCAAGCTCAATGGCGAGGATGTCTGATCATGAAGGAATCTGAGGTGATGGGCGTAATGGAGGTCGACGCCGCAGCGAGCAATGCGGCGTAGTGCCAATTCGGACCTATGCCAACAAGGAATGCTGACTGAGGAAGGAGTAGAAAAATGGCTGCCAAGGAAGTGAAATTCCATTCCGACGCCCGCGAAAGGATGCTGCGCGGCGTCGACATCCTCGCCAATGCTGTCAAGGTTACGCTCGGTCCGAAGGGCCGTAACGTGGTGATCGACAAGTCATACGGCGCGCCCCGCATCACCAAGGACGGCGTCACTGTCGCCAAGGAGATCGAGCTTGAGGACAAGTTCGAGAACATGGGTGCACAGATGGTGCGGGAAGTGGCGTCGAAGACCAGCGATATCGCTGGTGACGGCACCACCACCGCAACCGTTCTCGCCCAGGCGATCGTCAAGGAAGGCGCGAAGGCCGTGGCTTCGGGCATGAACCCGATGGACCTCAAGCGCGGTATCGACAAAGCTGTCGAAGCTGTGGTCGAGGAACTGCGGCGGAACGCCCGCAAAGTCACCAGGAACGACGAGATCGCCCAGGTTGGCACCATCTCGGCCAATGGGGACATCGAGATTGGCCGCTTCCTCGCAGAAGCGATGGAAAAGGTCGGTAACGAGGGGGTGATCACCGTCGAGGAAGCCAAGACCGCGGTGACGGAGCTGGAGGTCGTCGAAGGCATGCAATTCGACCGCGGTTATCTCTCGCCATATTTTATCACCAACCCGGACAAGATGCGGGTTGAGCTCGAGGAACCCTACATCCTGATCCACGAGAAGAAGCTCTCGAACCTGCAGACATTACTGCCGGTTCTTGAAGCGGGTGTTCAATCTGGAAAGCCGCTGCTGATTATCGCCGAGGATGTCGAAGGCGAGGCGCTCGCAACCCTCGTCGTCAACAAGCTGCGCGGCGGCCTCAAGATCGCTGCTGTCAAAGCGCCAGGCTTCGGCGACCGCCGCAAGGCCATACTGGAGGACATCGCAATCCTGACCGGCGGCACCGCAGTCTCTGAAGATCTGGGCATCAAGCTCGAAAACGTGACCCTCAATATGCTCGGCCGTGCCAAGAAGGTTGTTGTCGAGAAGGAAAATACGACGATCGTCGACGGCGCTGGCTCGAAGACGGAGATTCAGGGCCGCGTTTCGCAGATCAAGGCGCAGATCGAGGAAACCACATCGGACTACGATCGCGAGAAGTTGCAGGAGCGGCTGGCCAAGCTTGCTGGCGGCGTTGCCGTCATCCGCGTCGGCGGCTCGACCGAGGTCGAGGTGAAGGAACGCAAGGACCGCGTCGACGACGCCATGCATGCCACGCGGGCGGCCGTCGAGGAGGGCGTGTTGCCCGGCGGAGGCGTCGCTTTGCTGAGAGCCGTCAAGGCACTGGACAACACGCAGACCGAGAATGCCGACCAGAGGCACGGCATCGACCTTGTTCGCCGCGCGATCGAGGCGCCGGTGCGCCAGATCGCCGAGAACGCGGGTGCCGAAGGCTCGATCATTGTCGGCAAGCTGCGCGAGAGGACCGAATTTGGCTATGGCTGGAACGCGCAAACGAACGAGTTCGGTGATCTTTACGATCAAGGCGTGATCGACCCGGTCAAGGTCGTTCGCACCGCGCTGCAGGACGCCGCCTCGGTCGCCGGCCTGCTGATCACCACCGAGGCCATGGTCGCCGAGAAGCCGAAGAAGGATGTACCGCTCCCGCCGATGCCGGCAGCCGGCATGGACTTCTGACTGCAATGATAGGCCCGCGCCCCCCACGGGGCGTGGGCTTTGGATAGACTTGTGAAGTAAGAGATGCATGCGCCTGAATCGGCGCGGCGTTTGTCGAACTGGTGCTGGTCTGGCAGGAGCCAAAATCGTGCCTCTGGGAGGCTTTACCCAAGGGCTCGCCCGTCCACCGAAGGAGGAACTGAAGAGTTCGGGGCCAAAAATGACCATGCGTTCGTCGAAAAATGTCGGCGTATTCGCCGCACTCGTCCTCATCCTGGTTCCTGCGCCGTTCCCGGCGGCGCAGCCGCAGTCGGCGATGTCGGCCGGCACCCAACCATCGCTCGCCGATGTCTTGGAGAAGGTCACGCCGGCGGTCGTCAACATTGCAGTAAGGTCTCGCGCTTCCGCCGAAACCAATCCTCTTTACAACGATCCCTTCTTCCGCCGCTATTTCAATCTGCCTGAGCAACAGCAGCGGCTGAGCGCGGGCTCCGGCGTCATCGTTGACGCCGCCAAAGGCTATATCCTCACCAATCACCATGTCGTCGCCGACGCCGGCGAGATTGCGGTAACCCTGAAGGACCGCCGCCGCTTCACGGCCGAGCTTGTGGGCAGCGACAAGGCAACTGATATCGCGTTGCTGAGGATCGCCGCTGACAAGCTGACGGCGCTTTCGTTTGGCGATTCCGGTGCGCTGCGGGTCGGCGACTCCGTTGTCGCGATCGGCAATCCGTTCGGGCTTGGCCAGACCGTCACCTCCGGCATCGTCAGCGCCCTTGGCCGTGGCGGCATCAATCTCGAGGGCTATGAGGATTTCATCCAGACGGATGCTTCGATCAATCCCGGCAACTCGGGAGGCGCACTGGTGACAACAGACGGCATGCTGGTCGGCGTCAACACCGCAATCATCGCGCCCACCGGCGGCAATGTCGGCATCGGCTTTGCGGTTCCGATCGCGATGGCGTCGGCCGTGATGGAGCAACTGATCGAGCATGGACAAGTGCGGCGCGGCCGGATCGGCATCGCCGTCCAGGACTTAACACCAGATCTGGCCGAAGCGCTTGGTATTGCGGAAAGCTACGGCGCCGTCGTTAGCAGCGTTGAGCAGCATTCGCCAGCGGAACAGGCGGGCCTTCGAGCTGGCGATGTCATCATCGCCGTCAACAATCGGAAAATCACGGGCTCGGCAGATCTCCGCAATCGCGTCGGCCTGGCTAAGGTCGGATCGGAAGTCGAAATCGAATCTCTGCGCGATCGGGTTCGCAGAACGGTGACAATGCGCATCGAGGCGGACGAGGCAATTGCCAAGCCTGGAGCCATGCCCGCTCGCCTTGAGGGCGCTGAGTTCCAGGATGCGGCCGGCAACGTGGTTGTTTCCAGCGTTGAAGATGGAAGTGCTGCCGCCCGAGCCGGTCTGCGTATGGGCGATGTGATCGTTGCTGCCAATCGGCGGCCCATCTCGACAGTGGCGGAACTCGAGACAGCGTTAAAGAACGCCAGTGGCACGATCGCACTCGATCTGTTTCGCGCCGGGTCGAAACACGTGCTGGTGATCCGGTAGGCAGTTGCCCGACGCATGACGTTGACATCCAATGTCGCGTGAATGGAGGAAAACGATGGAACACGTTTGCTTTCGACATCCCGTCACAATCCTTGTCGGTCTCGGATTTCCGAGCTGAGGTTCACGGTCTGAGAAGACTATGCCTGGCCGATCGAGTGGCCGCCATCGAAACGAAAATCAACCTACGCCATCGCGCTCAATGCCTGCAGGGCAGCACTTGCAGGCGAGATTGATGTCGAGACCGTTCGCGGGACGTTTGTCGCCTTCGCGCGACGGGCCAATCTTCTCGCACCAGACACCGACGCGATCGTCGCCGGTGGCGGAGCCGGTGCGCGTGCCCAAGCCGGAAACAGTAAATCGATGATGCCTGGGACCGGATAGGTGACGAGCGATATTCAGTTTCCCGTTCCGTCTGAGCTCTACCGGCGAGCGGGTTGTTGCCAATTCCTGCGGAGCACTGGAGTGCCTTCGCGACCAGTGGCCCGAAGGCGCGAGAGGGTGAGCCTATCGCGCAGCCTGTCGAGTCTGACCCGAAATCGACATGATTTTCGAAACCGCTCCCCACCTGTGGGGCAAGACACCGGAAGAGGCAGAGGATCGCCGGCGGAACCGTCGGCGGACACTGTGGTTACGAGCAGGGGTGAAGGCCGCTAAGCATCCTGGTTGCTTCCTGCTCTTGGATAGTAGTTGCAGCTATCACGGCATCAGCTAAGACCCCGAACGCGGGTACAATTGGGCCCGACCTCTAGAATCGGCTGGAATTGGAGGATTTTCCGGTGCCTTGACCGTTCGTCCCAGGGACGCCAGCTGGACCAGATATTTCCATGGTGCTTTCATAGTGCGCCGCCCACCCGATCAAATGGCACCGGCATCCTCGGCAGCAGCCCTCAAAGGAACTCCAGCCAGAATGCGATGACAAGGGCCAATCAGGCTATCCGATCGCCCCTCCATCAATTGATCAGGCAAGGCCCAACCGCTTGCGCAGGTCGGCGTTCTCGGCCCGCAGCTTTTCGGCCAGCGCCTTGCGCAGCCGCGCGTTCTCTTCTTCGAGCTGGCGAAGATCTGCAATGTCGCCGAGGACTGGAGCTGGAGCCGTCGTCGCGGTCGGCTGCTTTGCCCCACGCGTTTCGCCGGCGCCCTTGACGACCTTCTTTGCCCTGGCCTTGCGAACGGCCAGCGCCTCCACCGAGAGCTTCCCGTCTACCGACTTATCTGCGCGCTTCCTGCGTCCCCTCATCGGCTGGGCAGCAGCTGCCTCCGCTGATTCAGCGGTCGCGTCCGCAACGACATTCTTGGGTCGCGGCCCCCGACGCTTCTTGGGCGGCGCGACTTCCGCCGGCGGCGCGGTCTCCACGATTTCGGTATTGCTCTCGTCTGCCATGAGTGTTTCCCCTCTCAAACCGATCATCTCTTTCCATTGGGCGGAGGGCGGAGTCAACAATCGCACATGGCTACATCATCTATGCGTTGGCGCATGGCGCCGCCGGTAGCGATGTGAGAACCGCGGGAGACGCCGGCCGTGAATGCGGCGGTTCTCGCTGCGACACTAGCGGCCGAGTTTTTATGCTAGGGCGTACCGGAATCGGGGAAACAGACCTTCCCTCCCCCGAGTTACGCGCCTAGCGTACATGAGCAGTTTCTGTTGGACTGCAATCCTCCCCGCGCCCAGTGAGCCATATGGGTGCGACACTCGCCCCGCCTACCGGCGGGGCTTTTCTTTCCGGCACGTGAGTTCCGTCGCTAGAGCCAGGCATCAGGAATCTCCGAGAGGCACTGCATGAAAGCTGAAGAAATTTCGCTAAAGTATCCCACTCTCCGGTCCGACGGCGCTGTTGTGGAGATCGAGTTCAATCAGGAAATCGCCGCGACGCTCACCCGGCTCCCGGATGACCCTTCGCTTTACTTCGATCTGAGCGAACCACATCTCCTTATTCCGCTCGAGCAGTTGGTAAACGCGCGTGCGCGCGAAAGAGGCATCGTCAATGCCAACCGCCACATGGTGGCTGCAGCGAAAGGCAGTCTGGAGAAACGCAAACCCCTCACGGTTCAGTCGTTAGGCAACGAGCTGTGGGTCGTAGTGGATGGGAATTCGACTCTGCTCAACGCTCGTCATTCTGGTTGGCGGGCGATACCTTGCTGCATGAGATGACCAGACACATCTGAATATCCCGCCGTCGAGGCACTCACAGGCTCGGGACGCAGCTGCTCGTGAGGCATTTGAAGAAGCGGGTGTAATCGGCGTTTCCACTGAACATTCAGTGGGCGGGTTTACGGATTGGAAGGATAGCAGCGCTTTAGTTTACCGGGTTCGCGTACACCTGATTGCCGTGCGCTCGCTCGCATCTAACTACCCGGAAAGGGGTGTCCGCTCGAACCGATGGGTGCCGGCTTCAATTGCCGCATACGAAGTGGGAGAGCCCGGACTTTGGCAGCTCCTTGTCCCCATATTGGGATAACTGGACACTTCGCACTCCAGGTGCGGGTCTGCGCTTCCAAACCAACTAGGGTATTTTTACCCTATTGCGTCTTTCACTGCTTTAGATTGTATTCCGCGCGACGATACGATCGACAAGCATGGCAATGGCGAAAGAAACACCCTTCAGCGCGGTCACACGCAAGATGCTCGACAATTGGCTCCTCACCGACCCCGAGCAACCGGCGTCACCGGACACCGTGTATCGCGACATACTCGACATGCTGTCGATCAAAATGCGCCTGACGGTGTTCACGATCGACGGAGACGACCCGAAGCGATGGTTCATGAAGGCAATCCGCCATTCCGGCTTCACCTCGCGCATTCTCAACATCAACAAAATTTTCGCGGATGCCTACATCGGTGACTTCAAGGACCAGCGCTACATGGAAGAAGCGGTGATCCCGCGATTGTCGCAGGTGCGCGACAGCCAGCAGCCTTCCATGGAGTTGGTGAAGACAAGGCTCTTCGGTGTTAACCTCGGCTACGACCGCATTCTTCTGCCCCAACGCAACGTCGACCGTCCGCGATGGATCATTTCGACCTCCTATGCCCAGTTCCTTCTGAGCCCACCGCAGAGGCATGAAAAGCTGGATGTGGGCGACGAAGCGATCGTGCAGCTCCTGATCGAGGGAGCGACCGCAAAGGAGATCGCGGTATCGCTCGACGTCTCGCATCGCACCGTCGAGCATCGGCTGGAACGGATGAAGGAACGTTACGGGGCAAGGAATACGGTGCACTTGGTGGCCATGCTGATTGCCACACACCTTGAGCGCTCGCGGTGGAACGAGAGCCAATGACGGCCGGCTAACGAAACAACTCCAGTATTTTTCCCGGTTCGGAGTTCGCGATCCCGAGTGCCTGGATCGCGAGTTGCTGTTGCGCCTCCAGCGCCCTGATCCTGACGGCCGTGACGTCCATGTCCGCGTCCACCAGCCGCCCGATGCCCTTCGTCGCCGTTTCGATCACCTTCTTGTTCAGCTCGTCGTAGGTATTCAGTGCCGACTGCACCGAGCCGACATAAGCCATCTTGGACGTGAGTTGCTCGATCTTCTCGTCTATGTTCGCGACCAGCTGGTTGTAAGCCCCCTGCCTGTCCGAATCGTGCCTGATAACGTGGTTCTCGATGGACTGAAGGATATAGGTCGGACTGACGGGGTATGCCTCCGGATCACCCGTGACCGGATTGGAAAGCGGAATGTTGTACCAATAGATGGCGGCGGGAGTGAACGTCCCTGGCACGTCGAAGAAGTCACTGCCGTCAAACAGCGTCTTTTCGGGATTGTACTCCCCTGGGTAGCTGGTCGGATAACTCCCGAAATCGTCGTTCAGCAGCAGGGTGTCCATGGCGCTGACATCCATCGCCTGCACCGTGCCACCGTTGTAGCCGATCACGAACGAGAACACCTGCTTACTGGCTTTAACCGGCTCGTGCTTCTCGTGGTAAAGCATGTTCACGCCCGCGAACGAGGCGGACTGCATCGCGCTCCTGGCCTGATCCTGGAGCTGCTGTATCCGCACGTCGATCTTGTACACGTCCGACTTGGCGTACTCAGGATCGAGGCTGAAGGCCGGTTTGACTATGTCGCGCATGCCGGGCTTCGGCATGTCGCTCGCGGTGATCGCGAGGTTACGGATTTCCACGAAGGACTGCCTCACGGTCTCCATCGCGGCGTAGGCGGTGTCCACGATACCCATCGCCAGTCCGATACTGTCAGTGACGGCTCCCATCGCCTTCACATCCGAACGCATCGTCGTTGAAATCGACCAGTAGGCGGCGTTGTCGGCCGCAGTCTTCACCCCCAAACCCGAGCACAACTTCTGCGACTCGTCATCCAGCCTGCCGCCGATCAGGCGCAGGGTGCTGAGGGCGGACATAGCGGACGTATTGGTGAGAATGCTTGTCATATAGGCGAGCCACGGTAAGATTGCGTGAGTGTGGCATCGTCATGTGCCTGGAGCGGCAAACGCCGCCCCGCGAATGTGGTTCACAATCCCTTAACGAACACGACTACCTGGCAAGGTAGAAATACGGTGGTTCGCGCGTCATATGTCCGGTTAAGAACCGTTGAGCATACTGGAGCCGTGAACAAGCGGTCCCGAAGCTAGCTATGCAAAGCAGTGATTTCGGCTGGATTACCGTCGAAAGCTGAGCAACGAACCTCTCGCCTTGAAGGGATTCGAACCGCGGCCAATGCGCCCGCAGGCTCAATGTCGCGTCGTCGTCCGTATCGCGGCAGATCGGGGATCGCTTGGGCATGGCGCTGCTTCAACGCGAGGGTCATCGCCTCAAACTGACGGCCGTCGGCGAAATCCTTCACCGGCAGTCCGTCGCGTCGCATCGCCTCTCGAAGCGGCGGTGTCCGAGTTCGACATTCTCAGGGGCTTGAAGACGGGGACCGTCGAGAGCGTCGCGCTCTCCTTCCTGCCTTCGCTGATCGTGGAGTTCTCGCGGCGCCACCCGACGCCGCATCTCGATGTCGAGGTCGCCTGGTCTTCCGATGTAATCCAGCGCCTGATCGACGAGACCGCCGATGTCGGCTCCGGCTTCCTCACGACATCGGCGCGCGACATCCATCGGGATAGGATTGTCTCCTATTGCCCTCGTAGCGCGAATAAACGGTTGCCCGCCCCTCGGGCGATGCATAAGCTCCCATCGGCGCGCCGCGTTCTACCGATGACGGTCGGATGCCGCTGCAAGCCGCCTCCCCAAATTTCCCAAGGGCCAAGAACAACAATCATGACTGTCGCCATTCCCACCATGACGCGTCCCAAGACGCATCTCGCTGTGCTGGTCATTCTGGGTCTCACCCATCTCCTCAATGACCTGATGCAGTCACTGATTCCGGCGGCCTATCCGATCCTGAAGGACGCCTATGCGCTGGATTTCGTGCAGATCGGCTTGATCACCATGACCTTCCAGATTGCCGGGTCGCTGCTGCAACCGGTAATCGGCATGGTGACGGACAAACATCCCGCGCCCTATTCACCGGTCGTGGGGATGATGTTTACACTCTCTGGCCTGGTTAGCCTTGCCTTTGCCCATAGCTACGCGGTGATTCTGGTTTCAGTTGCGCTGATCGGCATTGGATCGTCCATCTTTCACCCGGAAGCGACGCGCATGGCGCGCTATGCCGCCGGCGGGCGCCAGGGGTTGGCGCAGGGACTGTTTCAGGTCGGCGGTCAGGCGGGCGGCGCGCTCGGCCCGGTCTTCGCTGCGCTGATCATCGTTCCCTGGGGACAGCCGAGCCTCGCCTGGTTTGCCGTTCTCGCATTGATGGCCATGGCACTCCTTGTATGGATCGGTAGCAAGCAGCGGGAGATCGGCGCCGCATTCATGGCGTTGCGGGCAGACGGCAAGAAGGCGGGCGGCGCCGTTCGTCACGCGCCAGCGACGATCGGGGTAGCCCTGGGGGTCCTGACGCTGCTGATGTTTACTAAGAACGCCTATAGCGAGAGCTTCCGCTCATTCTACACCTTCTATCTCATGGAGAAGTTCGGCCTCTCGATCCCCTCCGCGCAGATGATGCTGTTCATCTTCCTACTGGCTTCGGCCGCGGGCGCGCTGATCGGCGGCATCGTCGGTGATCGCATCGGGCGTTATCGTATCATCTGGATTTCGGTTCTCGGGCCGCTTCCGCTGACGCTGACCCTGCCACACGTCGACCTCCTCTGGACCGGCGTGCTGACGGTGATGATCAACTTGATCATGGCGAGCGCCTTCGCCTCCATCCTGATCTACGCAATCGAGTTGCTGCCGCACCGGATAGGACTCATTGGTGGGCTGTTCTACGGCCTGAATTTCGGCCTTGGCGGTATAGCCGCAGCGCTTCTCGGAATACTGGCCGACAGCTATGGTGTCGAAACGGTTTACTACGTCTGCTCCTTCCTCCCGCTTGCGGGGCTTCTCGCGTGGTTCCTTCGGAGGATTGAAGAGGGCCACGCTTGAAGACATCGGTCCTATGGCCGGATGCACCGTGGTCATAAGGTCCAGTCGATACATTATGCGACATTGAACGCACAAAACGGGAACATTGACTGAATATGGTGTGTGCAGCGTCGCTGTAACCCGCCTTAAAGGCGATGTCGCTTATGCTGTGAGCGCCTTCGCAGAGCAGCCGGATCGCCTCACTGCGACGCGACCGATACTCCTCAAAATCAAACGCAGAATTTAGGTGTCGCTGCAACGTCCGCGTCGGCATGCCCCGACCTCTTCGACCTTATTCCGAACGCGGGCGCTGAATGTAACATTGAAAGTGCAACTTGGCGTGAAATGGTAAGAAGAAACGCGGCCAATACAGCAGTAATGCCACGGGCTGGGAGGCCTTCGCAACCAAGTTGTTCGTAGGAGCAAGATTGTTGCGAGTCCTGGCCCGCAAGCGAAATCAACGAGCCTTCTGGGTGAGCGAATGAATGGCGGACTGAGGTTACTTGGCGCGGCTTGGCGGCGCCGATTTACAGGGATGTTAGTGGTTGCTGGTAGTGTGATGGCTTGGCCGGTATCCGCGCAAGACAGAATCGAGCCGGAGGCCGATCGGATCCTGGCCGCGATGAGCGAAAATCTCAAGTCGACGCCGACTCTTAGTGTCGACTACGACGCGGATCAGGAAGTCGTCAATCTGCAGGGTCAGAAGATCCAGTACAGCGCCTCCGGCTCCATCGCCGTCGATCGCGCACAAGGTTTTCGAATGAAGCGCATGGGCCCCTTTGCGAAGGCGGAGGTGATATTCGATGGCGACACGATATCACTGCATGACAAAATGCTGAACGTTTATGCGCAACTTCAGAGCCCCGGCCAAAGTGTTGAAGATGCGACCGAGGAGCTTCGCGCCGCCACCGGACTTGACGCTCCGGGAGCGGATTTTCTGGTAGGCGATCCCTATGCCGTCCTCACTGACGGCGTGACGGAAGGAACCGTTGTCGGATCGGCCTTTGTCAACGGGGTGGAATGCGATCATCTCGCCTTCAGGACCGATATCGTCGACTGGCAAATTTGGATCAGCAAGGGCAGCAGGCCTTTGCCGCTCAAGTATGTCATCACGACCAAATGGACGACCGGGGCACCCCAGTATACGCTGCGGCTCAGCAACTGGAAGTCGGATGGAATCGACGCCGCGCAGTTTAAATTCACGCCGCCAGCGGCTGCCAACAAGCTGGAACACGTCCACGCCGATGTCACCGGCGAGCTTTCTCTGGAGACGGTGCAATGACGATGCGCAAGCTGCACGGAAAGATCCTTTCAGTCGCCATCGCCGGCCTAGCGATGCTTGCGGCAGACACTCTCGTTCCCGCGCCGTTCGGCTCGTTCGTATCCGAGGCGCAGGCGGTCGTGGGACGCCCGCTGACACCAGGAAGTGTCGCCGGTGTTGCTCGCCGTACCACGCGCCGAGTGATCCGCCGCTCCACGATGTATGTCGCCGCACTGCCCGCGGGCTGCGTCAGCATTAGTGTCAATGGCACCGCGGTGTGGCATTGCGGCGGGGTCTACTACCAACCGCACGGCGGGCGTTACGTCGTCGTTTACATCGACTGAACTCAGTGCATTACATCGCAACTCAATTTTTTGATGGAGGGACAGAATGGATATTACGCGTCGTGACTTGACGGCCGCCGGTCTTGGAGTACTGGCAGCAGGCTCTCTCGCTAGGCCTGCTGCTGCCGCCGACGGTTTGGTGGCAGATTTGCCGGAAGGGCTCGATGAATTCGCGCTCGCCGTCGAAGCGTACATTTATGCCTATCCTCTGGTGACGATGGAAGTGACCAGGCGCGTGATTACCAACGTCGCGGAACCCGAAGGAACTCGTGGCCCCATGGGGCATCTGATCAAGCTGCGCCAATATCCAGACGCCAAGTTTCGGGACGTGACCGCACCTAACGCCGACACTCTTTATACGACGGCTTTCTTTGATGTGGGGGACGAGCCTTGGGTGGTGAGCCTGCCCGATTTGAAAGACCGGTATGCCCTGTTTCCGATGCTGGATGGCTGGACAGCTGTCTTCGACGTCCCCGGAAAACGCACCACAGGCACCGAGGCCCAGACGTTTGTTGTTACCGGGCCAGGCTGGGAAGGAACACTGCCCGAAGGCGTGACCCAATATAGATCTCCGACGAGCATCGTTTGGCTGCTTGGACGCATCTATTGCACGGGGACCCAGGAGGACTACGCCGAAGTTCATAAGCTCCAGGATGAAGTGAAGCTCTATCCCTTGAGCGCATGGGGCAAGGAGTGGACGGCTCCCAAAGGCAAGGTCGATCCGGCCATCGATATGGAGACTGCCGTTCGCGAGCAAGTCAACAGCATGGACGCAATCGAGTACTTCACCCTGTTCGCCGAGCTCCTGAAAAGAAACCCGCCGACCGACGCGGATGCACCGATGGTCGCCAAGCTCGCCGAACTCGGCATCGTTCCTGGACAGGATTTCGACAAGGCCAAGTTCGATCCTGCTTTTGTGAAGCGCGTCCCTCAGCTCGGGTTCGCGCGCATCATGACGCATTTCAAATTCAGCGACGGCGACGTACAGGACATCGACGGCTGGGGCTTCACGACGAAGACGGGGATTTATGGCACCGACTACGTCCAGCGTGCCTTGATCACTGCGATCGGTCTTGGGGCGAACCGGCCGCAAGATGCGATCTATCCGACCTCGCTGAAGTCCGGCGACGGGGTGATCAAGCGGGCATATAACGGGTCCGAGAATTACGTTCTGACGTTCAAGAAGGGACTTACGCCACCGGTTTCGGGATTCTGGTCCTTGACCATGTATGATGCGGACTACTTCTTTGTCGACAATCCGTTGAACCGCTACTCCATCAGCGCACGGCAGCCGCTCAAAGCAAATCCGGATGGCTCGATCGACCTGTTTATCCAACACGAAGCACCCGGATCGGACAAGGAATCGAACTGGCTCCCGGCGCCCAAAGGAAAGTTCATCCTCATGATGCGGCTCTACTGGCCCAACGAGAGCAGTCCCTCCATCATTGATGGTTCTTGGACGATACCGCCGGTGAAGAAGGTGAGCTGATTCTGTCGGCGTGCATGCAGCCGCCACGGCTCCGGTTCGTGGCGGCTGCAAACACGAACTATCGGCGTCCATCAGTGGAAGCATGGTGCGATCGAGATACACCGCGCCAAGATGAATGAAACCACGTTAGTTTCGGCCCTGTCTTTGGTTTTTGGAGACCAAATTTTGACAAATGGGGTCTGATCCAGTGGACCGAGCTTTTATGTACATTCTTCGGCCTTTGCTATTCAGTTTGTTCCTGTGCCTTTGTGGGCTTACGAACCTACAGGCGCAAACGCCTGCGGCCCGAATTGCGCAACCGTCCAAGGTAGACGAACTGCTGCGTCTTCTCGAGGATGAGGACGTAAGAGTCTGGCTAGAGCAGAAGCAAGCGGCCGTTTCCGAGCCCCGCGACAATGAGGCAGTGTGGTTCATCGAGGAATGGGAGGCCCACTCACGCGCCCGTTTCAATGCACTTCTTGCCGCAGTGCCACGGGTCGGAGATGAACTTTCCCGCGTCGTGTCTGCGGTTCGGCAAGAGGCTCGGGACAGCGGTTTGGTGCCCGCGGCGCTGATGTTCGTTATCATCGCAGGCCTTGGGTTTGGCACCGACTGGATCTCTCGTCGTTCACTGCCAGCGGCACCCTTGCCCAACCCTCCTTGGAGGCAGGCCTACACGGAGTTTCTGACGCTTTCGATATGCACGGCGACCGCTGCAATCCTCTTTTTCCTGTTCAACTGGCCGCCACTCATGCGTGTGGTCGTACTCTACTCGCTCGTCGCATTGATCACCTACAGGCTCGCGACCGCGCTCTTCCGCATCGCGCTGGCCGCATCCGTAGTATCGGCACGCTCCTATTCGCGGATCCGGATATTGGTCGCAATGCTGGCGGCAACGATGGCATTCTCGGCCATATGCGAGCGGCTTGCGGTTGAACCCGGGGTCCGGTCGGCTCTCGCTATCGGATTGTCCATTCCGCTTGTCGTTATAGCAATCGCGATGATCTGGCGTGAGCGCTCCAGCGATGTCGGATCTTTGCAAGGCCGTGTCTCTCGCGCCATGGGCATCTCGGGCGCGGTCGTCCTGTGGCTGCTCTGGTGCGGCGACTTCCTGGCTTTATTCTGGCTCGGCATGATGCTTGTCCTCGTGCCCCGCGCTTTGTCGATTGCCGACAGCCTGACCCTTTCATTCTCGCCCCCGCGTTCGAGCGGAGGGGACCTACCGGACGCTAAGACGGTCCTGCTCGTCCGCGGAACGCGCGCCATTATCCTTATTGCAGCGGTCGACTGGGTCGCATTCGTTTGGCGCCACAATTTCCCTTTTGTTTCCGGTGAAGTGACATTGATCCGGACGATCATTGCCGGGGCATTCAACAGCGTCGTGATTCTGCTCATCATCGACCTCGTCTGGCAATTGGCAAAAGCCTACATTACCCGCAAGCTGAGCGACGTTGGCGATGAAGCGGCGCTCCCATCGAACGCGCTCGCGCGAGAAAGCCGGCTTCGCACTTTGCTGCCTGTTTTCCGCAACGCCTTGGCAGCAGCACTTCTGTGTGTCGCGGTGCTCACGGTTCTTTCGGAGATGGGCGTCAAAATCGGCCCGCTGGTCGCAGGCGCGGGCGTGGTCGGCGTTGCAATTGGATTCGGCTCGCAGACCTTGGTCAAGGACGTGGTCAGCGGTATTTTCTATCTACTGGACGATGCCTTCCGGGTCGGGGAATACATCGAAGCAGGAAACTATACGGGCGTCGTGGAATCCTTCAGCCTTCGCTCCGTGCGGCTGCGGCACCACCGTGGGCCAATCTTCACCGTACCCTTTGGTTCGCTTGGCGCGATCAAGAATGCCAGCCGCGATTGGACTGTCGACAAATTCCGCATCCGTGTCCCTTTCAAAACCGATGTTGATAAAGTCCGCAAGCTCATCAAGGAGATCGGCGCGCAATTGCAGGCCGATCCGGAACTCGGTTCGCTCTTTATCGAGCCGCTCAAGCTCAAGGGCGTCGAGCAGATCGGTGAATACGGAATCGAACTTGGTATCGCCTTCACCTGCAAGCCTGGGGAACAGACAATGATCCGTCGGAAGGCTTATGCGATGCTGATGCAGGCTTTCCATGGCAATGGGATCGACTTTGCTCAGCCGGTGGTTCAAGTCAGCGGTGACGACAAGGAGACAGCCGCCGCGACGCTGGCCGCGCGGCAGCGCCCAGATAAGACGGCTGCACCAGGCACGGCCTAGCCAGCTTGATCGCATCGAAAGCCACGTGAAGGGGAATGAGGCAATTGCTTTTAGCGGTTCGACTATGGGTCGCTAGTTTGTTGCTGCGGATTCGCTGTCGGGATCAGCAGTGGATAGGTTCTCTCTGACGCGAAACTCGCGAGGTCCAAATCCGGTAGCCTTCCGAAAAGCGCGGGAAAAGCCAGCGGGAGAGGAATAGCCCAGATCCTCCGAAATGCTGGTGATCGAGACGGCCCCGTCGCGCAACATTTCCGTCGCACGTTGCATTCTCACTGCGCTGGTCAGGCTACGGAAGTCGGCGCCTGCCTGTCGAAGTTCACGCTGCAGCGTCCGAACGCTCGTGTCCATCGTCCGCGCAGCATCCTCGATCGACACATCGCCCGCGAATAGCTGTGCCCGAATCTGTGCAGTGGCGATTTCCAACAAACTCCGAGGTGCACCCCCTGGACGATCGCGAGCCACGTCCTCGAGAGTCACGATCGACCGAGATGTTCGTCGTGACGCAGCCATCAACCGATGCCGCTCAACGACGACCGCCACTGCTGGCGCATTGAATATCACCGGGCATTGAAACACGTCCTCAAAAAGCGAGGTATGGCTCGGGGTCGGGATGTCAAGTTCGATGCGAAGGGGGTGCCAATGGTCAGGCAGATATGCCTTGAAGAGACTCAGCAGTTCGCCAGCGGCAGCACATGCGACCGACTCATAACCCCCAGACCCGGCCAGAGCGAATTTGTAGCCAAAGCGTAGTTCCTCCTTCGTTGTGGTGACCGTCAAATTGTCAAAAGTACTGTGATACTGCAGCGCCACGATACTTCGTTTGATCGCTTCGCCGAGCGTGTCTGCTTCAGTGATAAAACGCCCGAAGCTGCCATACGCGGAAACGTCCATATTGGGCACGAGCAGGAGACCGAGATTCGCGTCGCCCACTGCCCTCGCCATGGCTTCGACGAAGCCCACCACGGACTGCTGAGGAATGTAGACATTGCGATCCTCGATCAGCTCTACGTCGAAGCCCGCGGCGCGATTGGCACGCAGCAACGCTCGCTCCCCGAGCTCGCTTCGAACGAACGCGG
This sequence comes from Ensifer sp. 22521, assembly GCF_052044795.1. Classification (NCBI taxonomy): domain Bacteria; kingdom Pseudomonadati; phylum Pseudomonadota; class Alphaproteobacteria; order Hyphomicrobiales; family Rhizobiaceae; genus Ensifer; species Ensifer sp. 22521. The sequence continues at coordinate 16,774 of NZ_JBQENM010000043.1, forward strand.
GCAAGCCTTGCAAGACATGGCTCGAGATCACGGGAATCGCGGCGATCTGAAATGGTTCCTGAAAACGGTATTGGCGTAAAATGGATGGTTCTCACATATTCGACCGCCGGCAGATTTGGCAAGTGGTACCCGTAAATCGGGATAGATATAACGTGCACACGCATTATTCAGTCTCCCTCGATACGCAGATGGCGGCGTCCAACTTATCGGGCCGGAAGTCTTTGCCGCGGGCTCCCAAGCCACAGGCATGGCCCGTTAGTCATCACGGGAACGAATAGCGGTTGCGACGCGCTGTTGCGAGAAAGGCCGCCAAAAGCGTGGCACGCCACTGAATTCATCATCCCGGCATCTAGTTCTGAAGATGCAACGGAAGCGAAGCCGCGTCTTATCCTTTTACGCCAAGCTCGGCCGAAGCTCCAAATATTCGCGCTTTGAAAAACAATCAAAAGTGGTATTAATCCGAGACAAGGTTGCTGAGACCGGACGTGGCGTCAAATGATAAGTTCGTCGTCTGCTTCCATTGTAGGTAGGACCGAGATGAAGAGGAGTGGCGCTCTGCCCGTGAACTCCTTTGTACGCACACTGAGGGGACTCGCCGGTGCATTCTCAATCGGCTCACGTCGAATTGCCAGGAACTTCTCCGCGCAATGGCATGATCTTCGTGCCGTCCGGTACCTTCTGGATGGGTTCCGATCGACACTACCCTGAGGAGGGACCGGCCCATCGCGTGAAGGTCGACGGGTTCTTCATCGACGAGACGCCGGTGACCAACGCCCAGTTTTCCGAGTTCGTCTCGGCCACTAATTATCGCACGTTCGCCGAAGCCGTTCCCGACCCCGCGGACTATCCCGGTATATTGCCGGAGATGCTGTATGCAGGCTCATTGGTGTTCCATCCGCCGAATGGCGCCGTTGATCCACAGGACTGGACACAGTGGTGGTCCTTTCTGAAGGGCGCCTGCTGGCGTCATCCCTACGGGCCTGGAAGCACTATCGAAGGACTGGATCACCATCCGGTCGTTCATGTCAGCTATGAGGATGCACTCGACTGCGGTGGAGTGGCAAGGACCTGCCGACAGAGGCCGAGTGGGAATTTGCTGCCCGGGGCGGCCTTGAGGGCGCCGAATATGCCTGGGGCTCGGAATTTATCCCCGCCGGACGGCATCTGGCCAATACTTGGCAGGGGACCTTTCCAATTGTGAATGACTTTGAAGACGGCTACTCACGCACCTCTCCAGTCACGGCCTTTCCGCCGAATGGATACGGCCTATACGACATGATCGGCAACGCCTGGGAGTGGACCTCCGACTGGTTTTCGCCGCGCCACGAGACCGACGCTTCGAAGGTGTGCTGCATCCCCCGGAACCCTCGAGGCGCACTTGAAGCAGGCAGCTATGATCCCTGTCAGCCTGAAATCAGAATTCCGCGCAAGGTCCTGAAGGGTGGCTCCCATCTTTGTGCGCCCAATTATTGCCGGCGCTATCGCCCCGCGGCGCGGCATGCCGAAGCAATCGACACGTCGACGTGTCACATGGGTTTCAGATGTGTGATCAGACCAGGAGAGTCGTATGAAGTCACTTAAGCGGGCGAGAACACGTTGGTTGGGAGCAAGCACGGCGCTCCTCCTTTTGAGCTCCCCCGCAGCGGCTCAGGAATCGCTGCCTTTTCCGTCGAAGCCATCAGGGAGCAAGGCCGGCCCGACGATAGCCCAGTCCACTTACAGCCCATTGCCAGTGCAATCACGCCTGCCTGCAAATGCTCCGAACATTCTGGTCATCATGCTCGATGACGTCGGCCCAGCATTGCCCGACACCTTCGGCGGTGTGATCGAAACGCCGACGTTGAGCCGTCTCGCGGAAGACGGAGTGTCCTACAATCGCTTCCACAATGCCGCCATGTGCTCCCCCTCGCGGGCGGCATTGCTGACCGGGCGCAACCATCACCGCGTCGGGAATGGCCAGATCGCCGAGTTGGCAAACGACTGGGACGGATATACCGGGAGGATACCGCGCACCTCTGCGACCGCCGCGAAAGTTCTTGGCGATTATGGCTATGCGACGGCAGCGTTCGGCAAATGGCACAATACGCCTGCCAACGAAACGACGGCGGTCGGCCCCTACACCGACTGGCCTGCCGGCGAGGGAATTGGTTTCGATTATTTCTATGGTTTCCTTGCCGGGGAATCCTCACAATGGGAACCTGCCGTCGTCGAAAACACCGTTCGGGTCGACCCGTCTCACGGCAAGGAGGGTTATCACTTCACCGAGGACATGACTGACAAGGCGGTGTCATGGATGAAGCAGGAGCGCGCGCTGACGCCGGACCGGCCCTTCTTCATGTATTGGGCTCCCGGCGCCGCACATGGTCCCCATCACATCTTCAACGAGTGGGCGGACAAGTACAAGGGCAAGTTCGATGACGGCTGGGATGCCATGCGGGAACGCATCTATGCCCGCCAAAAACAACTCGGATGGATACCGGAGAATACGGAGCTTATACCCCGTCCGGATACCCTTGCAGGATGGAAGGACATTCCAGAGGACGAGAAGCCATTCCAGCGCCGACTGATGGAGGTCTTTGCAGGATATACCGAACATGCGGACACTCAGGCCGGGCGGTTGCTCGAGGCCCTCGATGAACTGGGAATCCGCGACAACACCCTCATCTTCTATGTCTGGGGCGACAACGGCTCCAGCGCAGAAGGCCAGAACGGCTCAATCAGCGAGCTTCTGGCGCAGAACGGCATCTCCACAGAGATCAAGGATCACATTCGTGCGATGAATGACCTGGGTGGGATGGATGTTCTCGGATCACCCAAGGCCGATAACATGTATCATGCCGGCTGGGCCTGGGCCGGCTCCACGCCGCACCGGTCGACCAAGCTGGTCGCTGCCCATTTCGGCGGGACGCGAACACCGCTCGTGGTTTCTTGGCCGAGCAGGATCAAACCGGACAAGACGCCGCGCTCACAATTCCATCATGTCAACGACATCGTTCCCACGATCTACGACGTTTTGGACATCCAGCCGCCGAAGCTCGTGGACGGCGTCACGCAGGATCCCCTTGATGGCGTCAGCATGACTTACACCTTCGACTCTCCCGAAGCTCCGGGACAAAAGAAGGAGCAGTACTTCGAGATCATGGGCAGCCGTGCTATCTATCAGGATGAGTGGATTGCATCCGTCTTCGGGCCGCGTACCCCATGGACGCCGGGCCTGGATCCCGCCATCTTCAAATGGTCGCCGGACAATGACGTATGGGAACTCCACGATCTCAGTGCGGACTACTCCCAGGCGAAGGACGTCGCGGCCGATCACCCCGACAAAGTCGAGGCGCTCAAGAAGGCGTTTGGCGAGCAGGCTGAAGCCAACAAGGTGTTCCCTGTCGGGGGAGGGCTATGGTCTGTCGTCTTCCATCCGGAAGATGCGCCGTCCAATCCTGCGACCGAGTTCCGTTTCACCCAAGACGTCATCGGCGTCCCCGAGTTCACGGCGCCGAAAGTCGGCGCCCGCAGCAACCTTGTGACCCTTGAGGCAGAGCTGCGGCCGGACTCCGAGGGCGTGCTCTACGCTCTGGGTGCGTTTTCGGGAGGTGTCGCTTTGTGGGTCGAGAACGGCAAGCTCACCTATGAGTACAATCTGTTCGAGATCGAGCGGACGCGCCTCGAAACGTCCGATCCGTTGCCGAGCGGCAAGGTCAACATAGAGGTCGAAACACGCAAGGCCGGCAGCAATCACGACGCACCGCTCGACGTCGTTATCCGCGTCGATGGCAAAGAGGTGGCAAAGGGACGCGTGCCGCGCTCCGCTCCGCTCGCGTTTACCGCCAATGACGCCTTCGACGTGGGCAGAGACAGCTACTCTCCAGTCTCCCTCGCATACTTTGACCGCAAGCCGTTCGCGTTCAACGGCAAGATACAACAGTTGAAGGTCGAGTATTTGAAGTGAGCGATGGCTCGCTCGGAGCCTTGGAGCGGCGACGTTTCGATCGCCGCTCTTCCTTGCCGACGTGCATACTGTGTTTAACAGGAGTGATTAAATTGACGCCGCACCTCTTCCGGAACGCCAAAGCCGGCGCACCTTCTTGGCCGCTTTTGCCGTGCGTCGTCTTGAGCCTGACGCTGCTCTCTGCATGTGCGGGCCGCCCGACGGGGGTGCTCGAGCCGGTAGCGGCCCGTCCGTCGGCCGTTCAAGTCGAAATGCTGGTTACGACGACCCGAGGCCGGGCGGAAAAACCGGGCGAGATGTTCAGCGGCGAGCGTGCGCTCAGCCCGACATTCGCAGACATTACCGTGTCGATACCGCCTGACACGGTCCGCAAGGCGGGCGAAGTCGCTTGGCCGCGCAAGCTTCCGCCGGATCCGGCGACGGATTTCGCCACGCTGAAGGCTGAGGAAATTGACCGCGCCGTCGCCGAAAAATGGTTGAACACCCATGTACGCAAGAGCCCGGACGGCAGTGTCCTGGTCTTCATCCACGGGTTCAACAACCATTTCGAGGACGCAGTTTTCCGTTTCGCGCAGATCGTCCACGACTCGGGCGCGCGCAGCGTGCCGGTGCTCGCGACCTGGCCGTCGCGCGGGAGTCTGTTGGCCTATGGTTACGATCGTGAAAGCACCAACTATACGCGCAACGCCGTAGAACGCTTATTCCAATATCTGGCGCGTGATCCCGAGGTCAAGGAAGTCTCCATCCTGGCACATTCGATGGGCAATTGGCTGGCGCTGGAATCCTTGCGCCAGATGGCCATCCGCAACGACGGGCTGCCGGCAAAGTTCAAGAATGTCATGTTGGCGGCGCCGGACGTCGACGTCGACGTCTTCGGTTCGCAGATTGCCGACATGGGCAAGCGGCGACCGCGATTCACACTCTTCGTTTCCCGCGATGACCGTGCGCTCGCCGTTTCTCGGCGCGTCTGGGGCAATGTCTCCCGGTTGGGAGCGATCGATCCGGAACAGTCGCCCTACAAAGAGGAACTGGCGGCGAATGGGATCACCGTCGTCGATCTCACCAAGATCAAGGCAGGTGACAATCTGCACCACACCAAGTTCGCGGAGTCGCCCGAAATCGTACAATTGATTGGCAACCGTCTGTCTGGCGGCCAAACCTTAACCGACAGCAGGCTGGGGCTGGGCGACCATATCGTCGCGGCCACTGCCGGGGCCGCACAAACGGTTGGAACCGCTGCGGGCCTGGTCGTTGCTGCTCCAGCTGCGATCGTGGATCAAAATACCCGGCAAAACTATGCCCATCACGTCGAGACACTCGTCGGACCCTCCGGCGGAGCCAACACCGCCGATAGCGCATGCGGGAAGGAAAATCAGACGAGATCCGGAAAATGCAACCCATAGCCCGATAGAGAACGGCACCCGGAAGACACTTGATCAGTCCGCGTCTCACGCCGGGTTGAACGAAGACCTTGCTCGCAAGAGCGGCCATCACAGGAGATATCATGAGGATTTGCATCGTTCGTACTCTAGCGGCAATCGGAACTTGCCTCGTCGCTGGGACGGCAAAGGCGACGGACATCTATTCCCCAATGACGCCCGAGCTTCAGCAGACGACCACCGAAAGCGGATGGACCTTTTCCTTTGCCCCCTATTTCTGGGCGGCCGGATTGTCGGGGGACGTTGCGCAGTTCGGGCTGCCGGCGGTGGATGTCGATGCCAGTTTCAGCGACATCTTCGACCATCTTGAGTTCGGTGCGATGGCGATCGGCGAAGCCCGCAACGGTCCGTACAGCATCTTTGCCGATGTCATGTATACGAAGATTTCGGGGCAGACAGGCACGCCAAGAGGCGTGCTTGCGACAGACGTCGAACTCACATCGGAAACCTTCGCCGGGCTGCTCGGCGCGGGATACTCCGTTATCGACAGCGATGCAGCGCGGTTAGACCTGGTTGCTGGCCTGCGCGTATGGTCCGTTGAAAGCGAGCTTTCCTTCCACGGCGGCGTTCTCGATGGGCGCACCAGAAACGATCAGGCAACCTGGGTAGACGGTCTAGCCGGCTTCCGCGGCATCTATTCGCTCACACCCGAAATCTATCTAACCGGCTGGGGCCTTGTCGGTGCTGGTGGCGCTGATCTCGATTGGGACGTGGCGGCAGCAATTGGTTATCGGTTCAACGATACGATTTCGGCGATTGCCGGCTACCGCGCGTTGGGCGTGGATTACAGCAATGACGGATTCGTGTTCGATGTCACTCAGCAGGGTCCGATGCTGGGGCTCACAGTGCGGTTCTAAGGAGGCACGCACTTTCTAGCCTTTGGAGCCGATCGACCTCGACCTGTAGCCGGATCGCTATGTCGAACTCGAACCGTACGCTGATCGATGCCGCGATGCTTTACACCGGATACTGTGGAGGCGCCAAAATGCTGAAAGATCACATCAGACGTTAGCGATCATCGTTCCATCATTCAAACATCCCTAGCGCCTTGTCGGCACGACTAGTTTCGTGAGCGCCTCGGCCGGAATCGGATCAAGGGATGGAAATTCGGCGGGCAACTGTCCGAAAGAAACCGAGCAACCTCAGACCTGAAGGGGACGAGGCCTTGAAGACAAGAAGTACCATAACAGCCACACTGTTAATCGGGCTCGCGTTAGCGGGCGTGACGCGCGCAGAAACCCTTAGCTACGCCGACGCCGTCACGAAGTTAGCGCGGCGACATCAAGAAGTTCTGCCACGGCCTCAATCTCGGCAACGGGCGGATTGCCGATTGCCTACAGAAAAACGCAGCCAAAGTCTCACCGGTCTGCATCGGTTCGATCTCGACCGTACTCGCCTCGAGCAGCCAGCGGGAGCAGGCCCAGGCCGCCTACGCGAACGTCTGCAAACACGATATCGCGCAGCTCTGCTCGAGCGTAAAGGGCGACGGCTACCGCCTGGCATGCCTCCTCAAGGCCGAAAGGCGCGTGGGTAAAGCGTGCAATTAGGCGATCACCGATGCAGGCTGGAGATAATCAAATGACCAGGATTCGTTCCCTACTCCTCACAGTTTCACTCGCTGCATCGATGACACCGGATTTCGCGGTAGCTCAGGAGGTTTCCGAACAACGGATCATCTCAGGACTCGGCAAGCTCGTTGGCGCCGCTCCGTTGATCGACATCGCCACTCTCCGTCAAGAAGCCATAGACGGTGGCGGCGTGGCAATGGCGTGGCTTCCGAACTGGGGCAAGATCGCCAAGCTCCCGCAAATGCTCGTGGAGATTGACTTCGAGAACGACTCGGTGATGATCAAGCCGGAGTCCTACAGGTCTTTCGGCCAGATTGCCGATGCGCTTCATCACCTGAATCTCTGGGCCTACAAGTTCCTGATTGTCGGCCACTCAAGTTCAACAGGCAGTGACAAGCATAACCTAGAACTCAGCGAGAAACGGGCCGCGGCAATCGGGGAAATTCTCTCGACGACATTCGCAGTCGACCCTAAACGGCTCTACGCCGTTGGTGTCGGCGAGTACTTCCCAATCGACGGCTCAAAAGGCGATGCGGCCAAAACAGACGCGTCCAGCTTGTCAATTTGGGTGTCTTCACGGCGCCGTAACGCAACTTCCGGCCGGGAGACGACTAATGCCCGGCGGCTAGCAGTTGGGGACGGCTGGCCATCCGCTCGAGTCACAAACGATCTGCCTGCGCTTTCGCCAACGGAAGCGCAGGCACTATTGACCGCGAGGCAAACACCGCTGGACGTTCGGCGGGTTGCCATGTTCAATCTCTGTTCGAATTACCGCACGAATTCGAGCAGTTCTTGTTTGGACCCCGGGTAGAAGGAAGTGGGACGGGGCCAACTGGGTTCCGGTCAGCAGCGGGTCGAGGCTCCGCCTCTCGCCATGTCCCACAAGCCTGCGCGGATGGGGCCTACCGCGCCCGTTCAAATGTCAGCCGTATTGAGCGGCAGTTTCCAGCGAACGGAATGTGCTTCCCAGCGCTGGATGACAAGGTGCTCGACGACTAACATGACAGCGACGAAAGCAAGGGAGTAAACGAGAACATGGGCGGTCTCGAATTGCTGGAAATAGAAGTGGACTCGCGCTTCAACGTCGACATCGCGGTCCACGATCACACGGCGACCGTTCACGCTGACAACCTCCATTCGGCCGGCGTTTGGCAATGACTCTGCTGCTGGCTCTACCTCTGAGACAAGCAGCGCCGGGACAAAGCCGCCCACGGGCGACGCAACATCCAGTTGCCACGCTCGTGCGAGCCGGCGCCACTCATATAACTGCGAACGCGATATCCCATGTCGCCGCGCCGTCGTCGCACACAAGCCGGGTTCCGAATAGCTCTCGGCGACAATCTGCAGCTTCATCTCTTTGCTGAAGCGTCGCCGCTGGCCGCTATCGATAATCTCAAGCCGTTCCATTCCGCACTGTCCTTATTGACGTCAATAAGGACAGTCAGTGCCAAATCCGACAACTCTGACAAGGCGGTCCACCTCGGATGAGTACCGTCCAGGTCCGGAAAACCTGCTTTATCTCGTATGGAACAAAGGCGCCTTGCGCCATCCGCGCGTCGCCTATCTTCGGGACCATCTCGTAGCCTCTGCAACGCAGAGCGTTGTGGAAGCGAAAGCAGTCTAACCCTCTTTGACGAGGAAATCGATGAGTGTCCGTGTGGCTGTCGAGAGGCGGCGGTGTGGCGCAAAGATAAGCGAAAACGGCCGCGAACGGCCCTGTGCGTGCTCCAGTACATCGACAAGACGTCCCTGTTCGATGCGGTCCCGTACGATAAAGTCGTAGGACTGGCAGATGCCCAGGCCGTTTTCTGCCAGTGACACCACGCCCAGTACGTCGTCAAATACCCGAATCCGGCCGGGCGGCGTCCAGTCCACGTCGCGGCCGTCGACGCGAAACAGCCATGGTGCGCAGCGCCCGGTGCTCGGCATCACGAACGGCAGGCACTGATGTTTCGCCAGGTCCTCCACATGCCTCGGGATGCCAGCCCGTTCGAGATAATGCGGGGCAGCAACCAGACGCAACGGCGCATCCTCCAGTTTACGCGCCACCAGCCCGCTATCGGGCAAGGGACCAAGGCGGATTGCCAGGTCGTAACCTTCCGCCACCAGATCGACGTTGCGATTGGTGATGCTCAATTCGATCTGGACTTCCGGGTAGGTTTGCATGAAGCGGTCCAACATCGCCGGCAGCCGATGGTGGCCATAGGTTGTCGGCACGCTGATACGGACATGACCCGTCATCAACGCTCCTGCCGGGCCCTGAATCGCGCGCTCGGCATCGTCGATCAGCGAAAATGCGACGCGTGCCTGATCCAGATAGGCGCGGCCTTCGTCCGTCAGACTTAAACGTCGCGTGGTCCGGCGCATCAACTGCGCGCCAAGCCGGGTCTCGAGACGGGTAATCGCCCTGCTGAGGACTGATGGCGTCGTCGAAAGCGCGACCGCCCCCTCAGTCATCGAGCCTTTTTCAGCAACGGTGACGAATGCCTCAACGTCGCCCAAATGATCAAACCGCCGCCCCATTTTGGCCCCTTGCGAATAAGTCCGTTTCTTCCGAGCAGGTTTATCCCCGATTTCGGCATCAATAAAGTGTTCTAGCCTCTTCTGTCGGGAGGAGGCCGGCTCACGCACTTAATTCCAGACACCATCCCGGCCACACGAAAGACAAGCATCATGACCGAACGACGTACATTTCTCGTGACCGGCGCCAGCAAGGGGATCGGCCGCGCCGTGTCTAAACGCCTTGCCGCAGCGGGCCATCGTGTGGTCGGCGTTGCACGGCGCGCGAACGACAGCCATTTTCCGGGTACGCTCATTCCCGTGGATCTGGCGGATCGCCAGCAGACGGAGGACGCATTCCAAATTGTAGCCGAGCGGTTTGGGATCGACGGTATTGTCAACAACGTCGGGCTTGTACAGCCGCAATCCCTTGGTGATATCGAACTCGAGGCACTCGATGCGGTCCTGCGACTAAACCTGCATCCCGCCGTTCAGTCCGTGCAGGCGGCGCTGCCGCGAATGCGGGCGAACGGTTGGGGCCGTATCGTCAATATTTCCAGCCTTACCGTTCTTGGCATCGCCGAGCGGACCGCCTATGCGGCCGCAAAGGCGGCCTTGGTCAGCTTCACCAGGACGTGGGCGCTCGAACTCGCGCGAACAGGCATTACGGTCAACGCTGTGGCGCCCGGCCCGACCGAAACCGAATTGTTTCGCGCCAACAATCCTGCCGGCAGCGAAGGGGAGAAACGGTATCTGGCCGGCGTTCCCATGCACCGGCTCGGCAGGCCGGACGAAATCGCAGCGGCAATCCAGTTCCTGCTGTCGGAAGATGCCGGTTTTATCACCGGCCAGACGCTGTTTGTCGACGGCGGTGCATCGATCGGCAAGGCATTGCTCTGAGGCATTTCGCGTCGGGCGAGCACGATAGGAGGACAGCGAGCCCGTTCGCTTAGGCGCCGCAGCGTGCTGCTCACCGCCATTCTGTCCTCGTGCGAACAAATGAATTCCCCGGCGGACCATTTATCCGCTTTCCCGGCTTTAATAGATTCACATCATCGAATGCGACCCAACGTCATCCCCGATTTCAGGAGCAAATCATGACAAGCGCAACTCAGGACATCAAACCGGTTCTCTTCGTCCTCACCAGCCATGGCGTTAAAGGCGAAACCGGCGAACCCACAGGCTTCTACCTCGGCGAAGTCACCCATCCCCTCGCCGTCCTCGATGCCGCCGGCATCCCGGTCGAGTTCGCCTCGATCGATGGCGGCGAGCCGCCCGTCGACGGCCTCGACCTCAATGACACGATCAATGCCCGCTACTGGAACAGCGAAGGCTTCCGCCACGCCGTTCGCAACACGTCGCGCCTTTCCGACGTCGATTCAAAAAACTACGCCGCCATCTTCTTCGCTGGCGGTCACGGCGCAATGTGGGACTTCCCGACAAGTCCGGCCGTCAACAACGTCGCCCGCGATATCTACGAGGCCGGCGGTGTCGTCGCCGCCGTGTGCCACGGCCCCGCGGCACTGGTCAACATTACGCTGAGCAATGGCGCGCATCTTGTCGCCGGCAAGAACGTCGCGGCTTTCACCGATGACGAGGAGCGGGCCGTCAAGCTGGACAAGACAGTTCCCTTCCTGCTTGCCAGCACGCTTGTCGCGCGCGGCGCGCATCATCATCCGGCCGCCGACTGGACGGCCAAGGTCGTCGTCGACGGAAGGCTGGTCACCGGTCAGAACCCGCAATCGGCGACTGGCGTCGGCGAAGCGCTCCGCGACCTGCTGACCGCATAACCGAATACCCCGCATCACTCATAACGGATCATCAACCATCCCTGACCGTGCGGTTTGGGAATGGCCTTCGCATGGAGAAAAACATGAAACCCATCCGCACTCTCGCTCTCGCGCTTGCTCTTGGAACAAGCGCCTTCAGCGCACAGGCCGCCAATGTACTGGTCGTCCTTTCCGATTCCGATCACCTCGACCTCAAGGACGGCAAGGTTTTCGAGACCGGCTTCTACCTCAACGAGTTGATGCAGCCGGTAAAGGCGCTCACCGAGGCCGGTCACGACATAACCTTTGCGACCCCGAAGGGTACGGCGCCGACGCTGGACAAGTCCTCCGTGGACAAGATGTATTTCGGCGGCGACGAGGCCGCGATGCAGGAAAGCATCGCCATGCTTGAGAAACTCAGGCTGACCTCGGACAACGCCTCGCCGGTCGTCAGCCTCGCCCGCGTCGAGCAGATCGGTTACGACCATTTCGATGCGGTCTACGTGCCGGGCGGTCATGCCCCGATGCAGGATCTTCTCGTCAGCCCTGAACTGGGCAAGCTGCTCGCCGACTTCCATACGAAGGGCAAGACCACGGCGCTTGCCTGCCACGGCCCGATCGCGCTCCTCTCGGCCCTGCCCGATGCGACGGCCTTCACCACCAAGCTGGAGACAAGCGGTTCGGCCAAGGCCGAGGGCTGGATCTACGCGGGCTACAAGATGACCGTCATCAGCAATCAGGAAGAAGAAATTGCCAAGGGCCTGCTCAATGGCGGGGAGATGAAGTTCTATCCACAGACGGCATTGCAGGCGGCGGGAGGCGATTTCGTCAGCAATGACGCACCGTGGTCTTCCAACGTCGTGACCGACCGTGAATTGATCACCGGCCAGAACCCTGGTTCCGCTCCGGCCGTAGCGGCAGAGCTGCTCAAGCGCTTGAAATAAACCAGCCAGACGATTGGCCAGCGCCGCTCCCGGATCGGGAACGGCGCCTCGGCTTCCTTCCCCCAATTCAGCAGCTTGGGCGTTGCTCCATATCGCAAACCGAAGCAAGCCTGACAGGACAGACAAATGACCAGCAGCATCAAGGTCGTGGCACGCGTCATCATCACACCCGGCAGGGAAGACGCCTTCGAAAAATATGCGGCGGAACTGTCGGTCGCGACGCGGGCTGAAGTGGGATGCCTCTCCTATCACCTTCATCGCAACCTCAACCAGAAGGGCGTCTACGTCTTCGTTGAGGAATGGGCCTCCCGCCGGATCTGGGAACAGCACATGTCCGGCGAAGCCATCCGCGTCTTCAACGCGCAACTGCCGCCGGGAACAATCGCCCACATCGAGATCCATCCCCTCGAACAGATCGCCTGAGACGGCGGAAGGCATGACAATGACCAAAGTGAACATCGGAATCATCGGGACGGGTTTCATTGCGACGATCCTCGCTCCGGAAATCCAGTCATCCAGCAAGGCGAGGCTTGCCGCCGTGTCGAGCCGGACACTTGCGAAAGCCGAAGATTTCGTCGCCAGCTATCCGGGCGCCGTCGCCGTCGAGGGTGCGGACCGGCTGATCGCCCGCGACGATGTCGACGCCGTCTATATCGCGACCCCGACGTCAGCGAAGGAAGACGTCGCAAGCCGCGCACTGGCCGCCGGCAAGCATGTGCTGATCGAAAAACCGCTGCATTCGTCGGAATCTTTCAAGGGCCTGTCGGCACTCGCCCTTAAAAAGGGTCTCGTGCTGATGGACGCGACCCATTTCGTCCATCATCCGCGCACATCCGCCATGCGTCAGCGTCTGGCCGCACTGATCGGCGCCCCGCGTTCGCTGCACACCATGTTCTATTTCCCCTTCTCGGACCGGGAAAACATCCGCTTCGACCCGAGCGACGAGCCGATGGGCGCTGTCGGCGACATGGCCTGGTATTCGATGCGGGCCGTCGTCGAATATCTCGCACCGGACGCGCTCGAAGATATCAAGGTCTTTGCCGAGCGGGACCCGCAGTCAGGCGCGGTCATCCGTGCAACCGGCGTCTTGAAATTCGATGCCGGCAAGACCGCCACCTTCGATGTCGGCTATACCGCAGGTGCTGCCGTGATGGACCTCACGGTGGCCGGCACCTCCGGCATCCTGACACAGGATGATTTCGTCCTCGACTGGAAGAGCGGCTTCGGCTTCGACAATCCCGACATTCCGACGGGTTTCATCCATCGCTCCGGTATGGCCACGAGAAAGGACTTCGCCTTTATCGAGACGCCAGGCGAAAAATCGCAGCATGGCCTGATGGTCGACAGCTTCGCCGATCTGATCCGCAATGACGACGATGCCGCGCGCGAGACCTGGCTGTCAGCGACCGCAAAGACGCAAGGCTTCCTCGACGCGATCTGGCGGCAAATCCAGGCGCAGGGTTGAGCCCACTCCCGCGCTGAACCTGAAACACAACAAGAGAGTAAATCCATGAACAGCCTGTTCGAACCCTACGAGCTGGCGGGGCGCACCCTGCGCAACCGCTTCGTCATGGCCCCCATGACCCGCGCCCGCGCCAAAGACGGCATCGCCGACGCTGAAACCGCCCTTTACTACCGTCAACGTGCAAGTGCTGGCCTCATCGTGACAGAAGGAACGCCGATCTCGCGGGAGGGACAGGGCTTCGCCTTCGTTCCCGGCATCTGGTCCGGCGCACAGGTGAAAGGATGGCGGGGCGTAACCGATGCAGTGCATGCGGAAGGCGGAACCATCTTCGCCCAGATCTGGCATGTCGGCCGCATGTCTCATACCTCCTTGCAGCCCGGCGGAAAGGCACCCGTCAGCTCCACTGGCAATCCGGCGCGCGACGCAAACAGCATGGCTTTCGCCTTCGATGAGGACGGCAACCCCGGTTTCGTGCAGACGAGCGCGCCGCGCGCACTGGAAACCGAGGAAGTGCGGCGCGTAGTAGACGACTTCGCCAATGCTGCGACGAATGCGATAAAGGCCGGCTTCGACGGCGTCGAGATACATGGCGCCAATGGCTATCTGATCGAGCAGTTCGTCAATCCGACGGTCAACGACCGCACCGATCGCTACAGAGCCTCGACGCTTCAAGATCGGACGCGTTTCCTTCTGGAAACCGTCGATGCGGCCATCGGCCGGATCGGATCGAACCGTGTGGCGATCCGCCTGTCGCCCTATGGGCAGCTGTTCCAGATGGGACTGTACCCTGAGATCGAGGAAACCTATCTCCATATCGCGACGGAACTTTCGAAGCGCGATCTTGCCTATGTCCATATCATGGATCAGGCGAGCCGGGGATCGTCACCAATGCCCGCAGGTTTTCTCGCGAAATTCCGGGCGACCTATTCGGGAACCCTGATTCTGGCGGGCGGTCTTGATCTGGCAATGGCGGAACAACTGGTCGGCGACTGTCTGATCGACCTTCCGGCATTTGGCGAGCCGTTCGTCGCCAACCCGGATCTCGTCGCGCGCTTCCGCCATGCTTGGCCCGTCGCAAGGGCCGATCGCGATACCTTCTATGGCGGCAACGCCCGAGGATACACGGACTATCCGGTCATTCGCTACGAGGCACTAACGGCCTGAGAGTTCGCTTGGGGATACCTGCGTGTCGCGGCCGTCGACTGAACATAGCCGCCCAGCCTCAATGCAGTCTCAGCTTGAAGGGCATGGCCCCGACCCGACGAATAGTGGGCTTCCCCACCCAGAACGTTCCCGGCCAAAACAAAAAAGCCTGCCGCGGGAGGAGATGCGGCAGGCTTTCCAACACAACGGAACAGCGACTGGGAGGAGGAGCGTCGCCGTTCCGCAGGCGTCCTTGGGAGGAGTAGGCCGCCTGCATCACGAAGCCATGCGGGAGGAGATGCATTGCTTCGACATTTGAAATGATACACCAATCCTCGACAGTTCCCACGCCTTATGCTGCACTGCAGCTATACCGAAAATGCATGCCTGAAACCTCACTGCGCCCAAGCAAAAACGCCCGCGTCATCGGCGGGCGATAAGTAAGTTTAAGACCAGATGCTGTGCGTTAACGCGCGATGGCTGCGCGGGCTACGCTACGGATCTCCGCGCGGTCGATGCCGACGTCCTGCAGTTCCCGGTTCGACATCCGACCAAGCTCACTGACAGTCTGACGGAACTTGCGCCAGTTATTGAAGGAGCGGGCTACGTTCATGACAATCCCCTTTCCTGCGGGTTGCAACGTCAGCAGCCTTCTTGGCCCCGGCGTCGTTTCGATAATTGGAACATACAGAGTTCAATCGTTTTAAAACAGTGACAATCACTCATCTCACCCATGCGTCAGACGCATGGGTGCTGCTGGGCGCTGACGTAATAATAGGCAGCGTCGCCTTCGTTGCCACAACTTCACGATCTGTAGTCGGGCGACATGACGTCGAGCCGGCGCTGGGATGAAGAGTGTTTCCTTTCCTTCACCTTCCCGGCCGCGCCAGCGACCGGGCAATGTCGATCATATCGTCTCGAGCCGCGGTTTGGTCCTCCTTATTCCAGGCAACCCCAGCCCGATCTTGAGATCGACACCGCGCACGGGTCTGAGCTCGAAGTTGCGGTTCGGCAGATCCTTCGTCCATTCCGGCGCAAAGCCGATTCCAAGACCGGCCGAGACAAGCGACACCAGCGAAAAGGTATCGTCCCAGCTCACATGAGGATTTTGACGTCAAGATCGATCATCAATACATAGCGTTCTTTCTCCCATTTCTTGCAAACCCGTGGTCTGAGCCAGCATGCATGAGCCGGCGCGCATCCGTCGCCGGATCCAACTCACATTCGGTCGCCGTTATGTTCGACAGCACCACTATCCCGCTTGCGTAGCGGCAAGGCTCAGGAGAACGGAACCATTCTATAGGGCGGCATTTTAAGCCAAACTGCGACGAGGTTCGTTCACCGGATCCACCAGGATTGATCAGCCCTGGTGGATTTCTGGATTCGCTAAGGGC
>NZ_JBQENM010000044.1:0-31530 GCF_052044795.1 Ensifer sp. 22521
TGACGAGGCTCATGAGTGAGCCGCCCGTGTAGCGTATCTTGATCTCGGTAGCCCCGAAGGAGAGCAGCAGGCTATGAAGATCCGCAAGCAACGGGCTTCCCGGCGGCGGCGCCACCCAGGGATATTCGAGTAGCTGCGACGGCTGCGGTCGTCGCTTCAACAGAAGCGGATGCGTGACCCGGCAGGCGACGACGTTTCGACCGGGAAGCACCTTCTGGAACGCCAAGCCCGATCCTTCCTCAAGAATATCGAGCGGGCAGATAGCAAGATCGATCTGATCACCCTTCAGGGCGGCGCGCAGGTCGGCCATGTAGCCGTAGCTCTGGTCGATCCTGACGTCGGGGTTTTGTGCCTGGAAGTCCGCGATCATCGGCGCGATCAAGGCGTCCATGAAAAATGGCGTGCCGCCGACGCGCACCAGACCGCTTTTGCCGAGGCGAAAGCTCTCGATCGTATCGGACGCCTTGCGTGAGGCCGACAGCATGACCTGGCCATGATCGGCGAGCGCGCGCCCGAGCGGCGTCGGTTGCAGCGGCCGCCGCCCTTTGACGAAAAGCGGTTCGCCCAGGCGCTTTTCGAGCATGGCAATGGTGCGCGAGATCGCCGGCTGCGACAGCCCGAGCAGCGCTGCCCCCTCGGTGACACCGCCGGCTTTCACGACCGCAGCGAGCTGAACAAGATGGCGTTCGTCTATCTTCATAACAATTGATTATATTAACTCAGAGTAAAATCATCAATCGCGCCTGATGCCCGTGTTAGCTTTCATTTCAGCCAAGTGTCTGGAGGAGTGTGATGCGGGGCGCGATGGTTTCGAATCCCAACGAAGCAGCCTTTACCGAGGCTTTCGCACAGCGAATTTCGAAAACCGACGACGGCTCGCTGCCGCTGGTGCTGCGCACGGTCGTCACCCACCTTCACCGGCTTATCAGGGAATTGCGTCCCAGCGCAGCCGACTGGCGCAAGATGATCGAGTTTCTGACCGAGGTTGGTCATACCACGGACGAGCGACGGCAGGAATGGGGTCTGCTGTTCGATTTGCTTGGCGCATCGGCGCTGGTCGACGAGATCAACTCCCGGCGCCCGAAACAGGCGACTCCCAATACGGTACGCGGGCCGTTCTTTCGCGCCGACACGCCGAAACGCATATCCGGCAGCAACATCTCGCTCGATGGCGTCGGCGAGCAGCTGGCGGTCTTCGGGCAACTGCTCGATCTCGACGGCCACCCGATCGAGGGCGCGGAGGTAACTACCTGGCAGGCGAACGCCGCAGGTTTCTACGAGAACCAGCAACCGGATCTGCAGCCGGAGTTCAATTTGCGCGGCGTCTTCAAGACCGATCGCGAAGGGGGGTTCGACTACTTGACGGTTCGCCCCGCCGGCTACAGCGTCCCGGAAGACGGGCCGGTAGGCAAACTCCTTGGCCAGGCGGGTTGCTCGCTCCGGCGCCCAGCCCATCTACATTTCATCGTCACTGCTCCAGGATTCCAGACGATTACGACGCATATCTACGACGGCAGCGATCCCCATATCGACGAGGACGCGATCTTCGGCGTCAAGCCGGAACTGGTGCACGAATTCAAATGCTCCGACATCGGCGGCAAGCCCGGCTGGCGGCTGGACTTCAAGTTCCTAATGGCGAGGGCAAGGGAAGGATCTGGGTCGTGAGGAACAATTTCACCTACCAGGGCAGTGCGGCGCACATCGTCTTTGGCGAAGGCAAGAGCCACGAGGCCGGAGCCTGGGTCGAAAAGCTTGGGTGCAGTCGAGCGTTGGTGCTTTCGACACCGCAGCAACGGGCAGACGCGGAGGCGCTGGCAGAGCGGCTCGGGCCACTTGCCGCAGGCGTTTTTGCCGGGGCCGTGATGCATACGCCAGTCGAGGTCACGGCAAAAGCGATGGAAGCGGTCAACCAAAGCGGCGCCGACTGCGTCGTTTCGCTTGGCGGCGGCTCCACCACCGGGCTCGGCAAGGCGATCGCCTATCGCACCGATCTGCCTCAAGTCGTTATCCCGACCACCTACGCCGGTTCGGAAGTAACACCGATCCTCGGACAGACGGAAGGCGGCCGAAAGACGACCGTCAGGCATCCTTCGATCCTGCCGGAGGTGGTGATTTACGATCCGGAGCTGACGCTCGGCCTGCCGGTCGGCATGAGCGTGACCAGCGCGCTTAACGCCATGGCCCATGCGGTCGAAGCGCTTTATGCGCAGGATCGTAACCCGATCTCTTCGCTGATGGCGAAAGAGGGCTTGTCAGCCTTCAAAACGAGCCTGCCGACGATCATCGGGACGCCCCGCGATCGAGAGGCGCGGGCCGAGGCGCTTTACGGCGCCTGGCTCTCGGGCACCGTGCTCGGCGCGGTCGGCATGGCGCTGCATCACAAGATTTGCCACACGCTCGGCGGCACCTTCGATACGCCGCACGCGGAAACCCACGCGATCATGCTGCCGCATACGGCGGCCTACAACGCCGCGGCCGTGCCTGACCTGCTTGAACCCGTGGCCCGGACCTTCGGCGGATCGGTTGGCGGCGGCTTGTGGGATTTCGCAAAGTCGCTCGGTGCGCCGCTCGCCTTGAAGGACCTCGGCCTTTCGCAGGCCGATCTCGTTCGGACCGCCGCGATTGCGACCGAAAACCCCTACTGGAACCCACGCCCGATCGACCGCCAGTCCATTCGGGCGCTGCTGCAGGATGCCTGGGAGGGCAACCGGCCGACGAACTGACGAGACCCTTCGGGAGGAAGGGCATTGGGAGGAGGAACCATGCTGACGAGACGCGATTTTCTGAAGACGACAGCCGCAGGTGGCGCAGTCGCCTTTTCATGCGGACTTGCGATGCCGGCGATTGCCAAGGACACGGCGATCAAGCTTGGCTATGTGAGCCCGCAAACCGGGCCGCTCGCCGCTTTCGGCGAAGCCGACAAATTTGTGATCGACGCGTTCCTGACGGCGGCCAAGGCCAAGGGCCAGAACTTCGAGGTTGTGGTCAAGGACAGTCAGTCGAACCCGAACCGGGCGGCGGAAGTCGCCAAGCAGTTGATCGTCGATGACGAGGTCAACCTGGTTCTGGTCGCCTCGACCCCGGAAACGACGAACCCGGTCGCAACCACTTGCGAGGCCGAACAGATGCCGTGCATCTCGACGGTCGCGCCGTGGCAACCCTGGTTTATCGGCCAACAGGGCAATCCCGGCGATCCTGCCTCGTGGAAACCGTTCGACTATGCCTATCACTTCTTCTGGGGTCTCGAGGATGTGATCGCCGTCTTCACCAACATGTGGGCCCAGATCGAGACGAACCACAAGGTCGGCGGCCTCTTCCCCAATGACGGTGACGGCAATGCCTGGGGCGACGGGACCGTGGGTTTCCCGCCAGTCCTCGAAAAGCTTGGCTACGGGCTCACCGATCCTGGCCGCTACCAGAACATGACGGACGATTTCTCTGCCCAGATCAATGCGTTCAAATCGGCTGGCTGCGAGATCGTTACCGGCGTGGTCATCCCTCCTGACTTCACGACCTTCTGGAACCAGGCCAAACAGCAGGGTTTCGTGCCGAAGGTCGCCTCGATCGGCAAGGCATTGCTCTTTCCGCAGGCGGTCGAAGCACTGGGCAAGGCCGGACACAATCTCTCGTCCGAAGTCTGGTGGTCGCCGAGCCACCCCTTCGCCTCTTCGCTGACCGGCGAGACATCCGCTCAAGTGGCTGGCGCTTTCACCAAGGCGACCGGCCGGCCATGGACGCAGCCGATCGGCTTTGCCCACGCCCTCTTCGAACTGGCCGTCGACGCGATAACGCGGGCCGACGACCCGACGGATGGCGATGCGGTGGCCCAGGCAATCGCCGCCACCAAACTCGATACGCTCGTCGGACCCGTTGCATGGGACGGCAAGGGACTGCCGCCGTTTGCTGCCCGCAACGTCGCCAAAACACCGCTCGTTGGTGGTCAGTGGCGGCTGAAGGACGCCGGCGGTTATGACCTCGTCATTACCGACAACAAGACGGCGCCGAACATTCCCGCCGGTGGAAAAATGGAAGCGATCGTTTAAGCGCCTGATGGCGTGGGACCGTGACCGAGGAGGGTCAGCCATGTCTCTGTTAGAGCTCGAGCGGGTCTCGAAGCGCTTTGGCGCGCTGACCGTCGCCGACGAGATCAGCTTTTCGGTCGGCGAGGGTGAGGCGCTGGGCATCATAGGGCCGAACGGCGCCGGCAAGTCGACGCTGTTCAATCTGATTACCGGCAACATTGCCGCCGACAGCGGCACGGTCCGCTTCGGCGGCGTGGATGTCACCCGAACGCCGCCAATGGCGCGCTGTCTTTCGGGCATGGGGCGGACCTTCCAGATCCCGCAGCCCTTCGAGAAGCTGACCGTCTTTGAGAACCTGCTCGTCGCCGGCAGTTTTGGCGCGCGGCGGCGCGAGGCGGAAGCCTGTGACCGCTGCGCCGAGATCCTGGTGGACACGGGCCTCTTCGACAAGGCGAATGTACTGGCCGGCGGCCTCACCCTTCTGCAGCGCAAGCGACTGGAACTGGCAAAGGCGCTTGCCACCGAACCCCGGCTGCTGCTGCTGGACGAAATCGCCGGCGGTTTGACGGAAGCCGAATGCCACCAACTGGTCGCGGCCATCAGTGCCATCCAGCAAAAGGGCGTTGCCGTCATCTGGATCGAACATGTGCTGCACGCGCTGACCTCGGTGGTCGAGAGGTTGCTGGTTCTCAACTTCGGCAAGGTGATCGGCATTGGAAAACCCGACGAGCTCATGGCGTCGCGTGCCGTCCAGGAGATCTATCTGGGGATCGAGCTATGACGGCGATGCTTGAAACCAGAGGGCTCAAGGCCTTTTACGGCGACTTCCAGGCCCTTTTCGGTGTCGATATCGCCGTTGCCAAGGGGGAAACCGTTGCGATCATCGGCGCCAATGGCGCGGGCAAGACCAGCCTGATGCGCGCGATCTCCGGTGTCGTTACAAGCGAGCCGGGCATGGTCGTCTATCGCGATGAACCGATCGGCGCGCTGGCAGCACCCGACGTGCTTGCCCGCGGCATCGCCATGGTACCGGAAGGCCGCCGGCTGTTCCCGTCGCTGACCGTCGAAGAGAACCTGTTGATCGGCGCCTATGGCCGCAAGGGACAGGGACCGTGGACGCTCGAGAGCATCTATGAGCTCTTCCCGATCCTGCGCGAGCGTCGAAACAACCCGGCGACGGCCCTTTCCGGCGGCCAACAGCAGATGGTGGCGATCGGTCGGGCGCTGATGTCCAATCCGGATGTGCTGCTCTGCGACGAGATCAGCCTCGGCCTGGCACCAGTCGTCGTTCGCGACATCTATGCGGCTTTCCCGCGTATCCGCGCAACGGGCGCCTCAATCGTCATCGTCGAGCAAGACATCGCCCAGGCACTGAAGGTCGCAACCCAGGTCTATTGCCTGATGGAAGGGCGGGTGACGCTTTCGGGGCGTCCGGAGGCGCTAACCCGCGAGCAGATCCACCAAGCCTATTTCGGAGCGCCGCGCCATGAGCTTCATTGACACGATCGTACAGGGCGTTCTGCTCGGCGGGCTCTACGCCCTGTTTGCCGCCGGCCTGAGCCTCGTCTTCGGCATCATGCGGCTCGTCAATCTCGCCCATGGCGACCTGATCGTGCTTGCCGCATTCATAATCCTTTTGCTGACCTCGGCGCTCGGCCTCAATCCATTCCTGGCAGCGCTCATTGCCGCGCCACTGATGTTCCTAGCAGGTTGGGCCCTGCAATACTTCGTGCTCAATCGCACGCTCGGCAAGGACGTCTTGCCGCCGCTGCTCGTCACATTCGGCATCTCCATCGTCCTCCAGAATGGCCTGCTCGAAGCGTTTTCCGCCGACAGCCGTCGCGTGTCCATCGGTGCGCTGGAAAGTGCTTCGATCGGCGTCGGCTCGCTCAATATCGGCCTGATGCCGTTGATGACTTTCCTGTCGGCGCTCGCCGTGATCTTCGGCCTTAACCAGCTGATCTATCGGACGGCGCTCGGTCGCGCGTTCCGGGCAACCTCCGACGACATCGTGACGGCCGGGCTGATGGGTATTCGCCCGCAACGCGTCTTCGCCATGGCGACCGGGCTTGCCATGGTCGTGGTAACGATCGCCGCCCTCTATCTTGGCACGCGCGCCAATTTCGATCCGACATCGGGACCGTCCCGCCTGATCTACGCCTTCGAAGCCGTGATCATCGGCGGCCTCGGCTCGCTCTGGGGAACGCTTGCCGGCGGGGTCATCCTCGGCGTTGCGCAGACGCTTGGGGCTGCCGTCAATCCGGAATGGCAGATCCTTGCCGGACATCTCGCCTTCCTCGCCGTTCTCGTCATCAAGCCGCGCGGGCTTTTCCCCCGCGCCGTCGATTGAGGTCAAGCCGATGTCCATCGCCATTCCGTCCTTCAAGGTCGAAACCCGGAGCGGAACCTCATCGCTTGCAGCTTTGGCGGCAGTCGCCGGCCTCGCCCTTGCGATTGCAGCTCCCCTCATCATGTCCCGCGGCGTCGTGCAGGATCTCTTCTTCATCCTGACCATGCTGGTGCTGGCGCAGAACTGGAACCTGCTTGCCGGCTATGCCGGGCTGATCTCGGTCGGCCAGCAGGTTTTCGTCGGCTTCGGCGCCTATGCGATGTTCGGTGCGGTCATTCTGACGGGTGTCGATCCCATCGTTGCGATCCTGATTGCCGGCGCTCTTTCGGCGCTTCTCGCCATTCCGACTGCCTTTTTCACCTTCCGGCTGCAGGGGCCCTATTTCGCCATCAGCACCTGGGTGGTGGCCGAGGTGGTGCGGCTGCTGCTCGCACAGTGGAAGGCGCTCGGCGGCGGCACCGGCACGTCGCTTCCGCGCGAGGCCACGAAGGACATGGCAGGCGTCGATATCGTGCGCGACCTCTTCGGTATGAAGGCGGCAGCAGCCAGCGATGCCCTCACCTATTGGATTGCGCTCCTTCTGGCGCTCGCGACCATCGGCTTCATCTACCGCCTGCTGCGAAGCAAGCAGGGGCTCGGTCTTGCGGCCGTGCGTGACAACGAGCAGGCCGCCCGTGCCGTCGGCGTCGACGCCCGCCGCATGAAGGCTCTGGTCTACGTGGCGACGGCCTTCGTCACTGGATTGGCCGGTGCGCTGATCTACGTGCAGAAAGCGCGTATTTCGCCGGACGCGGCTTTCTCCGTCACCGACTGGACGGCCTATGTCATCTTCATCGTGGTGATCGGCGGGATCGGCACCATCGAAGGGCCGATCGTCGGCGTGGTGCTTTTCTTCCTGCTGCAAAAGCTCTTCGCCGATTTTGGCTCCTGGTACCTGCTGGTCCTTGGCCTCATCGGCATCCTCGTCATGCTCTTTTCGCCGCGCGGTCTCTGGGGTCTGTTTTCCGATCGCACCGGTATCCAGCTCTTTCCGGTCCGTCGCAAATTGATCGGCGGACCACTCGCACACATGCCAAAGGGAGGACCAAATGGCTGATATCACAACCGACGTACTCATCATTGGCACGGGGCCAGCCGGTTCCGCCACGGCCGCCCTGCTTTCGAGCTACGGCATCGAAAACATGGTGATCAACCGCTATCGCTGGCTGGCGAACACGCCACGCGCCCATATCACCAACCAACGCACGATGGAGGTCCTGCGCGATCTCGGCCGGGACGTGGAAGACGAGGTCTATATGTTCGCCGCCGAACAGGACCTGATGGGCGAGAACGTCTTTTGTACCTCGCTTGCGGGCGAAGAGATCGGGCGCATGAAAAGCTGGGGCAAGCACCCGGTCTCGCGCGCCGAACACCAGCTATCCTCGCCGAGCCAGATGAATGATCTGCCCCAGACTTTCATGGAGCCGCTCCTGTTCAAGACGGCTTGCTCGCGCGGTACCCAGGCGCGGATGTCGACGGAATATGTCAGCCATGTACAGGACGGCGAAGGCGTTACCACGACCTGTCTCGACCGGTTGACCGGCAAGGAAATCACCGTTCGCTCGAAGTATCTGATCGGTGCTGACGGCGGCAATTCGAAGGTCGCGGAGCATGCCGGGCTCACCTTCGAGGGCCGGATGGGCGTTGCCGGCTCAATGAACATCCTGTTTGAGGCCGACCTGTCGCGTTATGTCGCCCATCGTCCTTCGGTGCTCTACTGGGTGCTGCAGCCGGGGGCCGACGTCGGCGGTATCGGCATGGGCCTCGTGCGCATGGTCCGCCCCTGGAACGAATGGCTGATCGTCTGGGGATACGACATCAACCAGCCGGCACCGGCCGTTGACGAAGCCCATGCGAAGAAGGTGGTGCGCGACCTGGTCGGCGTGCAGGATCTGGATGTCACGATCAAGCAGGTCTCGACCTGGACGGTCAACAACATGTATGCGACGACGATGTCGAACGGGCGCGTCTTCTGCATGGGCGATGCCACGCACCGCCATCCGCCATCGAACGGGCTCGGCTCCAATACCTCGATCCAGGATGCCTTCAACCTTGCCTGGAAACTCGCCTTTGTGCTGAAGGGCCAGGCGAGCGAAAAGCTGCTTGACACCTACACAACGGAGCGAGCGCCGGTCGCCAAGCAGATCGTCACCCGCGCCAACAAGTCGATAGAAGAGTTCGGCCCGATCTTCAAGGCGCTCGGCCTGCTCGATTCCATCGATCCGGTGAAGATGCAGCAGAACATGGATGGGCGCTGCCGCGATACGCCGGCAGCGGAAGAACAACGCTCCGCCATCCGCAAGGCGATCGCCGCCAAGGTCTACGAGTTCGACGCCCACGGCGTCGAGATGAACCAGCGCTATCGTTCGGATGCGATCGTCACCGACGGTCAGCCGGAACCGGCCTTTGCAAAGGACCCGGAACTGCACTTCCAGCAGACAACCTGGCCGGGGGCTCGACTGCCGCATGCATGGGTTTTTTCTGGCGATGGGAAGAAGGCCTCGACGCTCGATCTCTCCGGCCACGGCCGGTTCACCGTCCTGACCGGGATCGGCGGACAGGGGTGGCTCGAAGCGGCGAAGGTCGTCGGCCATGAGCTTGGTGTCGATATAGCGGCCCACGCCATCGGCGCGCGGCAGCATTGGGATGATTTCACCGGCGACTGGGCCGGGCTGAGCGAAGTGCGTGACAGCGGCATCGTTCTCGTGCGTCCTGACCACCACGTCTGCTGGCGCTCGCAGGCGCTGTCGGCAGATCCCGTTGCAGACCTTCGTCGGGTCATGACATCGGTGCTTGGGAGGTGATCCATGGAAGCGCATGAGAAAGGCTTCTTCACCGAAGAGAACTCGATTGAGGTCGTCACGGGCCGCAACAAAAATGCCAAGGACGAACGACTGAAACAGATCATGGAAGTCGTGACGCGCAAGCTCCACGAAGCGGTGAGGGAAATCGAGCCGACGCAGGAGGAGTGGATGGAGGCGATCCTCTTCCTCACACGCACCGGGCAGATGTGCAACGAATGGCGGCAAGAGTTCATCCTTTTGTCCGACACGCTCGGCGTCTCGATGCTGGTTGACGCCATCAACAACCGCAAGCCGTCGGGTGCATCGGAAAGCACCGTGCTGGGCCCGTTTCATGTCCAGGACGCGCCTGAGCTCGAGATGGGGGCCAATATCTGCCTCGACCAGAAGGGCGAGAAAATGGTCGTTGGCGGTCATATCCTCGACACCGAGGGCAGGCCCATCGCCGACGCAGTGATCGATGTCTGGCAGGCCAATGACGAAGGCTTCTATGACGTTCAGCAAAAGGGCATCCAGCCGGAGTTCAACTTGCGCGGCGTCTTTCGCACAGGGCCAGACGGTGAATATTGGTTCCGGGCGGTAAAGCCGAAATACTACCCGATCCCGAACGACGGTCCGGTCGGCCGGATGTTGGAGCATCTCGGACGTCACCCCAACCGCCCGGCCCATCTCCACTACATCATCAAGGCGGACGGGTACGAGACGCTCATCACCCACATCTTCGATCCGGATGATCCGTATATCCATTCGGATGCGGTGTTCGGAGTGAAGCAAAGCTTGCTTGCGACTTTCCGGCGCGTTGAGGACCCGGGCCGCGCCGCGGATTACGGATTTTCGGGTCGCTTCTGGGAAGTGAACCACGACTTCGTACTGGCGCGATCAAAGGGCGCCAACTGATCCGGTTCAGAGGTCATTGCCTGGCAGCGGCACGCCAAAAAATCAATCGCCGCTCAGGCCGCAGCTCGCCATTCTGCTACAAGACCACGTCCAGCATCGCTAGCGTGCGTGCCTTCGACGTGGAAGAAGGAGGAGGCAGGAAGGTTATTCCCTTGCCTCCTTCGGATCCTCAGATGAAATATCTGGTGCGGTCACCCCGAAGGCAGGAGACATTCAGTGAAAGAGCAACTTTCCATCATTCAGGCGCTTGGCGTTCGATCGGAATTCGATGCGCTGAGCGAAATCCGCACGCGGATTGAATTCCTGAAGGCCTATCTCGTGCAAGGCGGACAGCGCGCCTACGTGCTCGGGATCAGCGGTGGGGTCGATTCCCTGACGGCCGGGCTTCTCGCCCAGCGCGCCGTTCAGGAGTTACGCGAAAGCGGCTATTCGGCGACGTTCATTGCCGTCCGGCTTCCCTATGGCGTGCAAGCGGATGAACACGATGCGGCCACAGCTGTCGCTGCGATCCGCCCGGACCGTGTCATCACCGTGGATATAAAACCGGCGGCCGATAGCCTCATGGACGCAATCCTTGCCGGTGGCGTTGACCCGGCCCCGCGTCACCATTTCATCCTCGGTAACGTGAAGGCGCGGCAGAGGATGGTCGCGCAATATGCAATCGCCGGGGCATCGTCGGGTCTCGTGATCGGCACGGACCACGCTGCTGAGGCGCTCATGGGCTTCTACACGAAATTCGGTGATGGCGCAGCGGACATTCTCCCTCTCGCCGGTCTGAACAAGCGCCGCGTTCGCGCCTTGGCCTCGAAACTGGGGGCGCCGGAACAGCTCGTCTGGAAAACACCCACCGCTGACCTTGAATCGGATGCACCTCTGCGACCGGACGAGGATGCTTACGGCGTGACATACGACCAGATCGACGACTTTCTCGAAGGCAGAACTGTCGAGCCGGCTGCGGCTGAACGCATACTCTCAACCTATCGCGCCAGCGCACATAAGCGCGCCCTTCCCGTCGTCCCCACGGACCATCACCCGGTCTTGCACGCCACGACTGCATGATATCTGCGGTTCGGCAAATCCTTGGTCCATTCCGGTGCGAGGCCCGCGCAGACAAGCGACACCAGCAAGAAGGTGTCATCAAAGCCGTGAGCGCTGTTGCCGGGAGGACTATGCATTCGGGGCTGCTCCCGCTTTGTGCCAATAGCGGAGATGAGGATCGTTGGGTGCAATTGACATATCCAATATATCCATTATTCTGGATTAATGGATAACATCACCGCAATAGCGGCGCTTGCCGCACTGGCCCAATCTACCAGGCTCGAGACATTCCGGCTTCTCGTCAGACACGAACCGGATGGCGTGCCTGCCGGCGAACTTGCCCGCCTTCTCGACGTCCCGCAGAATACCATGTCGGCGCACCTCGCAACTCTGTCGCGCGCGGGCCTCGTGACAAGCGAACGGCAGAGCCGCTCGATCATCTATCGAGCCGACCTACACGGCCTGCGAAACCTGACCCTCTTCCTGTTGAAAGACTGCTGTGGCGGCTCGACCGAACTCTGTGCGCCGCTGATCGCCGAACTTACGCCCTGCTGCGGACCCGAGGTGAAGCTGTCATGAGCGACGTCAGACTGGAGCCAGTCCCGGGAAGCGATCCCGGACTGAAGCTGGCGCTATCGGCCTCCGGTCTTCCGATCGAGGACCTCGGAGAGCCGGGACGCTCGTTCTTCAGGGCGGTTTCCTCCGATGGCGGCACAATTGGCTACGCTGGCATTGAGACGTGCGGCGATGCGGTGCTCCTCAGGTCGATGGTCATCTTGCCCGAGCATCGTGGCAAGTCATTCGGCAAATCGCTGGCCAGGGAAACCCTGAAAGCCGTCAAAGAAAGCTCGGCAGTCTTCCTGGCTACGACGACCGCCGCGCCGTTCTTCGAAAGCCTCGGTTTCGTTGCGGTCGAGCGAGCCGATGCGCCGCCCGCCGTTCTCGCAACCCGTCAGCTTTCGGGCATTTGCCCGGCATCGGCCACCATCATGAAACTCAGCAATCCTCCGACCTAACCACGGACAACGACCATGACCGACAAGACCTACAACGTGCTCTTCCTGTGCACGGGTAATTCCGCACGTTCCATTCTCGCCGAATCCATCCTCAATAAAGAGGGCGGAGGACGGTTCAGAGCATTCTCCGCAGGCAGCCAGCCCAAAGGCGAGATCAATCCGCATGCCCTGAAGGAACTGCAAGCACTTGGTTATCCGGCGACTGGCTTCTCCTCCAAGAGTTGGGACGTGTTTGCCGAGCCTGGTGCGCCCGAAATGGACTTTATCTTCACCGTCTGCGACAGCGCGCACGGCGAAGCCTGCCCGGTATGGATCGGACATCCGATGACGGCACATTGGGGTGTCGAAGACCCGGCCGCCGTTGTTGGCACCGAGGTCGAAATCCAGCGCGCGTTCGCGCAAGCCGCCCGCTTTCTGAAGAACCGGATCATGGTGTTCGTCAGCCTCCCGCTGGCATCGATCAATCACCTGGCGCTCGAAACGAAGCTCGGCCAGATCGGCGCGATGGAAGGTTCGACGGCAAGCCAGGGAAAGTTCGCTAATGTCGACGTTTGAACGCTACCTGACCATCTGGGTCTTTCTCTGCATCGTCGTCGGCGTCGCCCTCGGTCATCTGATGCCCGGTGTTTTCCAGGCCATCGGCGCGGCGGAGATCGCCAAGGTGAATTTGCCCGTCGCCATCCTGATCTGGCTGATGATCATCCCGATGCTCATCAAGATCGACTTCCGCTCGCTGGCGCAGGTGAGCACCTATTGGCGCGGAATCGGCGTGACCCTGTTCATCAACTGGGCGGTAAAGCCGTTCTCCATGGCGCTGCTGGGATGGCTGTTTATCGGATGGCTATTCCGTCCTTACCTGCCCGCCGACCAGATCAACTCCTACATCGCCGGCCTGATCATCCTTGCGGCCGCGCCCTGTACCGCGATGGTGTTCGTCTGGAGCAATCTGACGCGCGGCGAGCCGCTCTTCACGCTTTCCCAGGTCGCGCTCAACGATGCGATCATGGTTGTCGCCTTCGCGCCGATCGTTGGGCTCCTGCTCGGGCTGTCGGCCATCACCGTGCCGTGGGACACGCTCGTTCTATCGGTCGTCCTCTATATCGTGGTCCCGGTCATCATCGCGCAGGTCCTGAGAGGGCGGCTGACCGCTGACGGCACGACCAGGGCGCTGGACGTCATGCTGGGGAAGCTGCAGCCGCTTTCGCTTGTCGCGCTGCTGGCGACGCTCGTCCTCCTCTTCGGCTTCCAGGGTGAGCAGATCATCGCCCAGCCGACGATCATCGCGCTGCTGGCCGTCCCCATCCTCATCCAGGTCTATTTCAACTCGGGGCTGGCCTATGTCTTGAACCGGATATCGGGCGAGCGCCATTGCGTCGCAGGGCCTTCGGCACTGATCGGGGCCAGCAATTTCTTCGAACTCGCGGTCGCGGCCGCAATCAGCCTGTTCGGCTTCCAGTCCGGTGCAGCGCTGGCGACGGTCGTCGGCGTGCTCATCGAGGTTCCCGTAATGCTCACGGTCGTCTGGGCCGTGAACCGCACCAAGGGCTGGTACGAGGCAGCACCCGCCGTCTCCCGGAACACCATCACCGAAAGGACATGACAATGGACGTCACCATCTATCATAACCCGGCCTGCGGCACGTCCCGCAACACGCTGGAGATGATCCGCGCAGCCGGGATCGAACCGACGGTCATCGATTATCTCCAGTCTCCGCCTTCGCGCGAGGAACTGGCAAGGATGATCTCCGACGCCGGGCTGACCGTCCGGCAGGCGATCCGCGAGAAAGGTACGCCTTACGTGGAGCTGGGTCTCGACGATCCGAAGTTGACGGACGGCCAGTTGCTCGATGCCATGCTCAAGGATCCGATCCTCATTAACCGGCCGTTCGTCGTCTCGCCGCTCGGCACAAGGCTCGCGCGCCCCTCGGAGATCGTTCTCGACATCCTGCCGGATGCCTTCAAGGGAGCCTTCTTCAAGGAAGACGGCGAGCAGGTCCTCGATCAGGAGGGAAAGCGCATTGTCTGAGACCTTTCCCGCATTGCAGGAGCCGCATCTTCGTAAGCCTGACCTCGACGCGTTGCGTCCCGCCTTTTCGACGCACAAGCCGCGCATCCTGATCCTCTACGGCTCGCTCAGGGAGGTATCGTACAGCCGGCTGCTCGCGCATGAAGCCAGACGACTTCTCGAGCGTTCGGGGTGCGAGGTGCGCATGTTCGATCCGAGAGGATTACCGCTTCCCGACGCGGCTCCGGCCAGCCATCCGAAAGTGCAGGAACTGCGCGAGCTGTCGCAATGGTCGGAGGGACAGGTCTGGGTCAGCCCCGAGCGCCATGGCGCAATGACGGGAATCATGAAGGCCCAGATCGACTGGATTCCCCTGTCGCTCGGATCGATCCGCCCGACGCAGGGAAAGACGCTGGCGATCATGGAGGTTTCCGGGGGTAGCCAGTCCTTCAACGCTCTGAACCAGATGCGCGTGCTCGGCCGTTGGATGCGGATGATCACGATACCGAACCAGTCGTCCGTCGCCAAGGCCTACCAGGAGTTCGATGCGGACGGCAGGATGAAACCGTCTTCCTACTACGACCGCGTCGTGGACGTGTGCGAAGAGCTGGTCAAGTTCACGCTGCTGACGAGGGACGCTTCCGCCTACCTGACCGACCGCTACAGCGAGCGGAAGGAAAACGCTGCCGAACTTGAAAAGCGGGTGTCGTTGAGGTCGATTTAGTCACTCAGTCTTCGTGGGGCTGCGCGTAGAGACGGCCACTGCGACGAATGCAGCGATACCGAGCGTACCAAGCATGGCATTGACGAACAGCGCCGCGGCGATGCCGAGATTCTCCATCGCCGTGGCGAACGCGAAGGGGGCGGCGGCACCCACTGCCAGTCTGGCCGCAGCCATCTTTCCTGTAATCGCTCCGTAGCCTGCGGACCCGAACAGATAGAGTGGCAGGCTCCCCTGAGCGATGCTGTTGATTCCGGACCCAAGGCCAAGACAGACGGCGAAAGCCACCGCGCCTGGCAACCAATCACCCGACACCCCGAGTAATACCGCACCGAGGACCATGAGCGCCGCAGAGACGATCGCCAGCGCGGGCGGCGACAGGCCCTTTCCGAAGGCCATGTTAATCAGGCGGCTCATGACCTGTGCCGGGCCGAACAGCGATCCGATCACGACCGCCGCACTGCCAAGTCCGATCGCGCCCAGCATCGGCACCATGTGGGCGAGTATTGCCGCGAGAGTGAACCCCGAAAGCGAGAAGGCAATGGAGACCAGCAACATCCCGCGGCGGCGCGCTTGCGGCTCAAGTGCGCCGACGACGACTTCGCGGGCTCTTGTCTCATCCAGTTTGGAACCGACCCTTCCGGCACGCATGATCCAGTAGTGAAGTGGCATGCAGATGAGAAGATTGAGCGCCGCGAACACCAGATAGATTTCCCGCCAGGACAGGTACCTGATCAGTGTCGCGGCGATCGGCCAGAAGATGGTCGAAGCAAAGCCGCCGATCAGTGTGAGATAGGTGATGCTGCGGGAGGCTGAACGGGGTTCGCTCTCGACCAGCGTCGCGAAGGCTGCCTGGTACTGGACCATGCCGGAGGACACCTCCAGCAGGATTATTGCAAGGGCAAAGAGCGCTACGGACGGCGACCACGCGCAAAGCGCCAGGGTGAACGCCGCAAGGGTCGAACCAGCCGTCATCACCGTCGCCGCGCCGACCTTGTCCATATGTCTGCCGATGAACGGAGCGGAAAGACCTCCAATGAACAGGGAGACCGAGAAGACGGCGAAGACCCGTTCCAGGCTGATGCCCAGGTCCTTGGCCATTCCTGGCGCCAGGATGCTGAAGGCATAATAGAGAGTGCCGTAGCCAATAATCTGCGTGACACCGAGAGCGGAGACGATGCCCGCAGGAACCTTGTTCGTATGCAATGACGTATTCCTCGGCGCTCTACGCTTCGCTTGGGCAGCAACGAGCGGATCGCTCGACCGAGCCGCGGATTTCGGGATGTCCTGCGCAGCAGTCCTCCATCAGGAACGTCACCAGGTCAGCCAGCGTGTCATAACTTGCGCTGTAGACGATCGAACGCGACTCGCGGCGCTGGGAGATGAGGCCGGAGCGTTCGAGTTCCTTGAGGTGAAACGAGACGTTCGATGGAGAAACGCCCATGCGCTCCGCAATCGCGCCTGCGGCCAGGCCCTCAGGGCCGGCGACGACCAGCGTTCTTACGATGGCGAGCCGGGTCTCCTGGGAAAGTGCCGCAAAGGACGCGAGGGCTTGACGATCATCCATATTTCAATAATCCTTGAATCATTGAAATCGAGGATAGACGCAAATGAGCAGGATCGACAATAGCCATTCCAACAAAACTGACATCTCGCTCGGAGAGTTGCTTGAAAGGATCGCTGTCGCCGCGGACCTCCCACTGGTGTTCGCCTACGACGGAAAGCCCGTAAAGGCCGGCTACCATGTAACTGAGGTCAAGGTTGGCCAGTTCTCCGCGCTCGATTGCGGCGCTAACCCGGAGGCCTGGTCTGAAATCTTCGTGCAGTTGTGGGACATCGAAGAGGGCGAACGGACCCATATGACGGCCGGCAAATTTTCGGCCATTGTCCGCAAGGTTTCCGAGCACGTCCGTCTTGACGGTTCCGCCAAGCTGACCTTCGAAGTGAGCGATGGAGTCCGCCCGATGCAGTTGTTCTGCGCAAACGATCCTGTCGCGGAAGACGGTGCTCTCCACGTCAGTTTGACGCCCCGCCCCGCGAGCTGCAAGCCTCGAGACCGGTGGCTGGCTGAACACGCGTCCAATGAAAAGCGGTGCTGCGCCTAGTGGGTCAAGGCATATTCGCGAAGGGTCGGATGATCCAATCTCTGCTCTTGATGGAGGCGCCGGCCATCACCTGCACGGCCGTTTCCCCCATGCGGTAACCGCCAGCGCTCACCTCGCACGCCGTTTCCAATTCGAAGATAAGAACCGGAGTTTGGCGCCCGGCAAGCTCACATATCCCTTTCATCAGGTCATCGAGCGGTTTCGATGGTCGCCCGATTTTGAAAAGAGGATATTTCCATGAGCAACGAAGAAGACAACAAGGCCGTCGTCGTTCGCTGGTTCACCGAATTCTGGGGCAAGGACGCCAATCTTGCTGTTATCGATGACATCGCGGCGCCCGATATGCTCCTGCAATATTCCCTGCACGAACCGCGCCGTGGCCGCGAAGACATCAAGGCGTTCATGACCGACTTTCGCGCCGCGTTCCCCGATCTCAACTTCTGGGGCACCGCTGACTTGATTGCCGAGGGCGACTATGTGGTCGGCCAGTGGGAAGGCGGCGGCACCCACACGGGTCCGGCTTTCGACGACTTCCTGCTCGGCGGCGTACCTGCGGCGACCGGCCGCAAGATGCACTTTACCGGCAAGACTGTTCTGAAGGTGGTCGACGGCATGATCGTCGAAGAGCATGGCCTCGACGACGGTCTGACCGCGATGATGCAGCTTGGGCTGATCCGGAAGGCCTGATCGAAGCCATCGAGGCTCGCACAGCTCCCCGTGCGAGCCTCGATGGCATGTTTCATCGCCCCGTTCGAAGCTACGCGTGCGGCCTAGCCTCAAAACGCTCACCTGCTCGCGCTGGTTGCCTGTGCACTGAAGGTGCGTGCCCCCGGGAACCCGGCGACCCCCTGCGCAAGTTTCGGGTGGGTTTTGTTCGATTCGAGAGCAAGGATCGGAGTGTGACCAGCGCGGATCGGAGGCACGATCGAGCCAGAACAAATCCGAGTAGAAGACCATGGACATGAACATCCGGCCCGCACCAACCCTTCACACCTCACCTCCTTTCGTGGGGGACGACCCCCGCTGGGCGCGGATCGTAGCGCGCGACAAGTCTGCCGACGGTCGTTTCTGGTCTTCCGTCTCGACAACTGGCATCTATTGCAGGCCCTCCTGCCCGTCACGCACGGCAAATCCGAAGAACGTCGCGCTGCACGATACGCTCGAAAGCGCACGGGCAACCGGTTTTCGTCCGTGCCGACGTTGCAACCCCGATGGCCCTTCGCTCGAATGCGAGAATGCCGCGCTCATCGCTAAGGCCTGCCGCATCATCGAGGAAAGCGAGGAGGAACCGTCGCTGGAAGAGTTGGCGGCTACTGTCGACCGCAGTCCGAGCTATTTCCATCGTATGTTCAAGACGTCGACGGGGCTGACCCCGAAGGCCTATGCCACCGGCCACCGCGCGAAGAAAGTGCGTGCGGGCCTCGAAACCGGCACGAGCGTCACCGAGGCGATGTATGACGCCGGCTTCAATTCCAGCGGCCGCTTCTACGAAAAGTCGACCGGTATGCTCGGCATGACGCCGACACAGTACCGTGCGGGTGGCGCCAACGAGGAGATCAAGTTTGCGGTCGGCCAGTCCTATCTCGGCGCAATCCTCGTGGCGTCCAGCACGAAAGGCGTCGCGTCGATCCTGCTCGGAGACGATCCGGACGAGCTGGTTCGCGATCTTCAGGATCGTTTTCCGAAGGCGCGCCTGATCGGCATGGACCGCGAATACGAGGCTCTGATCGCCCGCGTTTGTGGCTTCGTCGAAAACCCCAGCGTCGGCCTCGATCTGCCGCTCGACGTCCGCGGCACGGCGTTCCAGCGCCGGTTATGGCAGGTCCTACAGGAGATCCCTGTCGGCGCGCGTGTGTCCTATTCTGAAATCGCCCGACGTATCGGCTCGCCGAGCGCCACGCGGGCAGTCGCCGGAGCATGCGCCGCAAACAATATCGCAGTCGCCATTCCCTGCCATCGCGTTGTGCGCAACGACGGCGCGCTTTCCGGTTATGCCTGGGGCGTCGAACGCAAGCGCGCCCTGCTCGATCGGGAATCGCCTCAGACCGCATGACGTCACGGCCGCAACCGCCGCTCCGCCGCGGCCACATCCTGACCACCTACAACCGGCCGCGCTTCGCGATCGCCGACGAACGCAAGGCGTCCACATGAATTTGCCTTCTCGCTACGATGAAGCTGTCGCCTTCCTCTCCAGCCATGACGACGACTGGGCCAGATTGATCGAACTGGTCGGCCCTTGCCGACACGATCCCAAGGCCGCCCGCGAACCATACGAGGCGCTCATTCGCGCGATTGCCTACCAGCAGCTGACGGCCAAAGCTGGCGACGCCATCATTGGACGCCTCAAGGGGCTCTTGGATGACCGCGATTTTCCAAGCCCGGAAGACCTCATCGCGGCCGAGTTCGACCAACTTCGGACCTGCGGCTTCTCGGCCAGCAAGATCGCCACCATCAAGGCGATCGCCCAGGGAACGTTGGATGGCCTGATCCCCACCCGCAACATCGCCGCCACCATGGACGACGAGGCGCTGATCGACCGCATGGTCGGCATCAAGGGCATCGGCCGTTGGACCGTCGAAATGCTGCTGATGTATTCTCTGGAGCGGATGGATATCCTGCCCGTCGATGACTTCGGTGTCCGCGAAGGCTACCGCGTCCTCAAATCGCTGCCTGAGCAACCGAAACCGAAACAGTTGCGCGAGCTCTCGAAGGCCTGGTCGCCCCATCGCACGGTCGCGGCCTGGTATCTGTGGCGCATCCCGCGCGAGCGCGGAAACGTGTTGAAGTAAATACGGCTCCGGAAAGTACATCATGCCCCTTCAAAACCGCGTCACGCCCTTCGGTGATATCGTCGCCATTACTCAGCGCGGGCTGTTTACCGGCAATCGCGGCATCATCCACGATCCGGCAACGAAGACATTGCTGGCCAGGCGCTGGGCAACAAAAACCTGGCTCGTCTGCGCCTGCGAATTCAAGGGTTGGCGCCGGGACGTGATGGCGCGCCGGAGCTGGACGGAGCTGTTTTTCCTCGACGAGGCCGTGGCGTTCGCCGCCGGCCATCGTCCCTGCTTCCTCTGCCGGCGCGAAGCCGCGGAACGCTTCCGGGCCTGCTGGGCGTCGGCGAAGAAAGAGGCGCCTCCTTCGGCTACGCATATGGATTCCGTACTGCATGCCGAGCGCCTCGATCGCGGCCACAAGCGCTTGCATCCGATCGCCCTTCTGTTGTCCGACCTGCCTGACGGCGCGGTCGTTGTGGCCAAGGATGAGGCTTACACGCTGCGCGCCGGCCTCGCGTATCGCTGGGCCAATGACGGCTACGACAGGCCCAAAATCCTCCACGACGCCGATTGGCTCCTGACACCACCATCGACGGTCATGGCGCTCCTTGCAGGCTACCGGCCCGCCTTTCACCCATCGATCATCACCATACGCAATAGGCCCGAAGATGCCCGATCTGTTTGACATGCTTGCCCCCGCCGATCCCGCAACCGAGATCATGGCGGAGGGGGCCATGCTGCTTCGCGGCGCAGCACTTCCCTATGAAAAGGATCTGCTCGCCGCGCTCGGCCACATCACCAGCCAGTCGCCATTCCGACATATGGTCACACCGGGCGGCTTCACCATGTCGGTGGCGATGACGAATTGCGGCACGGCCGGCTGGGTCACGGATCGTACCGGCTATCGATACGATCGCAACGATCCGGAAACAGGCCGTCCCTGGCCGGCCATGCCGGAATGCTTCCTCGATCTGGCTGTCGAGGCGGCGACACGGGCGGGCTATCCGGACTTCCGCCCTGACGCCTGCCTGATCAACCGCTACGAGCCGGGCGCCCGCCTCTCGCTGCACCAGGACAGAAACGAACGCGACTTCGCCAATCCGATCGTGTCGGTCTCGCTCGGCCTGCCGGCGACTTTCCAGTTCGGCGGCCTGAAGCGGAATGATCCTGTGAAGAAGTACGCGCTGCGGCATGGCGACGTGGCGGTCTGGGGCGGCCCGTCGCGGCTCTTCTATCACGGCGTGCCCGAATTGAAGGATGGCGTCCATGAGACTGTCGGACGGATGCGCATCAATCTCACTTTCCGGGGAGCGTTATAACTCATCTTTCTTCAGTTTGATGACAACAAACGGAGTGCCGCCAGAACGAACCCATGGCCAAGTGTGTAGTTAGTCGGAAAGTCCATATGCGATTTTCGGATTTTCGCGATCCGACGCGCAACGGCTAAGACAAGGAACCGACGCTGATGTTTTCGCGGGGCGGATTCGACGCCAAGGCAAGCCGGCGCAAACTGCCCGGAACCCAGGACGCGATTGACATGCTCGCTACTCCAGGCGACCCGGATAAGGCGCTGGTGATGAAGTATGTCGGCCAACTCGTGGCCGCCGGCTATGCCGAGCTGGAGATGTGCGACCACGGCGAGGTCGAAGCCCGCCTCACCTCCGGCGAGATCTATCTTCTCGCAGAAACCACCATCCTCAGACTCGCCTGATCGGCCGTGCCCGGCATTCTTCATTCTCTTGCATCAGCGCGAGCAGAGTTTCGATTTGAAAGCAAGGATCGGAGTTCGGCAGCATGACCGGAAAAGTAGTCTCGATCGTGAGGACAGAACAAGGAGCTACGACGATGAACCTCATTATCAAGACTGACGCGCTGCGGCCGCAATCGCCGCAGAATTCCCCTTCGACGGCCGCCGGCGTTCTCTCCTACGCGGTTGCCGACTGCGAACTCGGCAAGGTGCTGGTCGCGCGCAGCGCCAAGGGCGTATGCGCGATCCTGCTCGGCGACAACGCCGAAGAGCTGGAGGCGGATCTTGCCGATCGCTTCCCGCACTCCACGCTAATCGCGCGCGAAACTATGGTGAAGAACGACGTTGCGAAAGTCCTGCGCTTTATCGCCAAGCCATCCGGCGGCCTTCAGCTGACGCTCGACATGCACGGCACGCCGTTTCAGCGCCACGTCTGGGAAAAGCTGAAGGCCATCGCCGTCGGCCGGACGGTGAGCTACACCGAACTCGCCAAGTGGATTGGTCCGCTCGCGAACCCGCGCGCCGTCGCCGGCGCCTGCGCCGCCAACCCCATTGCGCTCGCCATTCCGTGCCACCGGGTCGTGCGTACCAACGGCGACCTCGCCAGCTATCGCTGGGGCCTTGAGCGCAAACGCACCCTCATAGAGAAGGAAACCACGGTATGAACAAGACTGCGATCGACATGGTCCCGGCCTCTGCGGATGCGTCCGCGGCGGCACGGATTGCTGCCTATGACTGGAAGGCGCTCGCCGGCGAGCTCGACGGCTTCGGCTGCGCCGTCCTTCCCCAACTTCTGACACCCGAGGAATGCAGCAGCGTCGCGTCGCTCTACGTCGACGAAAGCCATTTCCGCAGCCATATCATCATGGCGCGGCACGGCTTCGGAAGGGGCGAGTATCGCTATTTCAAATATCCGCTGCCCGATCTCATCGGCGGTATCCGCACGGCGCTCTACCCGCGCCTTGCCGATGTCGCCAACGTGTGGAACGAACGGATGGGACTGGACCAGAGGTTTCCCGGCGAGCATGCCGCATTCCTCAAGCAATGCCACGATGCCGGCCAGACCCGGCCGACGCCGCTGCTGCTGCAATATGTTGCCGGCGACTTCAACTGCCTTCACCAGGACCTTTACGGCGATCTCGCTTTCCCGATCCAGGTGGCGATCCTGCTCTCCGAGCCGGGCCGCGACTTCACAGGTGGCGAATTTGCACTGACCGAACAGCGGCCGCGCATGCAAAGCCGCGTCGAGGTCGTGCCGCTCAGACAGGGCGACGCCGTCGCCTTCGCCGTCCACAATCGTCCGGTCCAGGGAACGAAGGGAAACTACCGCGTGAACCTGCGCCACGGTGTCAGCCGCGTCCGATCCGGCATGCGTCACACCGTCGGGATCATTTTCCACGACGCGCGATGAACCCGCGATGCCGGCGCCGCAGTTTTCGCAGCGCCGGCCGCCCTTTCGGAGCCCCTGGCCTGCAGCCAGAGCGGACCGCCGCAACTACCACCCGGGATAAAGCGCATAGAGCCGAGCCCAATCCTCAAACGCGCCGTTGGCGCGCAGGCAGGCAATCGCCTCGGCGGCGTGTCAGGTGCAAGGCACCCGCCGCAGCCAGACATTGTCCTTCCCTGCCCTATGGAGCCATCGGATCGAGGCGGCCATCATTTGCCTGACATCCGGCATCACGCGATAGTCGGCCCGCCATAGCTCCATGCCGGACGGGTCCACTTCGTCTCGATGGTAGTCGTAGCCGGTCGGCCGGATCGCATGATGGTAGGGTGCGTGCCCGTCATCGCGAAACAGAGCGCTAAGCTCGTAGAGAGCGATCACATGGCGCAAATGATGGTCGAACGGCTTCGACGCGCCCGCCACGGGCCGCAGGAGATCGACCCCGAGCATGTCAGAGAGCCGGTCGATGTCTTTTTCATCCAGCTCAAGCCGCGCCCCCACCAGCCGCGTCAACCTGTAGCCTGGGAATTGCCGACGGGCCGCATCTACGGAATCGATCGACAGCCTGATGACCTGCAGCGGCTCGGCGATACGCCCGCACGGCGAGACCGCGGAACGAACATCTGACATCTCATTCCTCCGTGGCGCGCTGCTCGCGGGTCAGAAGAGCACGCTTGCGGCGGACACCCCATCGATAACCGGAAATCGAGCCATCCTTCTTGATGACGCGATGGCACGGCACGATCACGGCGATCGGGTTGTTGGCGATCGCAGCCGCTACATCCCGCGGATCACGCGAACCGAGCTTGGCCGCGAGCGCCCCATAATTCGTGGTCTGGCCAGCAGGAATTTCCCGCAACATGAACCAGACCTGGACCTCATACGGCGTCCCACGCAGATCGAGTGGCAGATCGCAAACCTTGGCCGGATCGTCGATCGCGCCGGCCACGGTTTCGATCACGTCGGCAAGTTCGTGCTGGGCGCGTTCAAGCTCGGCTTCCGGAAATCGGATACTCAACGAATCCTCCATCGCGGTGCGCATCGAGCTGAATTCAAGCACCACAATCCCTTTGTTCGACATGGCGACAACAAAGTCGCCGAGGGAACTGGCGCCCCATGCAAATCGAATAGTTTGACGCATCGTCTTACCTTCTTCATTCGTTGTGAAACGAGTTTAGAAGCTGATGCATTGCGCCACTCTCCGGTCCTTGCTTTCAAATCGAAATGCTGGTCGTCAGCGTCTCGTCCGGTGTGAACGGCCAATTTCGATTTGAAAGCAGTTTTCGGAGCGCATGTGCCCGAGAAGCAGCCGTATCGTCGTTGGCAATCCGACGGAGCTGCAAATGGACCCCTCTAATATCCACGATGCGCAGGAGCTTGGTTGGCAACAAATCGCCGCCGCCCGCCGTCAGTGTGAAACCGTGCGTGTGGCGCCTGCGACAATCCCACGGCCCTGAGGACCATCAGCGCGGCCTGAAGGCCGCTGCCGCATCACGACGGAGGGTCGAGCCATGATGACATTGCTACGAGGTTTGCATTCCATCGCCGCTCAGCGCGGCGACGGTCTGCGTCCGGAATTACTCCGGATGATCACGCCGTCACCGGCTTGGCCCGGGGACGAGCGTATGGGCAATGCGGCGTGCGGCCAGGACACCGACGGCAAGCCCGCCGATGTGATGGAACAGCCCACTCGATCTGCCGAGGTCGTGCCGATGCCCCTGCGAAAGCGCGGCAATATTCGCTAGACTGCGCGAAGGATAGATGTTTTTTTTCGAACCCCAGAATATTGGTGCCGCGCCTTCAGGCCGCCTTGTCGCGGCCAATCGCCAGGACCTTGTCCCAGATTCGCTCAGGCCGGGGAATCTCGAGGTCGAAAACGGTGTCAAACGTGTCCGCGAGATGGTCCGCGCTTGTGATGCGATGTTCGCGAACGCTGCCCGGCGTGACCGTGCGCAAGCAATCATTCTGCAGGGCGACATAACCGTCCGCGGTATGACGCAGCACTGCCAGCGCGTTTGTGAATGGCGACCCGGGGTCCCGCATCAGCCACGAATGCGTGGCGGCCATGGCGGCCTCGCAGCTGTAATCGGCACGGAAATCGAAGCTGTGTGCGATGCCGTGCACATGGTTTTTGAAGCGCAACCAGCCATCCTCCGCCGGCATGATCGAAAAATTGAAGCCGCGCTGGCTGAACGGTCCGACAGCAATCGGCACGGGTTCGACGATGGCGTCGGCCACGCCGACCTCGGCAAGATAGGGGCGGTCGAGATTGACACGCAGGGTCAGATGATTGCCGATGGAGATGTTGCCCAGCCTTTCGCGGTCGACGGCACCGCAAAGACGGGTTACCCGGAAACCGAGCGCGTCAAGTGCTGCGCCGAAGAGACCGTTCATCTCGTAACACCAGCCGCCGCGCCTGCCCTCCACCATCTTGGCGAAGGCGGATGCCGGAGTGATTGAGGACGGCCATCCCATGAAGGCATCCAGCGCCTCCCAGGTGAAGGTCATGAGGTGAGCGCGGTGAAGTTTCGACAGGCCTTGAAGGTCGAGAGAAACTGGCCGGTCTACCCGGATCCTCGCGAGATAGGCGTCCAACTGGCCGGCGGTCAGGCTCATTCCGATTTCGTGTGAAGGCGCGTGTGT
Source organism: Ensifer sp. 22521 (assembly GCF_052044795.1). NCBI lineage: Bacteria > Pseudomonadati > Pseudomonadota > Alphaproteobacteria > Hyphomicrobiales > Rhizobiaceae > Ensifer > Ensifer sp. 22521. Next base: position 25,605 of record NZ_JBQENM010000044.1, read on the forward strand.
CATCCTTCGGTCTCCTTTCGATGGACCGTTGTCGAGTTTGTCGGCACTACGTTTGGGGCGGTCTGCCGCCGGATCAGGCGACCTTGCGACTGCCCTCGGGCAGGAAGGTCAGGCCGAAACCCATCGCGATTGAGGCGATCTCCTCGGGCGTTTCGGGCTTGCAGAGGTCGATGATTGGAAAGAAATTCTCGAACCTGCCCGGCGTCACGACGACCATGAGGCGGCCTTCCGTCTCTCCGATGTTCCGGAAGCGATGCGGCACGCCGCGCGGCAGTGCGATGCAGCCCCCCTCCGCCAACTCGACATAGTCGCCGCCACACCAGAAGCCGAAGCAACCGGACAGGACGCGGAAGAACTCGTCCTCGCGCTCGTGCACATGAAGCGGCGAGCCTTCCCCGGGCGGCACGATGGCCTCGAGCATGCCCAGCGCGCCGCCTGTGTTGTCGGCCATCATGCGTATCACGTGGTTGCCGAACGCCGCTGCCGGCATTCCATGTCCCGGCGGCGATACCGCCGCGTAAGTGAATGTCTTCATGTCGGGTCTCCTTCTGCTTGAGGACACCCATCGATTACTTTGTGCTTCGTCTCATGATAAGAGCGATGACTTGGCATCATTGAACGGATAATCGCGCTCATGAAATCGCTGGATCCGCTTGACGGGATTGCCGCCTTTCTGACGGTTTCCACCCACCTCAGCTTTACCAAGGCTGCGGACGAACTGGGCATGTCGCGCGCGACGGTGGGGGCCCAGGTCAGGCAGCTCGAGGATCGCCTCGGCATCCGCCTCTTTCAGAGATCGACGCGCAAGATCGTTCTTACCGAGGCGGGCGCCGCTTACCGTGAAGCGCTTTCGGGCATCCTGCCGCAGATAAGGGAGGCGGAACGGACGGCAACCTCGTTCCAGAAGGAAGCCGTTGGACGGTTGCGGGTGTCAGCGCCGCCCGATCTCGGGCATCTGGTGATCGTGCCGGCAGTTTCGGAGTTCCTTAAGCTCAACCCGGCCGTGTCCATCGAACTGGACCTGTCGCATCGGGCCGTAAACCTGGTCGAGGATGGCTTCGACCTTGCAATCCGAGGTCGCCTCGAAGTCGACATCAATCTCATCACTCGGCAACTGGCGACATCGTCACTCGTGATTTCCGCGTCACCCGCCTATCTAGCCGAGCATGGTGCGCCGAAGACGCCGCACGACCTGGCACACCACTTCTGCCTACACTTCGCCGAATTACGATGGGGGCGGATCTGGCCGTTCAGAAGGAACGATGAGGAGTTTCGCATTCCCATCGTGCCCCGGCTGGAGCTTAATCACAGCCTTGGCCTGCGCGACGCCGCCTTGCTGGGAGTCGGTATCGTCCTCCTGCCCGACTTTATCGTTGGCGAAGACCTCAGGCAGGGCCGGTTGGTACGTCTCCTCCCCGACTGGCATATCAGCACAGTACAGTTGCAAGCGGTCTATCCGGCCAATCGCCATATCGCGGTAAAGGTCCGACGCTTCGTCTCGTTCCTGGCAGGCAAACTGCGGACATAGACGAGGCGAAAGACGTCGGAGCCGATCTCGACAATTCTCGTTGAACGCGAGTTCAATCGGTCTTCGCGTTGCACCTTGGCCCAGCCTGGAATACAGTCCGGGCGCAGAACCTGCTTCTGCAAGATCGTTCCTTAAATGTCGCCAAGGGATTGTCCTTGAACTTAAATAGCAAAGACATGGCATGCGTGGGCGTCTGCTTCGGAACGCCTGAGGCCCCATGCTTGACCACTGTACCAATCCGCGACGCGACCTTTTCCGTGACCAGTATTTGCCGGGAACCCAAGGCCGATGAAGCAAGGGCCGATGAAGCAAACGACGTTCGGCTCCCTGTCTCCGAGTCCTATTTCCTCATGCTCTATCTGGACGACGCCGAACACGCCGACATTCGGGCGGATGGCTCCTGCACCGAGGTTCGCCACTTCGCGCGCGGTACGATCTGCCTCGTGGATCTCGCGGACGGGGCGGCCATTCGCCTCAACAGTCGGCTGCGCTCGCTGGCCTTTGTGCTACCCAAAGCCCTTTTCAGCGAGACTGCGGAGCTATCGCCGGAAATCGGACGACGACGCCTGATCTGCCGTCGCGGCGAACCGGATTCGGTGCTTCGCAATCTCGGTACCGCGCTGCTTGCATTTTTTGCCGGCACCGGAACGGCACCGGCGTCCCTGCGACCCGTGGCGGTCGCCATCTGCGCCCACCTCCTGCACCGGTATGGCGAGCCGATCGAGGGAAGCGCTGGCAAGGCGCAAGGGGCTCTTATGCGGGAGGAACCCGGAACCACGCTACGCCCAATCGCCACGCAAATCGGCAGGGCGAAATCACACCTTGCCATCCATGCCCTCTCGCTGGAGGACGTTGCGCATGCGTGCGGATTCGACGACCTCGGACATTTTGAGAGGGTATTTGTCGGTGAAACTGGCGTTACCCCTTCAGTTTGGCGGCGGCGAGGCCTCCATTAGTCCAATTGCTTCAACGAAGAAAGTTGGGCAATCTTTCGTTCGCTGTTAGTTGGGAGTGCACGATGTACAGGGAGTCCGCCCCAGAAAAGCCCCAGGAGCCGGACGCCATACACCGATCGATCGTCGATGCGTCTCCCATCTCCATAATGCGGTTGAAGTCCGATCGGGAAGACTTAGCACCAAGCCCGGCCAACGCACGCGAGGACGCCTTCTGCATTATCACGCAATTGCGCGACTTTCGGTTACATCGGCTTTGGCGTGGTACGTCGCTGATTTTCGAAGGCGGCCACCCCGAGGGGGCGCTTGCCATCACGGACCTGCGCGAGGAATGGCGCTGCCATCATCTATCGCCCTTCGACAACGTGCGCTTCCGGATTCCCTTTCGGCATGTGCGCGACTTCGCCACCGAAATCGGGCGGCCCGACCTCACGGGCTTCGAATGCCCTCCTGGTACAGTCGACACCGTCATTCTCGGCCTCGCCCACGCGCTGCTGCCCGCGCTGGAGCGGCCAAAACAGGCCAGTCGGCTATTCGTCGATCAAGTCACGCTCGCCATCATGACACATCTCGTGCAAAAATACGGCGGGTTGTATTTTCCGGGCGAGCGCAAGGGCACGCTGGCTCCCTGGCAGGAAAAGCACGCGTTGGAGTACCTGGCCGCGCAGCTCGACGGGCACCTATCGATGATGGAGCTCGCAAAAAGCTGCGAGCTGTCTCGGAGCTACTTTATACAAGCCTTCAAGGCGAGCTTCGGCCGCACACCACTACGCTGGCTCACCGAATACCGCATAGCCCGTGCCAAGGAATTGCTGCTCCAGGATCTGCCAATCGCCGAAATCGCCATTCGCTGTGGCTTTGCCGACCAAAGCCATCTGACCAGAAGCTTTTCCCTGATAGCGGGCATCACGCCTGCTCGTTTCAGGCGTGACCGGCGCACCTGAATCGGCCAAACGGGAGCGACCGTTGGCTGCATGAAGGTAAGCACGATGAACAAGCCTTCGCCCCCAGCTCGACCTTGGCGGCGCAACCAGCGATAAGTTCAGGGAAAAACGTCCGGACGTCCACAGAGTTAGATTTCGCTGCTTAAACGTGAGAATCTTCAAAAGGCAGACATTCCCGACAAGAAACTGCGTAGAATAAAAGCAATATTGGAGAAACAGTCCCGCAACCGGCAACTGATCTGGGAGAAGCCGATGATCCTGGCAGCTACGCCACCGTCCCGCAGCCTTCTGATCTCACCTACCTTGGCGCCGTCTGCCCGCTCGACAGCCAGTTCGTTGATCGCGTGACTTTGCGGGCAGCTTGGCGCCCCCCTTCGCAGGTATTTTACCCGCTCCTTTCCCCTGACATTGGCGCCGTCATCTGCTGTGCGGCGGCATGTCGATCCTGCCATCTTCCTTCTGGCTCCGCGACCACGGCGTAGGTATTCGGGCGCCGGGCAGCAACTCCATAGATAGGAACCAGCATAATGCCGACACGACGCTCGTTTCTCGGTGCAACCGCCGCCGCCCTAGCCTTGGGTAGGGCAACCGCGACACACGCCCAACAGACTGGAGACACCTCGATGACGCCCGACCTGATCCTGCACAACGGCCTTGTCACCACGCTCGACCGCGCCAACCCGACGGCAAGCGCCGTTGCCATCAAGGACGGAAAGTTCCTGGCCGTCGGCGACGAGCGGACGATCATGGTGCTGGCCGGCCCGGGCACACAGGTGATCGACCTCAAGGGCAAGCGCGTGCTGCCGGGCCTCAACGACAACCACACCCACGTCGTGCGCGGCGGCCTCAACTTCAACATGGAACTGCGCTGGGACGGCGTGCGTTCGCTCGCCGATGCGATGGCGATGCTGAAGCGCCAGGTGGCGATCACGCCGGCGCCGCAATGGGTGCGCGTCGTCGGCGGCTTTACCGAACACCAGTTTATCGAAAAGCGGCTGCCGACCATCGACGAGATCAATGCGGTCGCCCCGGAGACGCCGGTGTTCCTGTTGCATCTCTATGACCGGGCGCTCTTGAACGGCGCCGCCCTCAGGGCGGTCGGCTATGGCAGGGACACGCCCAACCCGCCGGGCGGCGAGATCACCCGCGATGCCAACGGCAACCCGACCGGGCTGCTGTTGGCCAAGCCCAATGCCGGCATCCTCTATTCGACCTTGGCCAAGGGACCGAAACTGCCCTTCGACTACCAGGTCAACTCCACCCGCCACTTCATGCGCGAGCTCAACCGGCTCGGCGTCACCAGCGTCATCGACGCCGGCGGCGGCTTCCAGAACTATCCGGACGACTACGCCGTCATCCAGAAACTGTCGGACGACGATCAGCTGACCGTTCGCCTGGCCTACAATCTCTTCACCCAGAAACCGAAGGAAGAGAAGCAAGACTTTCTGAACTGGACCTCATCGGTCAAATACAAGCAGGGCAACGACTACTTCCGCCACAATGGCGCCGGCGAGATGCTGGTGTTTTCGGCCGCCGACTTCGAGGACTTCCGCCAGCCGCGCCCGGAGATGGCGCCGGAGATGGAGGGCGAACTCGAAGAGGTCGTGCGGGTGCTGGCCGAGAACCGCTGGCCCTGGCGGCTGCATGCGACCTATGACGAAACCATCAGCCGCGCGCTCGACGTGTTCGAGAAGGTCGACAAGGATATCCCGCTCGACGGCCTGAACTGGTTCTTCGACCATGCCGAGACGATTTCCGACCGGTCGATCGACCGGATCGCCGCGCTTGGCGGCGGCATCGCCACCCAGCACCGCATGGCCTACCAGGGCGAATATTTCGTCGAGCGCTACGGCCACGGCGTGGCCGAAGCGACGCCGCCGATCAGGCGCATGCTGGAGAAGGGCGTCAACGTGTCCGCCGGCACCGATGCCACCCGCGTCGCCTCCTATAACCCTTGGGTCTCGCTGTCGTGGATGGTGACCGGCAAGACCATCGGCGGCCTGCAGCTCTATCCGCGCGCCAACTGCCTCGATCGCGAGACGGCGCTGAGGATGTGGACCGAGAAGGTGCAGTGGTTCTCCAACGAGGAGGGCAAGAAGGGCCGGATCGAGACGGGACAGTTTGCCGACCTGATCGTGCCGAACAAGGATTACTTCACTTGTTCCGAGGACGAGATCTCGTTCCTGACCTCGGAGCTGACGATGGTCGGCGGCAAGGTCGTCTATGCGGCCGGCGACTTCGCTTCCCACGACGAGAATCCGGTGCCGCCGGCGATGCCCGACTGGTCGCCGGTTCGCACCTTCGGCGGCTATGCCGCCTGGGGCGAGCCCGATGGTGCCGGCAAGAACTCGCTCCGCCGCACGGCGATCACCGCGTGCGGCTGCGCCAGCAATTGCGGCGTGCATGGACACGACCATGCCGGCGCCTGGACGTCAAAGCTGCCGATCGCCGATCTCAAGGGCTTCTTCGGCGCACTCGGCTGCTCCTGCTGGGCCGTGTGA
>NZ_JBQENM010000045.1:0-27355 GCF_052044795.1 Ensifer sp. 22521
TTTCTGTCCCATCTTCGTTCTGAACTCGAGGGCCTGAAGACGGCCGGGCTTTACAAGTCGGAGCGTGTCATCACCTCGAAGCAGGCGGGCGCGATCGAGGTCGCCTCGGGCGACCGCGTGCTCAACTTCTGCGCCAACAACTATCTCGGCCTTGCCGACAACGCGGAACTGACTGAAGCCGGCAAGAAGGCGCTCGACCGTTACGGCTACGGCATGGCCTCGGTGCGCTTCATCTGCGGCACGCAGGAGGAGCATAAGCAACTCGAGGCGCGCATCTCGTCGTTTCTCGGCCTGGAAGACACCATCCTCTATTCCTCCTGTTTCGACGCCAATGGCGGCCTGTTCGAAACGCTGCTTGGCGAGGAGGACGCGATCATCTCCGACGCGCTCAACCACGCCTCGATCATCGACGGCGTGCGCCTCTCCAAGGCCAAACGCTTCCGCTACGCCAACAACGACATGGCGGCGCTGGAGGAGGAGCTGAAGAAGGCGGAGGGCAGTCGCTTCAAGCTGATCGCCACCGACGGCGTGTTCTCGATGGACGGCATCATCGCCAACCTGCAAGGCGTCTGCGACCTCGCCGACAAATACGGCGCCATGGTCATGGTCGACGACAGCCATGCGGTCGGCTTCGTCGGCAAAAATGGCCGCGGCTCGGCCGAACATTGCGGCGTCGAGGGCCGCATCGACATCATCACCGGCACGCTCGGCAAGGCGCTCGGTGGTGCCTCGGGCGGTTATACCTCGGCCAGGGCCGAGGTCGTCGAGTGGCTGCGGCAGCGCTCGCGGCCCTATCTGTTTTCCAACACGCTGGCGCCGGTCATTGCCGCCGCCTCGCTCACGGTCTTCGACCTGATCGAGAACGGCGATGCACTGCGGCAGCGGCTCTATGCCAATGCCACCCTGTTCCGCACCGAGATGTCGAAACTCGGCTTCACGCTCGCCGGCGAAGGGCACCCGATCATCCCGGTCATGCTCGGCGATGCGGCGCTCGCCCAGGAGATGGCGGCGCGCATGCTGCAGAAGGGCGTCTATGTCATCGGCTTTTCGTTCCCGGTGGTGCCGAAGGGCCAGGCGCGCATCCGCACGCAGATGTCGGCGGCCCACAGCGAGAACGACGTACGCCGGGCGATCGCCGCCTTCGAAGCGGTCGGCCGCGAGCTTGGCGTGATCTGAGGGAGAGACTGATGACGAACATGATGAAGGCGCTGGTGAAATCGAAGCCGGAAGAAGGCCTCTGGATGGAGCGGGTGCCGGTGCCGGAGATCGGCCCGAACGACGTGCTGATCAAGGTGAAGAAATCGGCGATCTGCGGCACCGACGTGCATATCTGGAACTGGGACCAGTGGGCGCAGAAGACCATTCCGGTGCCGATGGTCGTCGGCCACGAGTTCATGGGCGAGATCGCCGAGGTCGGCTCGGCCGTCACCAAGTATCATGTCGGCGAGCGGGTGTCGGGCGAGGGCCATATCGTCTGCGGCAAATGCCGCAACTGCCGCGCCGGCCGTGGGCATCTGTGCCGCAACACGCTCGGCGTCGGCGTCAACCGCCCGGGCTCCTTCGGCGAGTTCGTCTGCCTGCCGGAATACAACGTCGTGCCGATCCCTGAGGACGTGCCCGACGAGATCGCGGCGATCTTCGATCCGTTCGGCAATGCCGTGCACACCGCCCTTTCCTTCGATCTCGTCGGCGAGGACGTGCTCGTCACCGGCGCCGGGCCGATCGGTATCATGGGCGCGCTGGTTGCCAAGCGCTCGGGCGCGCGCAAGGTGGTGATCACCGACATCAACCCGACGCGGCTGGCGCTCGCCAAGAGCGTCGGCATCGACTACGTCGTCGACGCCTCGAAGCAAAACCTCGCCGACGTGATGAAGGCGATCGGCATGACCGAGGGCTTTGATGTCGGGCTGGAGATGTCGGGGGCGGCACCGGCCTTCCGCGACATGATCGACAAGATGAACAATGGCGGCAAGATCGCCATCCTCGGCATTGCGCCGGCCGGCTTCGAGATCGACTGGAACAAGGTGATCTTCAAGATGCTCAACCTCAAGGGCATCTACGGCCGCGAGATGTTCGAGACCTGGTACAAGATGATCGCCTTCGTGCAAGGCGGCCTCGATCTTTCTCCCGTCATCACCCACCGCATCAGGATCGACGAATTCCGCGACGGCTTCGAGGCCATGCGCTCCGGCAATTCCGGCAAGGTCGTGATGGACTGGTAAGGCCAGTGAGGTGCCCGCACGCGTGATGCGTGGCGGGCTCAGTTGGCGAGGCCGAACTGGATCTCGATTTCGTGGTAGCGGGCGCCTTGCCCCGCCCAGCGATGATAGATCTCGCGGCTCTCGCCGGAGAAATTGTGCCTGCTCGTCTCGATCTGCTTGACGAGTGGCGCGTAGCCCTCGGTAAAGAGACTGCGCATCGGCCCCTGATGCCGGGCGGACGCCACCATGATCGGCTCAAGATTGATCAGCTCAAGGTCGCCGTGATAATCCTCGCCGCCGGTGACCGGGCGGCAGATGCGCCAGTCGAACAGGGTCTTGGCATTTTTCGGCAGGTTCTGCGCGATGAAGATCCAGGGCCCCGCGGGCGCCAGGCGAGAGCGTTCCATCTCCGCCTCGATGACAGGCGCCAGCGCGGCGCTTTCCCTTTTGACGTCGGGAATGGTGAGGCGCCGCGCGATCGATAGCACGCGCATGGCGTCGGTTTCCTTGATGAGCATTTGAGCCTCCATGAGATCGGCGGCGAAGGTCGTCCGCGATTGGGTCGGGCGCAAGCGAGAAACCGGAATAATCTTGCGAATTTCCGTCTGAAATGGGCATTTCGGGGAATGGCTTTGCACGGATATCACCGCGCGCAAACCCGCTTGCTTGGACGCGCCGCCGCTCTATCTTGGCCGGAGACCGAAAGGGTTGTTGGCGGAATAGGGGAGATCGGTGCATGCGTTATGAGGGAAGCTGCCATTGCGGCAAGATCGCCTTCGAGGTGGAAGGGGACTTCGCCGAGGGGGTCGATTGCAATTGTTCGCTATGCCGCCGCCGCGGCGGGCTGCTCGCCTTCGTGGCCCGAGACAAGCTGACGATGAAGACACCGGAAACGGACCTCTCGACCTATCTCTTCAACAAGCATGTCATCCAGCATCATTTTTGCGATACCTGCGGCATCGCCCCTTTCGGCGAAGGTGAGGGGCCGCATGGGAAGATGGCAGCGATCAACCTGCGCTGCCTGCCGGAGTTCGATCTGGAGGCGGTCAGGATCGTCAAATATGACGGTCGTTCGGTTTAGGAGCAGGGAAAAGATGAAGCCCTGGTTGCGGATGCGGATATGGCACAACGGGACCTTGCCGATTAAATCCGGGGCACCCTTGTCTTTTGGCGGGCAGCGCCTACATCTTCAGCGGAAGCTGATAAACCCCAAAAAGCGATAGGAACGGTGATTTTTGCCGAATCAGCCGGTTTTTCAGCGGAAATGCTTGACGGGATCGAAAATTCTGGGAATCACCATTTCCGAATAAGAAATGGCGAAATGACACGGCGGTTAGGGATTCATGCCAGAGGCGTTTCAGTGGCAGGACTGTCGAAGCTTGCCCGCTTTGCCACGATCGCATTCGTGGTTAAACAGGAATTAAACATCATCCCGTTACGTCAGGGGAAATGATTCGGTGGCGGGTACGCGGCGTGCCCGAACCTTCGAGCGGCATTTGCACCGGGCTCACGCCGGTTGCGACAAGGAAAGCGACGAACTAAATGGCAACCAAAGTCAAAGAAAACGAAGAAGCTGACGTAGAACGCGAAGGTGCTCCGGACGGTCCGCTTCTCGATCTTTCCGACGACGCTGTCAAGAAGATGATCAAGGCCGCCAAGAAGCGCGGCTACGTGACGATGGACGAGCTCAACTCCGTCCTTCCGTCCGAGGAAGTCACCTCCGAACAGATCGAAGACACGATGGCGATGCTGTCCGACATGGGCATCAACGTGATCGAGGACGAGGAAGCCGAAGAGGCTGCCGGCGGCGGTGACGACGAGGCGAGCGACGACGACGGCGAGAGCGAAGGCGGCGAACTCGCCCCTTCCAGCGGCACGGCGCTTGCGACCAGCAAGAAGAAGGAACCGACCGATCGTACCGACGATCCGGTCCGCATGTACCTGCGCGAGATGGGCTCGGTCGAGCTCCTGTCCCGCGAAGGCGAAATCGCGATTGCCAAGCGCATCGAGGCTGGCCGCGAGACGATGATCGCCGGTCTCTGTGAGAGCCCGCTGACCTTCCAGGCGCTGATCATCTGGCGCGACGAACTGAACGAAGGCCAGACGCTGCTGCGCGAGATCATCGATCTCGAAACCACCTATTCCGGTCCTGAGGCCAAGGCTGCTCCGCAGTTCCAGAGCCCGGAAAAGATCGAGGCTGACCGCAAGGCTGCCGAGGAGAAGGAAAAGACCCGCAAGGTGCGCACGGCCGCCAACGACGACGACATCACCAATGTCGGCGGCGATGTCATGCCGACCGAGGAGGAAGAGGAAGACGACGACGAGTCGAACCTCTCGCTCGCCGCCATGGAAGCGGAACTGCGCCCGCAGGTCATGGAAACCCTCGACATCATCGCCGAGACCTACAAGAAGCTGCGCAAGCTGCAGGACCAGCAGGTGGAAGCCCGCCTTGCTGCCACCGGCACGCTTTCGCCCGCTCAGGAGCGCCGCTACAAGGAGCTCAAGGATGAGCTGATCAAGGCGGTCAAGTCGCTGTCCCTCAACCAGAACCGCGTCGACAGCCTGGTCGAGCAGCTCTACGACATCTCCAAGCGGCTGATGCAGAACGAAGGCCGCCTGCTGCGGCTTGCCGAATCCTACGGCGTCAAGCGCGACTCGTTCCTCGAACAGTATTCGGGCGCCGAACTCGACCCGAACTGGATGAAGTCGATCAGCAACCTGGCCGGCAAGGGCTGGAAGGAATTCGCCAAGAGCGAAAACCAGACGATCCGCGACATTCGCCAGGAGATCCAGAATCTCGCCACCGAAACCGGTATCTCGATCGCCGAGTTCCGCCGCATCGTATCCATGGTGCAGAAGGGCGAGCGCGAAGCGCGCATCGCCAAGAAGGAAATGGTCGAAGCGAACCTGCGCCTCGTCATCTCCATCGCCAAGAAGTACACCAACCGCGGCCTGCAGTTCCTCGATCTGATCCAGGAAGGCAATATCGGCCTGATGAAGGCGGTCGACAAGTTCGAGTACCGCCGCGGTTATAAGTTCTCGACCTACGCCACCTGGTGGATCCGTCAGGCGATTACCCGGTCGATCGCCGACCAGGCCCGCACGATCCGTATTCCGGTGCACATGATCGAGACGATCAACAAGATCGTCCGTACCTCGCGCCAGATGCTGCACGAGATCGGCCGCGAGCCGACGCCGGAAGAGCTGGCCGAAAAGCTCGCCATGCCGCTCGAAAAGGTGCGCAAGGTCCTGAAGATCGCCAAGGAGCCGATCTCGCTCGAAACGCCTGTCGGTGACGAAGAAGATTCGCACCTCGGCGACTTCATCGAGGACAAGAACGCGCTGCTGCCGATCGACGCTGCCATCCAGGCGAACCTGCGCGAGACGACCACCCGCGTTCTCGCCTCGCTGACGCCGCGCGAAGAGCGCGTGCTGCGCATGCGCTTCGGCATCGGCATGAACACCGACCACACGCTCGAAGAAGTCGGCCAGCAGTTCTCGGTCACCCGCGAACGTATCCGCCAGATCGAAGCGAAGGCGCTCCGGAAGCTGAAGCATCCGAGCCGCTCCAGGAAGCTGAGAAGCTTCCTGGACAGCTAAGCAATCCGCAAGCTGCGCTCGTTCCTCGACAGCTAAAGTCGGGTACATCGAAAATGAGAAGAGCCGGGCAGATCGCCCGGCTTTTTCGTTTCTGCCTCACCCAAGCGATTTATTGTGAGGCTCTGCGCCCAGGAGTATAGTCGCGCTTTCGCAGCAATCTGGGGCACCCCGTCTAAGACGCGGAAGCAATCGCACCGCGGGCGTGAAGCGTGCCCCCGTGGAGGTGTAGGATGACCACTTATGTCATGCTCCTCAACTGGACCGAGCAGGGCGTCAAGAATGTGCGCGAGTCTCCGAAACGGCTCGACGCGGCAAGGCAAGTGCTCGGCGAGATGGGCGGCTCCTTCAAGCATTTCTTCCTGACTATGGGCGACTACGACATGGTGGCCGTCGTCGAGGCACCCGATGACGCGATCGCCGCACGCTTCGCCCTCACGCTCGGCATGGCCGGCAATGTGCGCTCGACCACGCTCAAGGCATTTCCAGAGGCCGCCTATCGCGAACTGATTGCCTCGCTCGGATAGGCTGAACGGCCAGCGATACTGGATCTGCTCAGGGCGACCCGTTTCCGGAGAGGATGCGGGCCGCTCCGCGTAGCGCATTGCGGAAAGCGTCGTCGAAGCTGACGCCGCTGACCTGCCATTCATAGCTTTTACCGGCGGACAGCATCCGCCAATTGGCGATCCAGCCGCGCGCTTGATCGGACCAGACCAGTGTGCCCGCAAGCGTCACGTCCCCCTCGCTCGGCATTGCGAGCCTGGCGAAGCTCTCCGGGCTCGCTTGGGATATCGTGGCAAAGTCCAGCTTTCCACCGGCGACGGTCGCCCTGTCCGGCAGGGTGACCGAGAGCGCCAGCGGTGTCGCGGCCGCGCGGAGCGAGTCGGCCATATAGGGGCTTTCGTCGCCGTCGCGCGCCAGCACGAAACGGCGCCTCTGATCCTCGACCGCCAGCAGTACGGCGATCACCGGGCGGGGCGCAAGCCATGGCTTTCGACCGAGCTTTGCAAGCAGCGGGTCAATCGTCGCCGGCGCGTAGCGGCAGGTGAGATCGTGCGGCCGATCGTGAGTGCCCTGTTCGTCGTGGATCGGGATACCTTCGAGCCGGTCGCGGTAGGAAAACGACGAGGCGAAGCTGCCGGCCTCGGCCCCGAGCGCGGCGAAGCCGGGCGCGTCGAGGATCGTCGGATCGCCCGACAGTTTGACCAAAACTTCACCGAGGCATTCGCGAAAGCCGATCTGCCGGTTGATCTCGCCGGTGCCGGTGACGATCGCGTCGCTCTGATAAAGCCGGCCGATGTCGCCGGCGTTTGCGGGACCGCCAAGGCCCGCGGCGAAGAGAAGCGGCAGCAGCATTCGTGACATCGCCATGCCGTTCTCCCGATCGTTCGTCTTTGAATCAAAAGAGATCCTTAACGTTTACACTTTATCAATCTCTCGGAAACCCGAGGTTCTGCGATGCGTTGCGTATTTGTCGTCGTCCTCCTGTTGCTGGCCGGCTGCGGAACGGTGCCGAGAGACACCCGGAATGCCTGTGCGGTTTTCGAGCAGCGAGATGGCCTGTTCCACAATTGGCGCCGTGCCGCCTATGGCGCCGAGCGCGAATACGGCGTGCCCGTGCCGATCCTGTTGGCGACTGTTTATACCGAGTCCGGCTTCCGCCATAATGCGCGGCCGCCGCGCACCAAGCTCTTCGGCTTCATCCCCTGGACGCGCGTTTCGACCGCCTACGGCTATTCCCAGGCGCTCGACGGCACCTGGGCGCGCTACCAGAGCGAGACCGGCCGCTGGGCGGCGCGGCGCTCGGACTTCGGCGACGCCATCCGCTTCATTGCCTGGTATCACCGCGAGAGCGCACAGCAGAACGGCATCGCGCTCAACGACGCCTACCGGCTCTACGTCGCCTATTACCACGGCCACGCCGGCTATGCGCGGGGCAACTGGAGCGATACGGCCAAGACCGGCGCCAAGCGGGCGGCCGGCATGGCTTCGATCTACAATCGGCAATTGCGCGGCTGCGGCAGCTAGAGCGTTTCCGGTCAAAAACGGGCCTGCGGAAACGCTCTAGCTGTTTTTTACGCTATTCCGGACGCAAAACCGTTTCACACTTTGGCTGGAATTGCTCTAGAGCGCCGTGCGTTCAGAGAACGCACCAAGGTCGCTCTAGTACTTTGATTCTAGAGCATCTTTCCGCTTTCAAGTGATTCCACTTGAAAGCGGGATGCTCTAGCCGGCCGCCGCGCGCTCGAGTTCGGCGACCTCGATCTTGATCATGCCCATCATCGCCTGCTGGGCGCGGGCGGCGCGGGCCGGATCGGGATCGCTGAGGTGTCGCATCAGCGCGTCGGGAATGATCTGCCAGGCAAGGCCGAACTTGTCCTTCAGCCAGCCGCAATGCTGCGGCGTGCCGCCTTCGAGCAACCGGTCCCAATAGTAGTCGACCTCCGCCTGGTCGGCGCAGCGCACGAAAAACGATACCGCCTCGTTGAACTTGAAATGCGGGCCGCCGTTCAGCCCCATGAAGTGTTGCCCCTCGAGTTCGAAGCTCGCGGTGAAGGCTCTGCCATCGGGTCCCCTATTGATGTCGGTAACGCGGGCGTTGCGGAAGATGGAGGTGTAGAAGCCGATGGCTTCCTCCAGTTGATCGTCGAACCAGAGAAAAGGCGTGATCTTCTGCATGGATATGTCTCCCGTGGTGATTGGTACCAACTAAGGACGAACGGGTGATGCCCGCTCCGACAGGCGCCGCTCGAAAAAAATTGGAACTGGTGTCGGAACCTTTATGCCCCGAGCGTCCTATGCTGGTCGAAAGAACCAAGGAGGATTTCTCAATGAACTATGTGGATGGTTTTGTCGTTGCCGTGCCGAAGGCGAATATCGAGGCGTACAAGGCGATGGCCAAGGCGGCCGGCGATGTCTGGATGGAGTATGGCGCGCTCTCCTACAACGAATGCCTGGCAGATGACGTGCCCTATGGCGAGGTGACGTCCTTCCCCCGCTCGGTGCAGGCCAAGGACGACGAGACCGTGGTCTTCTCGTGGATCGCCTACAAGTCCCGCGCCGACCGCGACACGATCGTCGCCAAGGTGATGGCCGATCCGCGGCTGCAGGGCGATGCCTGGAAGGAAGTCTTCGACGGCAAGCGCATGATCTATGGCGGCTTCCAGACGTTCCTCGAGATGTAGCGGCGCGTTGCCTTTTCCTGCGGTCACTGCCTTGGACCGGGAACGGTCCAGGGGTAGAAGCGTTGGGCACATCAACGCGTTGCACCTGCCTTGCAGCCGGTGCAATTGCCGGCTGGAGATCGACATGCCGCAGACGAGCATCACCATTTCCACCCGCGGCCAGGGGCTCTACGAGTTCACGGTCGAGGCGGCCGCCTTCGTGCGGGCCAATACGGACGGCGAGGGGCTTTTGACCGTCTTCGTCCGGCACACGTCCTGCTCGCTTCTCATCCAGGAAAACGCCGACCCGGATGTGAGGCGCGACCTCGACGCCTTTTTCCGTCGCCTGGTGCCGCCATCTTCCGATCCCTCGATGAGCTGGGTCGTGCACACCCAGGAAGGACCGGATGATATGCCGGCGCATATCAAGGCGGCGCTGACGCCGGTTTCGCTCGGCATTCCCGTTGCCGGTGGTCGTATGCTGCTTGGCACCTGGCAGGGGATCTACCTCTTCGAACATCGCGACCGGCCGCACCGCCGCGAGATCGTGCTGCACCTTGGCGCTTGATCGCCGCCCGATCGATGCGACAGGGCGCAATTGACCGGCACGGGATCCGTTCTAGTTAGAGCATGGAGACCAAAGGGCTACAGCGCGGCGCGGGAGAGGAACAGGATGACGGATGCACAGACCATTGCCAATCGCTTCATCGAAGCGCTGAACCAGCGTGATTTCGAGGCGCTGGCTCGGCTCGTCCATGAGGATGTCGAGCTCGATTCGCTGACCGGCCAGCGCACCGTCGGCGTTGGCCCCTTGCGCGCCTGGCTGATGAATTATCTGCGCCGTTTCGACGAACAGTTCGGCGATGTGGTGTTGATGCGCGATGCCTTCGGCCAGCGGGTGGCGGCGGACCTGACGGCGCGCGGCACCTATCGCGAAACGATGGAGGGCTTCCCCGCCGCGTCCGGCCAGAGCTATTCCATTCCAAGCGTGCTGATCTTCGAGATCGAAGACGGCGCCATCACCCGCCTCAGCCACTATCGCAACATCCGCGTTTTCGAACGGGCGCTCGCCGGCTGACGAGAGCTCGGATTGACAGAAACGCGCGATGGCGGAAATTTACGATGGCAGGCGCGCGCGGGCCGCCTATCCTAGGGCACCGGTTGCCGACCGGATTGTTGTTTTGCGTTGACCGGGAGAAGATCCATGAAAGCCATGTTTCGTAATTCGGTTCTGGCGGTTGCGCTCGCCGTGACGAGCTTCGCGAGCCTGCCGGCCGAGGCTGCGGCCCCGATGCCGCTGCCGACGATGGAGCGTGGCGACGTCGATCTCGTTCGCCATCGCGGCTACTGCTCGCCGCGCGAAGCACTGCGCAGGGCCTGGCGCCTGGGCTTCCATCGCGCCCGGGTCGAGCGGGTCACCCATTCCCGTGTCGTCGTGGTCGGTTGGCGCCGCGGATATTTGAGCCGGGTCGTCTTCGCCAATGCCTATGGCTGCCCGCGAATCGGCTGACCACCACCTTCGACGGCAGAAAATGCCTCAGCGTTCCTTGGGCGCGGCCGTCCCGGCGACGCCTGATTTGCCTTTGCTGCGATGATCGAGCGGCCGATTTGCTCCTTGCGTTCCGAGCCGCTTCGTTGCGCGTCTTGATCGCAAGAAGTCATTTTGGATCAGTAGCTTATCATTCACAAGCGCTCCGTGTGACCGCCTTCCTTGCAAGGCGAATCTCGCGCCAAAGAGGGGCGGATCGCGCTCCGGCATTCTGAACCTCCCATGAACACCAGGTTCCGCTGTCGTTCAGCTTGGGAAACCTATCCTTTGCTCAATCGCTTGGGACGGTGATTGCCCCATTGAACCCTTCAAGCCTGGAGAGATGTCATGAAGAACCGCTTTTTTAACGCCGCAGCCGCAGCCGTCATTGGATTGACTGGCCTGCTTGGTGCAGCCTCCACCGCTTCGGCGGACTCGATCGAGTTCGGCTTCGGCCCGGGCGTCGACGTGCAGTACCGCGACGACGTGCAGTACCGCGACTATAACGGCGGCTACGGTGACGAAGGCGACTGGGGTCGCGGTCGCGGCCGTGACCGCCACTGGGATCGTGATCGCCGCGGCCGCTGCGCACCGTGGATGGCCGTCGACAAGGCCCGCGATCGCGGCCTGCGCCGCGCTTATGTCGCCGACGTCACGCCGCGCCGCGTCGTCGTCGAAGGCCGCCGCCACGGCTACCGCCAGACGATCGTCTTCGCAAACGCCCGCGGCTGCCCGACGATCGGTCGCTGGTAACAAATCTTCCCGCCTTGTCTCCCCCGGCCGGCGGAAGAATGGCCCCTCATGCTTCGGCATGGGGGGCCTTTTTCGTTTGTGCCGACGGCTGGTCATGCCCAGGCACTCGCTCCGAGGCAGGCCCCTCCGCCGACTATTTTGGGCAAACGCCTCTCCTCAAACGTCATCCTTGGCCTGACCCGCACCTGTGCGCAGCGATGGCGATCTTGATCCTCGCTTCCAGGGCGAGGAAGACGCGCGTAGCCCGAGCTGTTTCGACCCAGAGGCTTCCTTTGGCGGTCGGACTGTCGGTAGCCGCGACCGCGGCAACACCTGCTTCGTACTCCGCCATCATCCGCAGACGCATACTCGGCGTACCGCCCAAAACACTTCGCCCCCGGCGCCGATCTCCGGCACCAGGGGCGAGGATTAAGCGAAATCCCGCGCGCGGTTGCGGCGGGCCTTGCAAGCTTACTGCTTGATTTCGAAGGTCACGTTGACCGTGACGTTGTAGCTGTTTTCGCCGGTTGCGACCGGAACGGCGTCGGCGGCATATTCCTTGGCCGTGCCGGCGCGCATCATCGGGATCGGCTCGGGACGGAAGCCCTGTTCGCTGATGTTGAGGATCTTACCGATCGAGACGCCGGCAGCTTCGGCAAGCACCTTGGCCTTTTCCACAGCGTCGGCAACGGCCGCCTTGCGCGCCTCGGTGATGACGGCCTCCGGCTTGTCGTTGGTGAATTGCACGCCACCACCCTGGTTGACGCCGAGCGTGACCGACTTGTCGATGACTTCGCCGAGCTTGGCGAGGTCACGCACGCGGACGCTGACGCCGTTTACCACCTGGTAGCCGATCAGCTCCGGCGGGCGATTGCCGCCGTCGGTATTGGTCGGATAGTTGTATTGCGGGTTCACCGAAAAGCCGCTCGTCTGCAGGTCGCGATCGGCAATGCCGTCGGCCCTCAACGCCTTTAGCACTTCGGCCATGGCCTTGTTGTTGGCGTCCAGCGCTTCGCGGGCGGTCTTGGCGTCCTTGACGACGCTGAGCTGCAGGACCGCCATGTCGGGCGCGACCGTCGCGCGGCCTTCGCCGGCAACGACGATGGTCGCCTTGTCCTTGTCGGTCTCCTGCGCCTGAGCGGCGGCCACACCGGCAAAAGCGGCGGCGAAAGCGGCGATCGAAAGCGTGCGGGCAGTGCGTGTGGAAATCATGGTCTATGTCTCTCCGGTTGTTCCGTCCCTGGCGTCTTCATGCTCGGCGATTGTGTGAGCATTGCGGCAATGGCTTGTCGGCAAAAAGGTTTTCGGCTAGAGCCATTGCCACCGCGAACTGCCATTGGTTCGCGCACCTGGATCACTACGGTGCCACGCGTTTTTATCAGAGGCGCAAAGGTTGCTGTAGTACTTAGAGTTGCTGCATGTCTTATCCTCGAATCGGTACGTTTTGAGGACGCCTGCAGATCCAGCGTGGGCCTGTAGCTCAATGGTTAGAGCCGGCGGCTCATAACCGCTTGGTTGGGGGTTCGAGTCCCTCCGGGCCCACCATTCATCTCTCTCCAAATCGGCTGCCTGAAATGTGGAGAACGAAACATGTTGGGGTTGTTGCGCCAGGTTATCGGCAGCCAGTAATTGTGCCTGTTCCAGAAGCCACATTACGGTTGAAGGTTGAAGGCCGGATGGCGAGCATTCATCGCGCCGGCTCTCTTTGAGCCCTGACCGGTACAGCAAAAAAAATGCCCGCAGGACGCGGGCAGTTTTGGAGTGGGCGCATACGCTCAAACATGTTGCGCCTGGCACCAAAGTGGCTGCCAGAGGTCAACGAACTGTAAATGCGCGGTGGCTAAAAATGAGGAATGGGGCGCTGTTTTCGTTCCATGGCGTGCCACTTGACCGATAAGCGTGGCGTTTGCGGCGTCTTTGCCGCCAATTTTCCGCTGTCGTGCGAGATTTTTCCTTGCGAACCATCCGGCGTTACCGTTGCCGCATCTACCACCGGGCGTGGTGGCCAGTGGAGTGGGTAGGGTCGCCGGTGGTGGGCGCGTTCGCCTTCGCGTCTCCTGTCGGGCAAGCATCTGGTTTTCCTGCTTTGTCTTCCCGATCCTGATGTCGCCTTCCGAGTCCAGTGTGCGATCGATCTGCGGCCGCGTTGGCGCATGGGCCAGTGCCTTCAGCTGCAACCGCTGGAAGAAAAGCCTAAGAAAGAATTTGTTAATTTAAGCAATTTATAATGGAAAGGGGGTTGAACAATGCCGCCATATCCCCCAAAGGAGGCACCGGGCGGCCATAGCCGCCAATTCGAAAGGATGCTTATGCGAGATAAGACCGCATGTGCCGGCGAGAGCCGAACCACCATTTCGGGTTTCAAGTATCTCGTACCGACCGCTTCCATTCTTGGCCTTCTGCTCCTGTCCGCCGGCTGCTCGTCGACGGTCATCGGTGAAACGCCGCTGTTTTCGTCGAGCCATTCCAGCGCCTATGCAAGTCCTTCGGTCAAGATACGCAAGGAAGAGAAGCAGTTGCGGGTCGCTGAGGCTGATGAGGATGTGGTCGCGCCGCAGCCGGTGAAAAAGAGCGCAACCAGCTATCTGGGCCGCGCGCCCTATATCTGTTCGCCGAGCGGCTTCGGCCGCACGTCGCACTGCTTCCTGAGAGCTTCGCTCTAACGGGACTGTCTCTGTTCGAGTTTGCTCTGTTCGAGTTTGCGTAACTCCGGTGCGGTGAAGCCGCCTCGGATCGTTGGGGATCGGGGCGATCCCCTCTTTGGCGGTGACCTTCTGACCGCCGCACGCGTGATGTGTCCGGTTTCATTCGCGGCGTCGAGAGACGATCCGCCGGAGAATGTTCGTTGTCTGCCAGACTTTTGAGAGCAGCCCTTGCCGCGGGAACACTGGCGCTTTTTGCCGTCACCGGAACACCGGCGGCGCGCGCGGATGATCCGGCCGATGGCATCGACCGGGCGCTGACGACTGCGGCGATCGCGCCGCCGGCAAAGGGCGCGACGGAGCGGGCGGTCGCCATCGGCGTCTACGATCCGCATGATGCCGTTGCCGACAGCGATGCGCTCGAGCTCGAACATGTCTTCGTCTACTGGCAGAAGCCGGACCGGGCGCTGTTGAAGCGCAAGATCGCGATCGCGGCGCGGCAGGGGCGGGCGCTGATGCTCTCGGTCGAGCCCTATACCCATGCCGCCGACTGGCGCGCCGGCGGGGAAAGGCTGTTCGCCGATATCGGCAAAGGCCGCTTCGATCGCGAGATTGGCGACGTTTGTGCCCGTTCGGCCGCTTTCCACGGTCCGGTCTATGTGCGCTGGGGCCACGAGATGGAGGACCCCGACGGCCGCTATCCCTGGGCGCGCCGCGACAAGGAAGGCTACAAGAAGGCGTTTCGTTATTTCGTCGGCAAATGCCGGGAGCTGGCGCCGGAAGCGCGGTTCGTTTGGTCGCCGAAGGGCCATCGCAATCTCGCCGGTTACTATCCGGGTGACGATGTCGTCGACGTCGTCGGGATCCCCGTCTGGGGCCTGCAGAAGACGGATGTCGACTACTGGGGCCGTGAGCGCCGCTTCGGCGAGGCGCTGAACGAAAAATACCAGCGCGTCGCGGGCTTCGGCAAACCGGTCATGATCGCCGAACTCGGCGTTTCGGGCTCGGCGGACTACAGGCGCGCCTGGTACAAGGAAATCCTCGACCAACAGACCTATCGCCGGGCCTTTCCGCTCCTGACCACCGTCGTGTTCTTCAACGACAAGGAGCCTTACAAATGGCCGCTTGGCTATGGCTCGCCGGACTGGCGTCTCGACAAGGAAGCACTGAAGGCGCTTGCCGACCGTCAGACGAAGGAAGCGGCCGAACTCGCCGACTGATCGTCTCTTTCGTCAAAGGTGAAGCCGCGCTTGTTCCGCGCGCCCTTGGGGGGGCGATGCGCCGATCGTCCTTCGGCGCATCGTGAGAGACCCGATCTACGGACCTTGGGGACTTCCACGTCAGGCCAGAAGCAGGCCCGATTCGCGGGCAGCGGCAGCAAAGCAGCGGCTGGCCCGGTCCGTACTCGTCAATCCATCCAGCGCGTCCAGGCAGCGCCTGAGAGCCGCGCGGTATTCCCGTCCGCGACGTCCCGGCCATTGCCGCAGCAACTCGACGGCTTCGAAGACCGTTCTGACGACGGTCTGCCGTTTTGCAGATAACCGGAGGGGGATGGGAGTGGCGAAGAACTTCTCGCTCATTTGCTTTCCTCGTTCTCAGTCTTTTTCGAGCGCGAGGCCAACGCTGTGGCGCGGGAATGGTTCCGCCGGATCAGCGACTTTTTTCGGCCCGTGAACTTTTCGTGATTCCTGAAGTCTGAGGGCGGGCCCTAAAGCTCGAGTGCTGCCTTGAGGTCGGTCGATTTGTGGACGCGCAGGTCGAGATCGGCTTCGATATGGTCGATATGGTGGACCATCAGTTTGGCTGCGGTATCGACGTCGCCGCGTTCCAGCGCGTTGACGATCTCGTCGTGTTCGTTGTGGCCGCAGCTCGAAACGGTCGACTGGCCGTAAAGCGCGATCACCAGCGAGGAGCGGGCAATGAGTTCGTCCATGAAGCGGCGAAGAATGGCGTTGCGACTGAGATCGGCGAGCGCCAGGTGAAAATCGCCTGATGCCTTGATCTCGGCGCGGCGGGCCGAGTGGCCGCGCTGTTCGGTGAGCTGCCGTTCGGCCGCCAGCATGCGCCGGAGCTCGGTGAGCTCGGCCTTGCCGATATGGGGCGCCGCGGCACGAACGACGCCGGGTTCGATCAGCCGGCGGGTCGCGAAGATCTGGCGGGCTTCGTCGATCGAGGGATGGGCGACAAAGGCGCCGCGGTTCTTCTCGACGCTGACGAGCCCTTCATAGGAGAGCGCCTGCAGGGCGGCGCGCACCAGCGTGCGGCTGACATTGAAGAGTTCGCCGACATCGCTTTCGGAAAGCTTGGTGCCGGGGGCGAGCCGCCGCTCGACGATCGCATCGCGCAACGTGTCGCGGATATGCTGACTGCCAGTGTCGGCGGCGGTGTCTGTGGCCATGTCGGCCAGTGGAGGCGTGGTGGTCAAGGACATGAATCGATCCGCGAAATAACGGCTCATCTTATCGCCGGGCGAAGCGAAGGGAAACGACAATCTGACGCGCATGGGTTGCGCGCCGACAACTGCATGTTTCATTAAATCGTACCCGATTTAAGGACGAAACATGCAGCGCTTCAAAGTGCTAGGGCGACCATTGCGCGTCTGATAAGACGCGCGGCGCTGTAGGGGCGGCGAGGGGCTATTTGTCGAGTTCGGGATAGACGCGGTCGAGGAAGCCGGGCCTGAGCTTCTCGCCGATCAGGCAGTCGGATGCCGGAAGGGCATCGGCCAGGCGGACGGTGGGCGGCGGCGGCAGGCCGCTGACCTCGAGCACCAGCTTCTGGCGAATTGCGATCGAAAAATCCTCCGGCTCGTGCACCGGCAGCACGAAGGACCCGGGACCGCCGATGACGCATTCGGCGTAATACTGGTCGAGCGGGCCGGTCGAGACCGAGGGGCGGATGAGGATCGCAAGCCCGTTGATGGTGATGCCGCGGGCGACTGCCGTCTCGCGGGCGGGAATGACCGGCGGGCCGATATTGTTCGGGCCGTCGCCGGAAACGTCGATGACCCGGCGTATGCCGTTGAAGGCGTTCGAATCGATCAGCACCGTACCGTAGGTGATCGCGTTCGAGATCGACGTGCCGCGGCGGGTGCCGACCGGTCGCGCCTCGATCAGCTTGGCAAAGGCATCGGCGTCGGCGGCGGTGGAGATCACTTGCCAGGCGACGACGGAGGATTCGTTAACCGTTCCGGCCCATTCGAAATAGCCGATGGCGATCTTGCCCAGTTGCCCGCTTGCGACCGCATCGAGGAAATCGCGGTGCCGGAGCGCCTCCACGTAACCGGCGCGCTGGATGCGCGCCTCGTCCAGATCCATCGAGCCGGACATGTCGACGGCCAGGATCAGTTCGACATCGACATCCGTCGACGCGGCGGTCGATGGGCTCGGGCCACCACTCAATGAGAGGATCAACGCCAACACGCTCAACATCGCTTCAACCAGTCATTGCGCGCGGTCAGATTAGAAGAATGTAACACAGGATTGGATTTCGGCGACTATTTGGGTGTAGCTGGCCTTCAACAAAGAGTGATTTGCCGGCGTTAGCCCAGAAGTACTTGTGACTGGGGCCAGGGTCCGGAAGGGCGGAATGCTGAAACAGACGGAAAATGCCGGGCTATTTCAAACCGATGGCCTGCAGAAGGCGGCGTTCAGATACTTCCTCGATCACGCCGATCCGGCCACCGGATTGATCGCGGACACGTCGCTGCCGGGCGCGCCGTCGAGTATTGCGGCGACCGGTTTCGGCCTTTCCTGTTATCCCATCGGCGTCGAGCGCGGGTGGATTTCGCGCCGCGAGGCGATCGGGCGGGTGTTGACCACGCTGCGCTTCCTGGCCGAGAGCCCGCAGTCGCGCGACCAGCGGGCGAGCGGCTATCGCGGCTTTTACTATCACTTTCTCGATATGCGGACCGGCGAGCGCACCTGGCGCAGCGAACTCTCGACCGTCGACACGGCGCTGCTGATCGCCGGATGCCTGACCACCTCCGCTTATTTCTCCGGCGAGGACACGGGGGAATGCGAGATCCGCACGCTCGCCGAAAGGCTCTATGCTCGCGTGGATTGGCGCTGGGCGTTGAACCGGAGTGACACACTGACGATGGGCTGGCGCCCGCCCGGCCGGTTCCTGAAGCATCGCTGGCGCGGGTACAGCGAGGCGCTGCTGCTCTATGTGCTGGCGCTCGGGGCGCCCGATCATGCGATCGAGCCGGAGCACTACGCCGCCTTTACGGAGGGTTACGACTGGATCGCGGCTGACGGCGGGCCCCATCTCCATGCGGCCCCGCTGTTCATCCACCTGTTCCCGCAGGCCTGGCTTGACCTTCGCGGTCTCGGCGATCGGCCGATGCGCGAAAGGGGGACGGATTACTTCGAGAATACCCGGCGCGCCATCGCGCTGCAGCGCGACCATGCGTGGCGAAATCCCGGTGGCTTCGCCGGCTATGGCGAACGCCTCTGGGGGATCAGTGCCTGCCATGCGCCACGCGGCCGGCTGCGCCTCAAGGACGGACGCTGGCAGCGGCTTTTGGGCTACGTCAACCGCGGCGCACCCTTCGGTCCGGATGACGGCACGCTCGTGCCCTGGGCTGCAGCGGCCTGTCTGCCTTTCGATCCGGATGCGTCCCTATCGGCCCTCGGCCATGTCGCGGCCGGCTATCCCGGGCTTCTGAAGGAAGGGCGCTTTCCGGGCGGGTTCAATCCGAGCCTTGCTGGCGAGGGGCCTGCGGGTTGGATCGACGAGCGTGTCGTCGGCCTTGACCAGGGGCTCGTCGTGATGATGATCGAGAATTGGCGGAGCGGCTTCGTCTGGGAGCTGACACGCAGCCTGCCGGCGATCCGGCGCGGTCTTGAGCGCGCGGGATATGAGGGCGGCTGGCTGGCGACGGAGACGGCATGAATTCGAGAAATCACCAGCGGATGGCGCGGACGGTCGAGGGATATCCGCCGCAGGCGCTGGCAGTGGTCGAGCGGTTGCACGCGCAGTTCCCCGACGCCGGTGTCTCGCTCGGGCCGGCGGACAGTGCCTTCAGCGCACCGGCCGCCTTCTGGGCCGCTGGTGGGACCGGGATCGAGCAGAGCCTTGCCTATCAGGACTTTTTCGCAATCGGCATGACGGACCGGATTCGGGCGGCACATCTGATCGCCTTCTACAGCCGCCAGCTGAGTGTGGTTCTCGGCGCGCTCTATCTTGGCGCGGGTCTTCAGGCGCAGATCGCCGGGCTTCGCTTCGAAGAGTGGACCCGCCTTCACCAAGATCGGGAAGTTGCCGGCAAGCGTTATCATTTCCGCCTCGGTGTGGCGGAAGGGCCGCAGCATGCCGAAGGCATCAGCGCTTTCGAGCGCGGCTTCACGGCCCATCTGGCGCCGGTCATCGCGGTCCTGAAAAAGCGCACCGGGCTTTCTTCCGGGGCGCAGTGGCGGCTGGCAGCGGATTCCCTTGCCGGAGCGTTCCTGGAGATCGGTCGCGCGATCGGTGACGAGGCGCGCGGCATGGCCGAGGCGCTTGCGATCGTCAAGCGGCGGGGCTCGCGGTTGTTCTCGGAAGAGCTCTGCTACGAGGAGATCTCCGCGGTCGATCCGGCAAGCGGCGCGCAACTGTCGCGCCAATATCGGATCCGTTGCGGCTGTTGCCTCTACTTCCAAACGGAGGGTGGCAGCTTCTGCGATACCTGCGTCCTGCTGGAGCCGGACGATCGCCGCGCGCGGCTGGCCGCGCATCTCATGCAAAACGGCGGGGCCTGAACCCCGCCGTCGTTTGTTCAGGTGCCCATGGGGGGGCGTGATCGGCCGGATCAGTTTGCTCTCGCGAAACGCTCGTTGATGAAGCCGGAGACGACGCCAAGCACGATCCAGAAGGCGAGCGTGGTGGCGAGTGCGGCAACCGCAAACTCGGCGCCGAGTACGGCCGGAACGTTGCTCGTAATATCGACCGGCTGCGGCGCGCCGTAGACATGGGGTGCTGCGATCAGCACCAGGCCTGCGACCTTGGAGACGATCTCCTCGCGCAGGACGACGAGATAGAGACCGACTGCGGAGAGGGCGACGGTTGCCAGCCACCAGGTCTGGCGGTCGCCGAGTTCGGCGGCCGGGAAACCCGGCAGTTCCGGCGGCAGGCCGATTGCCGGCAGCATGTGCACGGCGAGCCAGCCGCAGGCGCCCCAGAGCGCGCCGTTCCGGAGCGTGATCGGGTAACCGATCACCAGGCTGACGCCGGCCAGGAGCAGGCCGAAGCCGGAGCCGGTGACGAGGTTGGCAATGAGTGTGCCGGAGAACCGGCTCATACCGAACATGATGCCGCCTTCCTCGTGTTCGCCCTCATGCGCATAGGCTGGCGTGATCGGCGACAGGGCATCGAGCATGGCGGAAAGCGGTGAGACCGCCTTCAGCGACGAATGCTGGTCATGGCCCTCGGCGGCGGGTTGCGTCGTTCCAGGCTGTGCAGCGGGCTGTTCGGTTGCGGCCGGAGCCTCGCCTTCGAATTCCTCCGCATGCAGGATCAGCGGGGTTACCCGAAATTCCTGGGCGCCGGTCATGAAGACACCGGCAATCAGTCCAGCCACGATCGCGGCCAGAAGCGTTCTGACAATCATCTTGAATTCCCTCGATAACGGCAAAAGCCACGCGCTGCGGCGTGGTTTGCAAGCCTTCCCGTTCTGTCATGCGGACGGCCGTTGCGCGCCGGACGAACCGGCATGCACAAACACCGACATCCGGCACAGGCCGGATGCGTTCATGTCCGCAGACACTTCGATGCGGAACGTGAGTTACGTTCCGGAACATCGTCTTAGTGGCAGGGGAAGCCGTAGGAGTGGCGGGTGTCGTGCGCGGTGTCGTGCAGCACTGCCGAGTTGGCAAGGCCGGCGCCGAAGACGAGGAATGCGCCGATGAAGAGCGCGATGACGCCAGCGGTCAGACGATCGCTGAGGGAGAGCGGAATGCTCGAAACAGTAGACGTAGCCATGACAACCTCCGTGATGGCATCGGGAAATTCCCGGTGTGGGCCCTATGCCCGTATCGAGTGGCAGGTTTCCTGGCTCACGGCGCTGGGCGGGAAGCCCTGGATCTGCCTCGCCTTCCCAGATCGACCACCCTCTCGTGGTCTCTTCCAGTGGCTTCTTCCGGATCGCTCCGGAATGGCAGATCGACGTCGCTCTACAGTCGCGGGGTCGGCCGTGATGTGAATGCCCAGCATGGGTCCATCCGTCACGTTCCCGTTTACTCCCGAAACACGTTCGTGTCCCGGGAACCAATCGATCCCAGATGATTAGGAGCGTGTCATGGAGTTGTCAATTGAGCCTGCGCCGCCCGCCGCTTCATCAGCGACAAAATCGCGGAGGATCATCTGCTTGTAGGCCTCGACGATGCGGTCGCCCTCGGTGCGATCGACCGACACGGCAAGCCGCATGGTGCAATCGCCGAGATGCATGATCAGGAAAGCGGCGCTATCAATGGTTTCGCGCGGCGCTTCGGGCACAAGCCTAGCCCAGACATCGGCAAGAAGTTT
Source organism: Ensifer sp. 22521 (assembly GCF_052044795.1). NCBI lineage: Bacteria > Pseudomonadati > Pseudomonadota > Alphaproteobacteria > Hyphomicrobiales > Rhizobiaceae > Ensifer > Ensifer sp. 22521. The sequence continues at coordinate 21,368 of NZ_JBQENM010000045.1, forward strand.
TCCGCCGGCGCGGCTTTGCAGAAGATCGATCTCGCGCAGCGCCTTGTCGGCCTGCATTGCCGACCAGATGTCGCGCATCACAGGCTCGGCCAGGAACATGTCGTAGTAGATGTCGAACAGCACACAGAAAGCGTCGCGTAGTTCCGCGAGCGATGTGACCTTGGCAAGTTCGGCGGCGATGCACTCGTTGCACACGGCATTGTAGCGCTCGGCCAGCGTGCGCACGATCGCCGCCTTGTCAGGGAAGTACTGGTAGAGCGAGCCGATCGAAATTCCAGCCTTTTCAGCGACTTCGCTCATCCGCATGGCGTCGCTGCCCTTTTCCTGAATGAGCGCCGTCGCGCAGGCAAGGATTTGTTCGACGCGCTCGCGGCTGCGTTTCTGGCTGGGTGTCCGGCGCAGCGCAGTCTCGTCTTCGGCGGGGACCGCGGATGGGCTTGTTTCTGTAATCATGAGTGATGCTCACATTTTGGCTTGACTCTTAAAATACGAGGATTTATCACATTTGCAAATGTGAGAGATGCTCATGTTTGTTGATGAACCTTAGGAGGAAACGATGTCTCAGAAAGTCACACTGGTTTTGGGCGGTACCGGCAAGACGGGGCGGCGGGTGGCTGAGCGCCTTCAAGAGCGGGGTGTTGCGGTGCGCATCGGCGCCCGTTCGGCATCACCGTCCTTCGACTGGACGGACGAGGCGACCTGGGCGCCTGTGCTCGAAAATGTCGATCGCATCTATGTCTGCTACCAGCCCGATCTGGCGGTGCCGGGCTCTGTCGAGACCATCCGCAAGTTCTCAAACCTTGCCGTCGGCGCGGGCATCAGGCGGCTGGTGCTTCTGTCGGGGCGCGGCGAGGACGAGGCGGAAGCGGCCGAGCGCGCGCTGCAGGCCTCCGGCGCCGACTGGACGATCATTCGGGGGAGCTGGTTCTTCGAAAACTTCAACGAAGGCTTCCTGGCCGAGGGGGTCTCAAGCGGTTCGGTCTTCCTGCCCGTGGATACAGTCACCGAGCCTTTCGTCAGCTGCGACGACATCGCTGACGTCGCGGTTGAAGCGCTTCTCGACGATGATCATGTCGGCAAGGTCTATTCTCTGACCGGTCCAAGGCTGATGACCTTTGCCGAAGCCGTGGCCGAGATCGCTGCCGCGGCCAAACGTCCGATCTCCTATCAGGCCATTCCGGTTGCCGACTTCGCCGCGCAATTGCAGGCTGACGGCGTGCCTGATGACTATGTCGAACTCATCCGCTATCTCTTCACCTCGGTGCTCGACGGGCGCAATTCGAGTGTGACGTCCGACGTCGAGCGCGTGCTTGGGCGGCGGCCGCGCGACTTTGCAACTTACGCCCGGGAAACCGCAGCAACTGGCGTTTGGAGTATTGCCGCATGATCCCGCTGATCCCCGCTCTGGCGTTTGCCGCCGCGATCGGTTCCGGCCTGATGGCCGGGCTGTTCTTCATCTTTTCGGTCTGCATCATGCAAGCCTTGTCGCGGCTGCCGCCGGAGCAGGGGATCGCCGCGATGAACGCCATCAATGTCGTCATCCAGAACCCGATCTTCCTCAGCGCCTTCATGGGCACGGCGCTGCTCGGCCTGGCGCTGATCGTCGTCGCGTTCATTTCGGGTGGCGAGGGCCGATGGCTGCTGGCCGCGGGCGGCCTGGCCTATGTCGTCGGCGTGCTTCTGGTGACGATCGTCTTCAACGTGCCGATGAACGACGCACTTGGGGCCGCTGCACCCGGGCAAGCTGCAATCGACCTCTGGCGTGAGCGCTATCTCACCGACTGGGTCTGGTGGAACCACGTTCGCACCTTCGCATCGATCGGTTCGCTGGCGCTCTTCATCCTCGGTTTCGCCCGCACTTGACAAAAAGCGCCGGCAAGGCCGTCATTCCTTGCCGGTGCACCCTTCTGAGGTCTCGTCACCTCGGGCGGTCAGCGCTTGGGGATGCGCGCGTCGTACTGCTCTTCAAGCTCAGCAAACTTGCTCCAGAAGGCTGCAGGCTGCTCTCCTTCCAAAAGGTCGCGCAACAGGTCGAGATGCACGTGCCAGCCGGCGGAGAAGCTCGTCATGATGCCGCGGTTGGCGATCCGGGTATGGGTGACGATCAGCAGCACCTTGTCGCCGCGCGGGCTGAGTTCGAAGCGGACCTCGGAGGGCGTATCCGTGCCTTCGTCCCAGCTATAGGCGAGCAGGCGCGGTGGCTCCCAGGCGAGCACATGCCCGTGCTTGCGAACCTCGCCGGCGTGATCGGCGTATTTTTTCGGCGGTCGATCATCCTCTGTCGTCAGTTCCGAATGGCGGAAGACGTGTTCGACCGCTGCACCCTCGGAAGAGCCGATCGTTCCCGATGCCATCCAGAGCCGGCGCTTGTTTTCCTCTGTCAGATAGGACCAGACCCGCTCGATCGGGCCGGGAAGCAGGCGTTCGATGCGCACCGCATCGGGGGCGATGACGCGGCCGTAATCGGCGCTGGCAAAGGCTGTGGCGGGCGATGTCATGGCTTTTCCTCCGTATCGTTTTGAACAGTTGCGTCGTCGGCGAGAAGCAGCGCCTCAAGTGCGTCAATGCGCGTTCGCCAGAAGGCTTCGTAGTGGCGCATCCACTCCATACCTGCATGCATCGGCGCTGCATCGAGGCGGCATACATGCGTGCGTCCTTTCACTTCGCGGCGCACGAGACCTGCTCCTTCCAGCACCTTGATGTGCTTCGATGCCGCGGCCAGCGAGATCGAGAAGGGGGCCGCAAGCTCGCCGACCAGTCTCTCGCCTTGCGAAAGGTTCTGGAGCATGGCGCGGCGCGTCGGATCCGAAAGCGCGTGGAACACGGCATCGAGATGTTCGTTCTGATATTCAATCATGTTGTTGAATATCACTTTGATTGCGAAGATTGTCAACCGTTTGGTTGAATTTAGTAGTGGCGCGAGAAGGAACCGTCGCGCGGCGGGTCGTCGTGGACATGCCGTCCTTTCCAGGCGGCGAGCGCATCGGAGAGATCGTCGGTCGGCACCATCTGGGCGAACTGTTCGCTTTCCACCAGCAGCCCCTCTGCGATCGACATGTTGAGGCCGCGGGTGACGGCGGTGATGATCGAGCGGATGGCAAGCGGCGAGTAGCCCATGATGCGGTTGGCCAGGTCGCGGGCGGCGGGCATCAGCTCCTCATGGGCGACGACGTGATTGACGAGCCCCATCTCCAACGCGCGTTCCGGCGAAAAATCCTCCCCCGTCAACAGCAGTTCGAGTGCGCGCTTGCGGCCGGCAAGCCGCGGCAGCCGTTGGGTGCCGCCGAAGGTCGGCGGCATGCCGAGCTTGATCTCCGGCTTGGCAAAGCGCGCCCGGTCACTGGCGATCGCCAGATGCACGGCCTCGGTGATCTCGCAGCCGCCGCCGAAGGCGAGCCCGTTGACCGCGGCGATGACCGGCTTCGGAAAGGCTTCGAGCCGCGCCGTCAGCCGCTGGCCGCGGCGGACGAAATCGCGCACGGCCGGGTTTACGCCCGCAGCCACGCTTTCGGAGAACTCGTGGATGTCGCCGCCGGCGGAGAAGGCGCGGTCGCCGGCGCCGGTGATGATCACCGCGCCGACAGCGTCGTTCACTTCGATCGTGTCGAGAAGGACCATGAGCCGGTCGATCAGCTCATAGTTCAGCGCGTTGAGTTTCTCCGGGCGATTGAGGGTCAAGAGGGCGGTCCCCTCGGAAATCTGCATCAGTACGGTCTTGGACATGGTCGCTCTCCGGCTAGGGTTGACGGGGAGAGGCTAGGTGAGCGACGATGCGATGTATATTCACTAGTCGGTATACTTGAGAGATGGCGAAAGCAGAGAAATCAACGCGGGATGCGATCGTCGAAGCGGCGGAAAAGCTCTTCTATGCGGAGGGTATCCGCGCCGTCAGCGTCGATGCCGTGGCGGAAGCGGCGGGGGTGACCAAACGCACCCTCTACTACCATTTCGAAAGCAAGGACGAACTGATCGCCGCCTATCTCGAGGGCCGCGACCAGCCCAATCTCAAGCTCTTCCGGAAGTGGTTCGACACGGCCGAAGGGGAACTGGCCGACAAGGTCGAGGCGATCTTCGTCAAGCTGGCGCGGGCGGCACGTCACCCGAAGTGGAAGGGCTGCGGTTTCCTGCGCACCTCGGCGGAACTGGCCAACATGCCGGGCCATCCGGCAATCCGCATCGGTGCAGCCCACAAGAAGAAGTTCGAGGCGTGGATGGCCGAGAACTTTATCGAAACCGGCATTGCCGAGCCGATCATGCTGGCGAAGCAGATCCTGCTTCTGCTCGACGGCAGCTTCGCCGTGGTGCTGCTGCACCGGGATGCCAGCTATATGGAAACGGCAGGCAAGGCGGCGGCGACGCTGGTGCGCGTGGCGCTTGCCGGTGCGGGCCTGCGACCTCAGGCGGCGGTTGCTACACCCTGAGGCTGTCCGACGATTCCCTCTTCAATCCGGCACGTTTGGAAGGCAGTATGGCCGCATCGCCGTGAAAACCGACACCTGTGAGCGCAGAGCGCGCTCCGTTGCTCGCCGGATAAGGAAGAACCAATGACTGTCTTGCGTATCGTCTCCAATCTCCACGCCCCGGACCCACAGATGGCACAAGCCTTTTACGGCGACTTGTTGGAGCTCGACGTGGTGATGGATCATGGATGGATCCGGACCTTTGCGGCCAAGGGTGCTGCGGCGATGCCGCAACTGAGCGTCGCCAGCGAAGGCGGCAACAATACACCCGTGCCGGTGCTTTCGATCGAAGTGGACGACGTCGATCGAATTTACGCGCGCGCCAAGGCGGCAGGCGTGGAGATTGTCTACGACATCACCAACGAGCCCTGGGGCGTGCGCCGTTTCTTCATGCGCGACCCCTTCGGCAACATCATCAACATTCTCTCGCACTAGAGTATCCGTGTTGGTCAAGTACGGGTTGGTTCCCATATGCGGCCATCCCTGAGCAATGCGTTTGCGATGATGATGAGCTTTCGCATGACGGCGGTAATGGCGAGTTTTGAGGCTTTTCCGGCGGCCTTGAGCCGGTCGTACTTGGCCTTGAGGTCGGGATTGAAGCGGATGGCGACGAGCGCGGGCATGTAGAGTGCTCGTCGGACATTGGCCCGGCCGCCGCGGATGAAGGCGCGGCCGATCCACTGTCCGGACTGGCGAGCGACCGGAGCGAGGCCGGCGAGGGAAGCGACCTGGGCCTGGTCGAGTGTACCGAGTTCGGGCATGTCGATGAGAAGCGCGAAGGCGGTGATTGCTGACACGCCCGGGATCGAGACGAGAATGTCGAAGCGTCGTGCGAGGTCGGGATCGACCTTGATGAGCGCCATGATCTCGTTTTCGAGGGCCGCGATCTGGCGCTCGATCTGCCTGAGCTGTTCGGCGTTGTGGCGCTTGAGGATCGGCAAGGTCAGGTTTTTCGCCCTGTTCCTGGCCGCCGTTCGGTTCTTCACCAATGCCTCGCGGGCCATGTGCAGGTCCTTGAGATCGTTGAGGGTCGGGCCTCGCGCCGGCCGCGCCTCGAGTTCGAGCAACACCCCCATGCGGGCGAGCATCGCAGCATCCAGCCGGTCGGTCTTGGCGAGCCTGCCGGTGGCCTCGGCAAATCGCCGCGCCTGACGCGGATTGACCTTGACCAGCGCGAAGCCCGCCTCTGCCAGCCTGTGCTCAAGGGCCCGATGATAGGGGCCTGTCGGCTCGTAGACGATACGCAGCTCAGGCCGCTCCAACCAGCCGATCAATGTCCTATGGCCACGGCTGTCGTTGGCGAAGCGCCGGCTCACACCGTCGCTCAGCCTGTGGACGTCGAGATGGTCTTTCGAGATGTCGACCCCGATGCTATCGTTCATCATCTTTCGCTTGTCCTGTGCTTGTCATCCGGAGCCGAACTCCGGGTATCCGTTCAGGCCTCAAGGGAAAGACGAGGGCGATCCGACTCTAGCTCGACCCATCAAAAGGTCCGCAATTCCAACGATCCGACCCTCGCCGCTGCGGG